>NZ_QUES01000022.1:0-102549 GCF_003478085.1 Eisenbergiella sp. OF01-20 | reverse complement strand
ATTTTCTTTTTTAGAATTTTCAGGGTTGCATTACTGTTTATTTGTCAAGGTTCAGAGCTTAGATTCTCTGTCTGTTATCTATCGGCAGACATTTGCCATAAGCCCACGCAGATATTTCTATTTGTATAGAAGAACTGCGAACGGAGAAGGAGGGATTTGAACCCTCGCGCCGCTATTAACGACCTGCACCCTTTCCAGGGGTGTCCCTTCGGCCTCTTGGGTACTTCTCCAAGCAAGCTGATTCAATCAACTTATGCGGTTTAACCCGCTATTTATTTTTATTGTGTCCCGAAAATCATTCAGCCTGATTTCCGCAGCGGTTTACGCTAACGGAGAGGGTGGGATTCGAACCCACGCGCCCTTGCGGACAAACGGTTTTCAAGACCGCCTCGTTATGACCACTTCGATACCTCTCCATTTGTTTTCAATTGTGCAAAACAATGGGTTGTTTTTTTGTGTTCCTCAGCAGTGCAAAAGTTATTATAGCGAAAAAGCCCCTCAGTGTCAACACATTTTTTCCATTATTTTTAATTATTTTTTCGAAAGAGGAATTTTTCCCGTATTTACTGCATATGAAGGGCAGGGCCATTCTTTAATATTTACAAAATCAGATTCTTTTTTCCAAAATGCCGTCTGCAATCAGTAAATCTTCCGGTGTTGTTATCTTGATATTCTCATAGGAGGCCCGGAACAATTTGACGGGATGGCTGAGGAGGGTTTCCACCACCATGGCATCATCGGTGATTTGTACTCCCTGGCTGCGCAGCTTTTTTTCTTCCGATAACAGCTTGCGGTAAGCCCCGCGGATCAGAGATGCCTGAAATACCTGTGGAGTCTGCATCATCCAGACCAGATCCCTTCTTGGAGTGGATACGGCAAAATCCTGTTCGTCCGCAATTTTGATCGTGTCCTTTACCGGCATTGCGGCCACACAGGCTTTATGGGTTCTTACTTCCGCCAGCGCTTGTTTTATAATAGCTTGTGTAACAAATGGTCTGGCACCGTCATGGATATATATGTAATCACAGTCTTGTGATACTGCCTCCAGGCCGTTTGCCACGCTGAAATAGCGTTCGGTCCCGCCTGCTGCTATATGCTTAACTTTGGTAAATCCGTATTTTTCAATAATTTCTTTCCGGCAGAACTCTTCCTCTCCCTTTTCCGCTACGAGAACGATTTCATCCACAAAGCTTTCCTGGAATACCTTCAGGGAATAATAAAGAACGGGTTTATCCCGCAGCAGCATATATTGTTTGGGAATATCGCTGTTCATCCGTTTCCCTTTACCGGCAGCAAGGACCACCGCGGCTGTTTTTTCCTTCATAAACCATCCCCCGTTTCTAAATCCTTTCGCCCAGCTTCAGGTTGGGAACTGCATTCAAATCCCAGCCATGGCGTGTTCCTTTGCAGTATTCATAATAGCCTGCCACTCCGATCATGGCCGCGTTATCGGTACAATACACAGGAGAAGGATGATAGAATTCCAGCCCTTTTTCCCTGCAGGCTTTTTCGAATGCGGCACGCAGTGAGGTATTGGAAGCCACACCGCCGGCAATGGCGAACTTTTTAAAATGATACTGGGAAACAGCATCCATGGAATGTCCCACCAGGACGTCGATTACCGCTTTCTGGAAAGAAGCCGCAACATCTGCCTGGTTAACGGCAATCCCTTTCATTTCACAGGAATTCAGATAGTTCAGCACTGCGGATTTCAAGCCGCTGAAGCTGAAATCATATGTACTGCCGTCCACTTTGGCACGGGGAAAACGGATGGCATCCGGATTGCCCTCTTTGGATACTTTATCGATCTTGGGGCCTCCGGGATAACCAAGTCCGATGGCCCTGGCAATCTTGTCGAAGGCTTCTCCCGCGGCATCATCCCTTGTTCTTCCTATTATTTCATATTCCCCGTAATCCTTTACCACGACCAGATGGGAGTGTCCGCCGGAAACAACAAGGCAGATAAAAGGAGGCTCCAGTTCTTTGTTTTCTATATAATTGGCGCTGATATGCCCTTCTATATGATGGACTCCCACCAAAGGCTTGTCCGCAGCAAAGGCTATGGCTTTGGCTGCGGATACTCCAACCAGGAGCGCGCCTACCAGGCCCGGGCCATAGGTTACCGCTACAGCGGTCACTTCCTTTAAGGTGATTCCGGCATCGGAAAGAGCCTTTTCTATGACCTGGTTTACCTTTTCTATATGTTTTCTGGATGCGATCTCAGGAACCACTCCGCCGTACAGGGTGTGCAGATCAATCTGGGAATAGATAACATTGGAAAGAACCTCCCTGCCATTTCTGACAACAGAGGCCGCGGTCTCATCACAGGAGCTTTCCACTGCGAGAATATAAATATCTTCTTTTTCCATAAACTTTCTCCGTTATTCTTCAAAAAGGAGGTCTGTGCTTTTCCCGTCTTTCCCGGCGACAGCCTGGGGAAAGATCTTGCGGACACCGTCCATATACTCCTCCGGCCTGGTAAGGGAAGGGCTGTAATGGGTCAGCCACATCTGCTTTACCCGGGCGCGTTTTGCCATATCCGCGGCTTCCAGGAAGGTCATGTGCTTGTATTCCCGCGCTTTGTCCTTCTTTTCCGGTTCCCCATACATGCCTTCACATATAAAGAGATCGGCACCCGCCGCATTTTTGACAATTCCTTCCGTGGGTCTGGTATCCGTACAGTAGGTCAGCTTAATCCCTTTTCTGGGAGGTCCCAGAACCAGATCCGGGGTATAGACTGCGTCCGAGGTTTCTATCGTTTCCCCTTTCTGCAGGCGGCTCCAATACTGCTTGGGGATATCCAGTTCCTGGGCCTTTTCCAGCTGGAAGCGGCCGATCCGTTCCACAACGATATTATAGCCATAGCAGATCACATTATGGTTTACCCGGAAGGCTTCGATACAAAAACCGTCAAAGGGTATCCTGTGCTCCGGCTCCGTCAGTTCCAGGTATTCAATAGGAAAAGGCAGCTCCGGGGCAATGACACGCAGGGAATTCACCACCCGGGCAAGCCCCTTGGGGCCGATCAGAAGCAGCGGTTCCGTGCGTTCGGCATTTCCCATGGTGAGAAGCATTCCCGGCAGGCCGCTGATATGATCCGCGTGGTAATGGGTAAAGCAGATAATATCCACCGGCTTGGGGCTCCAGCCCTTCTCCTTCATGGCGATCTGTGTTCCTTCCCCGCAGTCGATCATGATACTTTTTCCGTTATAACGGGCCATAAGAGACGTGAGCCACCTGTAAGGCAGGGGCATCATCCCTCCGGTTCCCAGTAAGCATACATCCAGCATTTATACGTATTACTCCAATCCGCTACAGAAGCTCCTTTGCCTCCTTTACTTCAGCAGGCACCTGAAATTCTGCGAGCATTTTATCAAAACATTGTTCGCACAGGTCAAAATGGTACACCTGTCCGTCCTTGTCACTGAAATACCCGAAGGCATGTTTTACTTCAAAACAGCCTTCTTTCAGTATTCCGTTTTCCACTTTTAACTCTTTTTTGCACCGGTTGCAAATAACCGATATGAGCTGGGTATTATTATTATCCTGATATATCCGCATGGTCACTCCAATCCGCGTATTTTACGCTTTCCGTTTTTATTCATTATAACGTAAATTTTTGTCGAAAAACAGCGGTAATTATTCCATGCGCTGGCTATCTCTTCCACATAATAAGCGCATTTTCCTTTGGATTTCTGTAAAAATCCTTTCTGACGCCTTCCGTCACAAAACCTAAAGACTCGTACAGGCGGATAGCCGGCAGATTGCTTTCCCGGACCTCCAGTGTGAAATTTTCCACACCGGAGAGTGACGCTTCTTCCATCAGCTGCTTAAGCAGCAGGCGGGCATACCCTTTTTTCCTGTGTATTTCCTCCACTGCCACATTGGTGATATCCCCGTCCTCAAAGGATTTCCAGATCCCGCAGTAGGCTACCAGGGTTCCCTCTTCCACACCGGATAAGTACAGGGTGTTGGCATCTTCCAGCGCATCGGCAAATGCCTGCAGGGACCAGGCATCCGTCCCGAAGCACTTTTCTTCCAGTGCGGCGGCCTGGGTGAGATCGTCTCTGACCATTCTGCGAATCGTCATGTTCAGCCTCCGCTTTCCCCGGAACCGGATTTTTTTTGTTTGGAGAAGGTCCCTTTGCTCATCATGGCGTCTCCCGCCTGCTCTCCCGCCATTTTCCTGGCTTCGCTGCGTTCCCGTTCCGCCTGGGAGGGGCGGAGATATTCCGGGACATACGCATAGGCGGGTACCATTTTCCCCTCTTTGGCATATCCGGCTGCCAGGACAGCGACGGCAGCCGCACGCTGCCGGTTGCACAGGGCCGGTGCAAACGTATAAGGACGGCGCATCAGTTCCGCCAGCTTTTCCCGGAAAACAGGGACGCCGTCTCCTAAAAAGATAACCCCGGCATCACCGGGAAGCCGGTTCAGCTTATCTGTGATTTCTTCCACCGGCACCACGCACTGAGGCTCCAGGATATCCAGGCTATATTGGATTTCCAGGGTATCCTGTGTATCCCGGGGGGAGGCGGTATGTTCCGTTCCGCTTTTATTTACAGGGACAAAGCGGTATATACCGGTATAAACCTGGCTCCGTCTGGCATCCATCAGGGGACAGATAATCTGATCCGTCCCATAGAGGTTCATCGCCAGCGCATCCACGGTAGGCACCCCGATCAGAGGCTTATTCAAAGCAAGCCCCAGTCCTTTTGCTGTTGCGGATCCTATACGGAGTCCGGTGAAGGAACCAGGTCCGGCAGATACCGCTATGGCATCGAGGGTGGATAAATCCAGCTCAATCATTTTCTTCACTTCATCCAGCATGGGAAGCAGGGTCTGGGAATGGGTTTTTTTATAATTGGTGGTGTATTCCGCAATCAGATTGTCATCTTCGGTCACCGCCACACTGGCTACCAGCCCTGAACTGTCTATGGCTACTATTTTCATTCCTGATTCGCTTCCTTCCTTGTCAGGGTGATTTTACGATAATCAAAACCCTTTTTCAAGTCTTTTTCGATTTTCACCCGGGTATAAGAGGGGGGCAGGATCTCTTCTATGAGATTGGCCCATTCAATAAGGCAAAGGCCGTTTCCATAGAAACAATCCTCATAGCCGATCTCTTCCATCTCTTCCACATCACCGATACGGTACACGTCAAAATGATAAAAAGGCATCCGCCCTTCCTCGTATATCTGGACTATGGTAAAGGTGGGGCTGTTAACCGGCTCCCGGATCCCCAGTCCCGCCGCAACACCCTGGGTAAAAACCGTTTTGCCCACGCCCAAATCACCGACTAAGGTAAGCACCGTACCGGGTTCGGCCAATCTGCCTATCTTTTCTCCCAGCGCAAAGGTGTCTTCGGGGCAGAAGCTTTCGATTTGTTCTGTTTTCATTATAGTCAATCCTCCTGCTACATCCGGATGTTCACTTTTTTGGGAGGCATATGCGTGGAGATCATTTCCACCGCCTTGGTAAGGCTGTCCTTTAAATCCCTCCTTGGAAAAATGCTGGCATTGATTCTTGTCGTATAGAGGATGATGCTCCGGCCTGTGGAAACCGCCTTCACCATATCCTCCCACTTCTGGAATTCCACCATATCCCCCTGGGATACCTCCACGCCTTCTTCTGTCATTTTATAATGAAGGGGCTGCTTAAATGCCGGGTTTGTAAGCGCCTGCTGCTTGGCTTTCAGGAGCAGGCTCCCCGGCTGGTACAAAAGAATTACCAGCCCGGCGATCAGATAGATCACATGTCCGGTCATACCGAATGCAACCAGAATCAGCGCGCCTACCGTAGTTCCCACCACTCCGGCAAAGCTGGTATAGGTATGGTGGAGCATATAATCATAAAGGATTCCCGAATCAATTTTTACATCAAATTCCACTTCCATAGCGTACCTTCCTGTCTCTGTTCATTCGCAGACCCGAAAAAGCACCTACGTCGTAGGTGCTTTTGTCTACTTATCCTTATATTATACTGAAATTCTTCCGTTACGCAAGAGATTTCGGCCTATTCGTGACGCAGCGCTTCGATGGGGCTGAGCTTCGCCGCTTTCTTGGCAGGGTATATCCCGAAGAAAATACCTACTCCTGCGGAGAACAGGGATGCTATTAAAACAGTGCTCACCTGGATACGTGCCGAAAATCCGATTACCCCGCCTATGAGGACCGCTCCGGTAACGCCCAGGATAATGCCGATAATTCCTCCCAAAAGCGTGATAATCGCTGATTCGGACAAGAACTGCAGCAGGATGGAACCGGTACGCGCTCCCAGGGACTTTCGGATACCGATTTCCCTGGTACGTTCTGTAACGGAAACGAGCATGATATTCATAACACCTATCCCGCCTACCAGAAGGGAAATGGCGGCCACGATTACTACAAAGATGGAAATACTTCCTAAAACGGAATTAATCTGGGAAATCTGATCCTGCATGTTCTGAACCTGAATCAGCCCTTTCCCTCTAATGTTATGTCTTCCTTCCAACAGGTTTATGGTACTCTGGGCCACCTGGACCGATTCCGTAGGAGAATCGCAGATAATGTAGAAATCCGTGAATTCCCCGAAATATAAACCATAGGAAGCGCTGAGCACGGTGAGAGGCAATTCAATATTGATCATATCACCGTACATACTGAACATAGCCGACGCGCTGTCCTGGCGGACCCCCACAATCCGTAAATCCTGGGTAGTCCCATACAGGGTAACTTCTATGGTAAGCCCGATTACATCGGTGGTGCCGAACATCTTTTTGGCTGCCTGCTCCGGAATGACACAGACCTTATTTCCGGAATAATAATCACTGGCCGAAAAATACCGGCCCGCCACAATTGGTTCGCTCTGATAATATTCCATACTGTTTGTTCCGCCGGAAACATAGGCGGTGAACTCGCCCTTTTTCCCGATCGCGCTGCCATAGAGGGTATACACGGGAGTTACTCCTTTTACCCCTTCTACCTTTTCACTGATCGCATCGAAATCATCCGTGGTAAAATAAACCTCGTCCTCGCTGTGTTCGTTGTTTACATATATGCCGATAAGCCCTCCGGCCATGGCATTCAGTTCATCATTGACCTGTCCCTTCACGCCGTCACCTATGGATATGATCATGATTACGGATGTAATACCTATGATAATACCCAGCATCGTCAGAATGGACCGGCCCTTATTGCTCCGGATATTCATCAGGGCAATTTTAATATATTCCCATGCCTGTGCCACTATTCAGTCCTCCTTATATAGGCAGCTTCGAATAGTACCTGGCTATTCATTTTCAGACCCCAGTGTGCCATCCGCCGCCTGTGATTCCGCAGTTTCTGTTTCTCCGCCTGCTTCTTCGGAGGAACCTTCACCGGCTGCTGTCTGTGTTCCGGCCTCCGATGCCGTTTCAGCCACAGCGTCTGTTTCACCGGCTGCCGTTCCGGTCTCCGGTACAGCCTGGCCGGCCCCTGCGCCGCCCATGGGAACCGCTATCACCTTCATGCCTTCCATAACGGTGCCTGTTACATCATAGACGATCTGATCCCCGTCCTTCAGGCCTTCCTTAACCTCAACCATGCTGTCCGAGGAAATGCCGGTGGTAATACGTCTCATGGTCACCACGCCGTCTTCCACCACATAGCAGAATTCACCCTGCTTATCGGCATTCACGATTTCAACCGGGATAGTTACTACATTTTCAGCAGACGCGGTATGAATCACCAGCTTTGCTTCCACACCCAGGAAAATATTGTCATCCGGATTCTTAATATGGACTTCCGCGCCTACAACAGGAGTTCCCTGGGAGTTGGCTGCGGCCACTTTGTTGATTTTGGAAACTTCCCCTTCATATACGCTGCCGGCAATGGTAACATCCACCTGCTGCCCGATAGCGATTTTGGGAAGATCATATTTGGTTACTTCGATTCCCACTTTTACCTGCTTGTTGCTTTCTATGGTAAAGAGTTCGGTTCCTTCCGAAACCGTTGCGCCCTCCAGAAGGCCGCCTCCCTTGGTCGCCTCCTTGGATGTGGATACGGTGGCAATCTTGGTCACGATACCGGGGAATTCAGCAATTACGCCCGCCTTGGCTTTTTCCAGTTCGTCTGCTGCCTGGCTGGCTGTAATCTGCGCGCTCTGGGCGCTGTCCGCCTGCTGCTGTTTCACGTAAGGATCGGAAATTCCGGCTTCTGAGGAGGATTCCTTGCCTTCTCTCTTGCTGATTTCTTCCTTCATATCCTCCAGCTTCTTCTGCTCTGCATCAATAAGACGCTGTTTTTCTTTCATCTCATCGGACATGTTCAGGTCACTCAGCTGGTTGCTGGTATCACGGATACTGTTATTCAGGTTCTGTATGATTTCCTGGATGCTTTTTCTTGTCTCTTCATCCCTCTGTTCGGCCAGCTTATTGTTCTGGGTTTCCAGCTCCTGGTTCAGTTTTCCCAGCCAGTCCTGGAGCTTTTGCTTCTCGGCCTGCTGTTCGTCCTCCAGTTCATATTTTAATCCCTGTACGTACTGTTCCTGCTGCTCTGCCAGTACCTTCAGCTCAGGAAGGCCGATAGTTGCTTCGTTATATTCCGACTGGTTTTTGTTGCTCTGATACTGGGAGCTTTTATAACCGTTCGCGGTTGCGGATGCATCCAGCGCGGCTTTTGTTTTCTGTGTTTCCAGGTCAGTGGTGTCAAAAACTACCAGCTGCTGGCCCTCCGTCACTTCATCACCCAGGGCAATGCTCATCTCGGAAATGGTCGCACCAACCGGTGCATAATATGTTTTGCTCTGTTCACTGCTTACCGTTCCGCTGGTTGACATGGTCTCTTCAATGGTTCCCACGGTGGCTGCAATGGTATTTATCTGCATGGGGGTATTCTTCGCAATAACGCTTGTCACCACGGAATAACCAACAATAACCACCACTAATGCCAGGGCGATTATCCAGCCGATTTTCTTCTTTTTCTTCTTTCCGGTGCCTCCGGCCATAATGGCCTCTCTTTTCTCCTGGGCCTTCTTTTCCTTTGCCTCGGTCTTTTCCCTCTTCTTTTTCTCTTTAACCGATTCCCGGGATTCCAGGCTTCCGGTATCTTTGTTCTCTAACTCACTCATTTTGATTCCTCCATAATTTATCCCATAGGGTAGTTACCTATTATATAAAGAGCTGTCTCACTCTTGTAAAAATACGGATTCGCAGCTGTTGCTCTGCTCCTTACTGCGCAAACCCCACTATTCCTCATAAACCTCCAGGTCCTGATTATAATCCGCTTCAATGTAGCCGTCCTTGATACGGATGACCCGTTCCGCCTGGGCGGCGATATCATTGTCATGGGTGATGATAATAACGGTTCTCCCTTCCTGGTGAAGGCTTTTGAGGATACCCATAATTTCTTTGGTAGAGCCGGAGTCCAGGTTACCGGTAGGTTCGTCCGCAAGTATGACAGGCGGCGCCTGGGCGATGGCCCTGGCTATGGCCACCCTTTGCTGCTGCCCGCCGGACATTTCAGAGGGCTTGTGGTTCATTCGTTTTTCCAGGCCTACCTTCATAAGGGCATCTTTGGAAAGCTCCATACGATCTTTTTTGCTCACCCCTCTGTAAATCAGGGGCAGTTCCACATTTTCCAGGGCGGTCAGATTGGGTATCAGGTTAAAGCCCTGAAAAATAAAACCGATTTCCCGGTTTCTGATATCGGACAGTTCGTCATCACTCATTCTGGATACGTCCTGGTCATGAAGCAGATAGGTTCCGCTTGTAGGGACATCCAGGCATCCCAGCATATTCATCAGCGTGGATTTTCCAGAGCCGGAGTGACCGATAATAGCTACAAATTCATTTTCGTTAATCGATACATTTACATGATCCAGCGCCCGCACTTCATTTTCACCCGGGTTATAAACCTTGCACATGTCCTTTACTTCCACCAGCGCACTCATACATTCTCTCCCTTTGTTCCCCTTCAGGCCGGATCCATTTCCGATTTTTGCCTGTGGAAACTGATTTACAATTCATCTGTATTATACAGTTAATACAGTAATGCAGTTTATGCTTTTTGTCAACCGGATATTTTATCCTGCTGCTTTTTCAGTTCCGTTTTATCCTCCCGGATCGTACCTGAGCATTACTTTGACTATCATACTATAGTTGCCTCCGAAAAATCTATGCGGTTCCTTTAAAATTTTCTTAATTTTTTCTAAAAACCGATTGTTTTTGAATAATTTTCATGGAAAGACACATACTATCGTTACTTCAAAAACACCGAAAACGGCAAAGGAGAAAATATGAGTCTGTTAAATAATGATGAGATACCTTTAGGGTTAGGAATGGCATTAGCCCAAAATATGGATGCCATGCGTGTTTTTTCCACAATGAACGAGTCTTCCCGACAGAATGTGATTGATCGTTCCCGGCAGGTGAATTCCAAACAGGAAATGGAAAATCTGGTTTCGGGACTGACAAGAGATACAAAAGATGAGGGATTCATTTTTTAGTTCCAAAAGCTTTACAATTTCTTCAAATTTCCCTCACGGATCTTCCACACTTGGATGATATCGTATATGTATACAAAGCCAATAACTTATTAAAATAGATTTCTTTTTCATAACTTGCCGGCATCTGCCAAGATGCCGGCCCTCCCTCAAAAACATGCAGGCCTGCGGGCCTGTTTTTTTATGGTTTCGGACAAAGGTCCGGTATTTTCAGAAAACATAATTGGCGAGGATGAACAGGAGGAAGGTATGGGCGGGGTAGAAAATGTAAAAAAAGTATTTCATGCCCGGGCCTTTTTGGTTGTTGTAACGCAGCATCAGGGGAAGGGAGAGGATCATAAGCCATTGGGTGGCTCCGACGCCTCCGTACTCAAGCATTTCCGTACTGAACTGGCTGATGCAGAAGATGATATAGGCGACGCTGAATAAATCCTTCTTTTCTTTTAAGAAATACATGAGCACCCCTAAGGCTACGAAGGAGAAGCCATATTCGTTAAGCGCCAGGTTGGGGACAATTCCGGTGAGCAGGTCCCCGGAAAGATTGCGGGTAAAGGGAAGGAGGTTGGGAAGAAGGTAGTAGAGAAGCTGTACAAGGGCTATTGCGCCAAGCAGGATGCCTCCTTTTTTCCGATCCTTTTGGTAAGTTTCTATTGTCGTGATGAGCAGTCCCACCAAAAACATGGGCAGGAAAATATTATGGTTGCCATATCCGTTTCCGTCTGCAAACAGGGTATCCACTCCGTAGGAAAAGAAGGTCATAAACAGGCTCATGAGATACAGGCGCAGCAGATATACCCCGCGGTTTCTGGTGTAGCGCAAGCCCCAGACCATGCAGAATAAAAACAGGGGATAGGATCCCCGGCCAAGCCATCGCAGCCACGAAGGGGCTCCTTCAAAATAATAGCCGATATGATCGATGACCATAAGGACGAGTGCGATCATTTTCAGTGTAAAGGTATTCATTTTATACTCCTTTTCGAAACCGGCAAATATTCACGGTTATTTACGCTGCGGGCAGCGGCCCAAACGGACGCGGCAGTAAATGCGCCTGCCTGCTGAACCGTTATAAAATATCATACTATAATATCCTTCAGGAAATCCCTGGGGGTTCCTTTAAGGATTTCTTATTTTTTTCTAAAATACTGGGCCCTCCCTCAAAAATAAGGCAGGCCGCATAGCCTGCCATTTTATATTTCTTTTTCTTTTATTCCACTTTCATCAGCTCCCTTTTATGGCACCGGTAATAAAGAAGCCCCGCCATATCCGCCAGCACCCAGCCGACAGGGATGGCAACCCAGATTCCGATCACGCCGATATAAGCCGAAAGCAGATAAGCCAGAAGCACCCGCATTCCCAGGGAAATCACCGTAAGCACGACGGACATGCCAGGTCTTTTGACGGCACGGTAAAAACCGTAAAGCAGGAAAAGACAGCCGATCCCCCAATAAAAAAGTCCGACCACCTGCAGATACCGCACTCCCTCCGCAAGAATTTCCGTCTCCTGGGGCTGTACGAAAATAAGCATCAGCGGTCTGGCAAAAAGCACTACTGCCGCGGATACGGCAATACAAAACAGGAAAGTCAGCTGTACCGCTTTTCTTATGCCCGCACGGATCCGTTCTTCTTTTCCCGCGCCATAATTTTGTGCCACAAAGGTGGAAAACGCATTGCCAAAATCCTGTACGGGCATATAGGCGAAGGAGTCTATCTTGACTGCGGCGGCAAAGGCAGCCATGATCACCGGTCCGAAGCTGTTCACCAGTCCCTGTACCATGAGGATCCCGAAATTCATCACGGACTGCTGAACACAGGTCAGGATGGAAAGGCTGCCTATTTCCCGGAGGATATGGCTGTCCCAGTGCAGATCCGAACGGGAAGGCCGCAGGTTTTGGCAGCGGATAAAGGCATAGCCCGCAATCCCCAGGCCGGATACGAACTGGGCAATGACTGTTGCACCGGCGGCTCCTCCCACACCCCAATTACAAACGAGCACGAACAGCAGATCCAGGCCGATATTCAGGGCCGCGGATATCCCTAAAAAAAGAAGGGGTACTGCGGAATTTCCCATGGCACGCAGCAGGCAGGCAAAAAAATTATAGAGGAAGGTAGCCCCGATTCCGGCAAAAATAATCCATAGATATTCCCGCATCAACGCATAAACCGGATCCGGCACTTGCAGAAAGGCCATAATGGGATCAAGGAACAGATAAACGCCGATATTCAATACCAGCGCAATGACAAAGATCAGGCCGAAGGCATGCAGGATGGAAGCTTTCAGCCGTGCCTGGTCGCCCTGTCCCTGATAGATGGAAAATAAGGCGCCGGCTCCCATGGACAGCCCTAACAGTATGGAAGTGAGAAATGTCATTAGCGTATATGCCGATCCCACCGCAGCAAGGGCATTGCTGCCAAGGAAGCGGCCTACAATCAGGGTATCTGCAATATTATAAAACTGCTGCAGCAGATTTCCCGCCATCATGGGCAGGACGAACAGAATGATTGTTTTGGTTATATTTCCTTTGGTCAAGTCTCTGTACATGAATAGCTTGCTCCTGTTATCTTAGATTACCATGCCCCAGTGCCTGTCAGCGGAAGGATGGCTGTGAAAAAAGAAAGCAGATTATATCCGCCGTGTGCTATCACACAGCACAGAAGCGAGCCTGTCCGCAAATAAAGAAGTCCCAGAACAAGGCCGCAGATAAACGCGGACAGGGTCTGTACCATATTAAAATGGAAGAAGGCGAAAAACAAAGCCGACACCAGCAGTGCTGTCACCGGTTTATATGTATGTTTCAGTCCCTGAAGGAGAAATCCCCTCATCAGCAGTTCCTCCGCTGCCGGCGCCAGCAGGCACACATGGATAAGGGAAGGAAGCGGTGCCCTGGCCAGTGAAAGAAGGGTATCCTGGTAGGCCTCTCTGCTGGCCGGAAACAGGCTGTCGAAGAAAGGATCCAGGCAGTTATCCAGCAGGAGATAAAAAAGGAAGGCGCACAGCAATGCAAGGATAATACCTTTTACAGAAATTTTCTTAATAGGATGCAGGATCCACGGGGCCTTTACGGTTAACAACCGGAAAAACAGGAAAGCGCTCACAAGCATGGTTCCCAGATTCATCCAGTCGGAAAGGGGATTTCCCGCTCTTCTCCATATCCCGACAGCAAGGGCCGTATCCAAAAGCAGAATGCAGAAATAACCGCCCAGCCAGGGCAGGGCTTCTTTTATGGTGAGGTTCTTTATTTCGTTCATTTTTATCTCCTGTTCCGGGCTTTTTCAGCATGTCCGATGGAGGCGTTTGAGGACTTGGATAGTTCTCCGATTTCCCTGTCTGCATAACGGTATCGGCCCTGCGGACCACTGTTAATCATATTGACAGATAGATCGAACAGTCATAAAATATATCTTACGATATGCCGGTATAAGAAACAAGGTGCCATACGGACGTAAAATATAGTACAGCTTATTATAGGAAACCTTTTACCAAAAAGCAATTTAAAAGGGGTATTTTTTTAGTCCCGCGGTAACAGTTCAGACAGGCAACGAACCAAAACCTGCCTGGCCCTGGCGGCCGCTGACTTTTCATTGCCAAACAGAATTACAGGAGGATTAAAAATGGAGAACCAATTGTCAAGAAACGAAGCCTGGGAGCTGCTTACTGAGTATACCAAAACCCCTGCGCTGCAGAAGCACGCGCTGGCTGTGGAAGCGGTCATGAGCCATTTTGCCCGGATTAACGGAGAGGATGAAACAGCCTGGGGCGTAACAGGGCTGCTGCATGATCTGGACTATGAAAAATATCCGGAGGAACACTGCAGCAAAGCGGCGGAAATTATGAAGGAGCGGGGAATCGATGACTTTTATATCCATGCGGTCTGCAGCCATGGCTATGGTATCTGTTCCGAAGTGAAGCCGGAAAGCAAGATGGAAAAAGTACTTTTCACCGTAGACGAACTGACGGGGCTGATCAATGCCCTGTGTCTGATGCGTCCTTCCAAAAGCGTTCTGGATTTAGAAGTGAAATCCGTAAAGAAGAAATTCAAGGACAAGTCCTTTGCCGCAGGGGTAAACAGGGATACCATCCGTACCGGCTGTGAAATGCTGGGAATGGAACTGGATGATGTTATCCGGGAAACGATTGAAGGGATGAAGGAAAACGCCGAAGCGCTTGGCCTGAAAGGGAACCTGTAATCGCTCATGCAGGCATAGCATGAGGCCGGTGTCCTTCCGCCTGCTGTCGGAGCGGAAGGACACCGTAAGCGTCAAATAAAAATCAAATCCGCAAGGACCTCCCCGCTATACATCGCCGCAATCCTTGCACTCGTTATGCCGTGAATAGCTTCATGGCACTTATTATAGCAGATTACCAGCATTAGAAGGTACCGTATTTTCAGCATAGTAAATCACCATTGTTAAATTAAGGGAATCGGCACAATAAGGTTTTCGTTATCAAACGCTCCCAGTTTTTCAGAAAGGCAAAGCACAGCACCCGTACCTCGCCTCAAAGGGGACTTCTCTATCACTGAAAAATTACTGATTATTCTTTTTTCCGGGGTAGCCGTTTTCTTAACTTCAATTGGATGCAATTGACCGTCTCCCTCCATTAACAGATCGATTTCCCTTGCATCTTTATCCCGATAATAATACAGATATGATTCCTTTCCAACATTCTGATAACTTTTTTGAATCTCGCTAACAGTGTAATTTTCTAATAATGCACCATTCATTGCGCCATTCATTGCAGTTTCGCTACTACTCCACTTCGTCAGATAACAAACAAGACCTGTATCATAAAAATATAGCTTTGGCGTTTTTACTGTACGTTTTAACACATTGTTCGAATAAGGGTGCAAATAAAAAATGATCCCCAATGCCTCTAAAATCCGCAACCAGCTTTTTGCTGTTGTTTGGTCAATATCACAGTCATCAGCGATACCTTTGAAATTAACCATTTGAGATGCTCTGGCAGCTACAGCCGTGATGAAATTCAAAAACTTCAATGAATCAATATTTCCCGATAAATCTCTTACATCCCTCTCTATATAGGTACTGATATAGCTAGAATAGAAAATGTCACGCTCCTGATATTTTTTGCTGACTAATGCAGGCATTCCTCCTAAAAAAATACGCCTATAAATTTCTGGTGCTGAAACAGGCGAGATTACTTTTTGACGCTCAGCGAGTACATTGACATCTAAAGAAAATGCACCAACATAACTGCTATAAATTTCTTGCTGGGAAAATGGAGAAAGCTGAAGTATAGCAACCCGACCGGCTAAAGACTCTTGTACACCATTCATCAATTTAAACAGTTGAGATCCGGTCATCCAAAAATCACCGGCGTGTTGATTTTTGTCCACATAAATTTTAATATAGGTAAACAATTCAGGTGCATACTGTATTTCATCAATTAAAATGGGCGGCTTATGAATCTGAAAAAACATTGCCGGATCCGATTTAGCCAATGCCCGATCATTAAGGTCATCCAATGAAACGTAATTTCTTTTGCAAGCTTCTGAATGAATTAATTTTTGAAGCATCGTAGTCTTTCCAACCTGTCTGGGGCCAGTTACCAAAATAGCTGGATATTGTTTATTTAATGTAAGAAAAATTTCCTCCATATTACGCTTGATATATTCCATCCCAACGCTCCTTTCGGCTATTTTATGACACATTCATATTTTAGCCGAAAAACGAAAAAATAGCAAGTGGAGACATCTTTCCGTTGGGAATTGCTGAACGTATTTGTAATCTGTACAAATACCTTCAAACCCACAATGTAATTCCATGCAAAATGCGATTGAATAAGAGCTTGCGACTGTTTTTTTATTCCAATCACAAGCCCTTATTTTTTACTTTATTGCAGGAACAGCAGCAAACCGTCATTTACTGTTATGGATTATGGGGCTGAGTTTCTTATACACCAGCATCGTAACAAGGGATACAATACCGCCTTTTAGTATGTTCATAGGCGCTACCGCAAAAATAACAAGCGTGTTCACGCTGTTGATCGCCGGGTTGATTGCATGGCCCATTTCAATTATGGAATCCAGGGGCATTCCATAAAGCTCCGCAAATTTAGGGAGCAGGTAAACTGCGTTAAAGGCGGTGCCGAACACCGTCATGATCAGGGTTCCCACGATGCAGCCGATCACTGCATTTTTCTTGTTTTTCCGGAACAGGTAAATGATGGAGGCCGGAAGGAGGAATGTACAGCCGATAATAAAGTTTGCCAGATCTCCTACAAATGCGGTGGACGTGCCTTTGAACAACAGCTTCAAAACGATTTTACAGAATTCTATCATGACGGCGGCTACCGGTCCGAATGAGAATGCCCCGATGAGGGCCGGCAGTTCGCTGAAGTCCATTTTATAAAAGCCGGGAGCAAAAGGGATCGGGAAATCCATCACATGGAGGACGGCTGCTATTGCGGAAAATACGCCGACCATGGCAATTTTTCTGGTCGTGAGGGTACGTTCCTTCACTCCGTTTTTCTTCTTTTCCATTTTCTCCACCACATAGGCAATGACTACCATTGCGGCTACCAGGCCCAGAAATTCCAGTACAAAAATAAAATTTTCCGTAAATGTTGCTGCTAAATTACTCATAGATACTCTCCTTTTCTTTTTCCCTGTTTGGGAATTGGTAAGATGAAGGAAAATTCTTCTGCCTTTTCATAAGAGGGACGCCCGGGGTTCCATGCGTTCCGGAGATATGGTTTTCTGCGGAAGCGGACAAACCGGTGCATCCGCTTTTGCTCCATGCCCGCGAGGATAATGCCGCGGGAATAAAAAAAGCCCGGAGAACCAATTTCCCCGGGCAGATATCCAATCCATAGAACAAAGCGGTATTCCCTGTTTACGGGAAAAGGAATATACCGGTCTTTCCTCTCATGATTTTTCTTCTTTCATCCAGACTTTACTGTCGGTTCCGGATTCTTACCGGAATCAGCCGCATAATGCGGGTCGCGGACTTGTCTGCTCACGCAGCTTCACCGCCGGTAGGGAATTGCACCCGACCCTGAAGAACTTTACCTTTATGCAGTTGCCGGCAGGTTCCTTTGCTGAGGAAGCTGCTCTTTTGTTATTTTTTGTAACGGTTCGGTCCCTTCACAGTTACAACCTAAATCCATCCCAACTCGCCTTCGGTAATGGATTTTGGCACTCATGAATCCTTTTCTTACGATCAGGGCAGCAGGTGGGCTGACCGGACTGAATCCTTACACTTTTTTATCATAGCAGGATTTCCCTAAATGTCAACCGTGTTTTTCTTCCTCCAATATGAGGAACCCGTTTTTCCCCATCTCTTCTTCATCAGCTGCGGGCATTTGTGTTATATAATTCCGGTATCCCCTGCAGCCCGTTATTTTCCGGTTTGCACCGGCAAAATTGAACAGGAAGTAAATCCGGCGCCCTTGCAGGAAACGGACTACGCATTCCACGCCGTCCGGAACGGCAATCTGTCTGTAAGACGGGCAGACGGGATCACAAACTGCGCGCAGGAAGCGCTGCCAGGTTTCCTCCGGCATATCCGTTCCCACGTAGTAAGCTTTCCCTGCTCCATATTGGTTTTCCGACAGGACCATGCTGCCCTGTTTGTAGTCCTCCCGGTATACGCCCAGGGGCTTCCCTGTACCGGAGAGCAGTTCACTCCACAGGCCGTCCTTCACGGTCAGCACCTCATCCTCGTTCTCCGGTTGTTCTTCCCCGTCCTCTTGCTTTCCGGGAAGGGTGAGGGTATAGGTCGTATGGTTTTCTTCAAAAACAGGTTCCACCTCTTCGACACATATCCCGAACACATCGGTAAGGCCGGCCGGCAGCGGCTGGGTATAGCCCGCATTATCTTCGTTTTTGACGCCGGTGAGGAAGGTGGCGATCAGAATGCCTCCTTTTTTAACATATGCACGCAGTCTGTTTATGGCAGCCGCATCCAGCAGGAAAGCCGCAGGGAGCAGAAGGACCTTATAGGTTTCCCAGGCCGCATGGAAGGAAAGGACGTCCGCATTGATACCGATGCGTTCCAGGCTGTGATACCGCTTATTTGCATAATCAAGATAGGTAAAGCAGGGATCGTTCACCGGTTTGATGCGCAGCGCCCAGTGGGTATCATAGTCCAGAAGGATCCCCGCCTGCGACGGGAAGGCCGCCTGTTCGAGTGGCTCCAGCTGCTGTAACAGCGCCGCCGTTTCTTTCATTTCCCTGTAGCGTCTCCGGGGAATCCCGTCCATATCCACAATCGCATAATTCAGCTGCTCCGCCCCATAGGGAAAGGTGCGGTACTGAAAATGCAGAAGCGCCTGTGCCCCGTGAGCAAAGGCCTGGATGACGGCCTGCTTCAGCGCCCCGGGATTTGGCTGCAGCCTGCCGGATCCGCTGAGACGGTGGCCGCCTCCGGACATAAATTCCAGCACCCAGAAGGGGGCCCCTTCTTTTACGCCCCTGGCAAATGCGTAGGGAAAAGAGTCCACACGGGCATTGCGCAGCCCCGGGTAATAGTCAAAAGCATAGCAGTCCAGCGCCTTTGTGCTCTTATAGTAGTCTATGCTGTTGGTAGCCAGCCCCGTGGCGTTGGTGGTGACCGGATGGTCTGTGTATTCCCGCAGAACAGCCGTCTGGATATTCTGGAACGCGATCTGGCTGTCACTGGAAAAGCGTTCGAAGTCCAGACGTACCAGGGGATTTTCGTAAAAAGCATTTATCAGGTTCTGCGCCCCCGGCTCGATGGTATTGACCGGCGGGGTGATTTGATCAAAGCTCTGATATTCCTGGGACCAGAATACGGAGCCGCTTCTTTGGTTAAAGGTTTCTATCGTGCCGTATTTTTTCTCCAGCCAGAGGCTGAATTTTTTCCGGCATACCGGACAGGTACACCGGCCCGTCCCCTCCTGGGCCGGTTCATTATCGATCTGAAAACCGGCCACATGGGGGTTCTTCCCGTAATGCTCTCCCAGCATTCGGGTGATACGGGCGCAGGCTTCCCGGTACCGGTCGTTATTATAGCAGTAATGCCTTCTTCCCCCGAAGGGTCTTACCACACCCCGGTTATCCTGATACCGGATTTCGGGGCAGCCGGTCACAAGCCAGGCCGGGGGACATGCCGTGGGGGTGCATATAATGGTGCGGATCCCGGCCTGCCCCAGCGTTTCCACCACCTCGTCCAGCCAGTCCGGCACAAAACGGCCTTCCTCCGGTTCCAGGCGGCTCCAGGCAAATTCCCCCATACGTACCGTATTGATTCCCGATTCCTTAATCAGGGTGAGATCCCGCTGCAGTTCGTCTTTGTGTTTCTGCTCGGGATAATAGGAAACGCCGTATAACATCCTTTTTTCCCTATTCCTTTCCTGTAAAATAAATGACATTTTCTTCGTTTCGGGGTACCTTTCCGTCAAGTTCTATGACCACGATGCGGTCCGGCTCCCGGGAATCGGTTTGTATCTCTTCCGGCAGTATCAGCCGCAGGCCATTTCCCTTCTGTTCAAAAGCCAGTTCTTTTTCCTCTCCGCAAAGGGTGCAGCGCCGGACACCGATGCCCGGATCCGGGAGCAGGCGGCCTGCAAAAGCTCCGGTATCCAGGATATGCAGATAGATCCGGTTATCACGGAAGGTGGTTCCGTATACGTTATCCACCGGTTCGAACGGGCCTCCTCTTGTGCCGTAAATGCTTTCGCCATAGCGGCCCAGCCAGCCGCCGATCTGCCGGATGCGGCTATGGATTTCCTCCGATACTTTCCCGTTTTTGTCAGGGCCTATATTCAGCAGAAGGTTGCCGTCCCGGCATACCACATTCACCAGCATACGGATCAGCCAGTCAAAATCGGATACCGGATCCTCCGCCATCCATCCCCAGCTGCTTCCGCTGCAGATGCACATGTTTTTCTCCCAGGGTACGGGAATGATTCCCCCCTGGATTTCATGGGAGCCTTCATCGCAGTAAAAATCGCCTTCCCAGCCGGAGCGGGGATTGATTACCGTTTTGGGGCTGTGGGAACGCACCATGGCATTCAGCTTTCCCGGCTCCCAGAACCAGGCGCTGGAGGTATCGCTCCCCTTGTGAGCCAGCCAGCCGCCGTCGTACCACAGGATATCGGGGCTGCCATAACGGGTGACCAGTTCTTCTACCTGAGCGTAGCATTGTTTTTTCATCAGCGCCGCATTCTCCGGCAGGCCCTCCGGATCAAAATAGCCGGGGAACCGCCAGTCCATGGGGGAATAATAGTATCCTACCTTCAGGCCGGCTTTCCGGCAGCTTTCGGTATATTCCGCCACAAAATCCCTGCCGGATCCGGTCTGTGCCGTGGTAAACTGCCCGAAGCTGCCCGGGCTGTCCCAGAGGGCAAAGCCGTCATGGTGTCTGGTAACCATAACCATATACTTTGCTCCCATTTCCGCCGCCATCTGCGCCCATTCATCCGTGGAAAAATTCTGCGGGTTAAATTCTTCGGCCAGGGCTTCATATTCTTTTTCCGGGATCTGTTCATTAAAGCGCACCCATTCCCCTCTTCCCAAAAGGGAGTAGAGTCCCCAGTGCACGAACATCCCTATTTTGGCATCCCGCCACCACTGCATATCCTCCGGCCCCAGCTTCAGGCCGGGGACCTTTACCCCTCCCAGGCTTTTAAAATTAATGCTGCTTTTCAGCATGGATTTCAGTTCCGCCCCTGTCATTTCTCTGGGTATTTTCTTTTCCATTACCTTTTCCGCCTTTCCAGTGACCGGTCCGTCGCCCTTTGGACCGGTCACTTACTCATACAACCAATCGAGGGTTTCCACGCCTTCCCCCTCCAGCCCCGCGTTCCGCGGGACAATAGGCGTCTCCTTTGGTATCACGCCCGCAACCACAAAAGCACCTGTGCCCAGGTAAATCTCATGGGTTCCCTTTTCGTAGGAAAAAGCGTGAATATGGACTGCCCTGCAGCCCTGGGCCTTTATCGCATTGGCATAAACCACAGCAAGGCCGCCTCTGTCGTCCGCATGGGTATTGGTTTCCAGCTGGGGCACCTGCAGCCATTCCACCCCTTTGTCATCAAAATAACCAATCAGTATTTTGGAATCCCGGGCCAGGGTTATCCTTACGGTGATACCGGTAACAATGGCTTCACCCATACCGAAACGGATTCCGGTAAGCCCCTGCAGCTCGGGCGCGATATTCTGGATCCGGCTGTCGCTGTCCGTAAACAGGCATTCCCCCTTTTGCAGGGGATAGGTTTCAAGCCCTTTTCCCTCCAGCGTAAAGGACGCTTCCGGGAGTCTGCTTCTTTCGGTGTCCGTTTCCTCGTTTCCGGGAAGCCAGCCTTCTTTGAGCTTTTCCAGATTCTTTTTGAAATTCGAAAATTCTTTTTCATATTCCGGGAGGCACTGTGTCCAGTGGCCGTAGGTTTCCCCGTTGGGGAAAGGGATTTTCCGCTGGGGAGTCTGCATACTGTTGGCGTACAGGTATGTTTTTTCCGTGAGGGCAGTCAGTTTGCGGTACCAGGCCATCGCCTGTTCCCATTGCTCCTGTGCCTCATCCAGATAGGTGATATCCCCAAGACAGGTATCGTCCATTCCGTATTTATAGGCCAGAATATGCATGGCGGCCCGGATTTTAAAACAGTAAAACAGGGTCATGGCTTTTACCGCCCTGCAGTCGTCCAGGATTCCCCGGATCCCTTCCTGATCCGTGGCGGGAAACCGGGCGGCCTGCGCCGCACAGGCATCCATGCGCTCCGCCAGGACTTCCAAATCTTCCGCCAGATCCCAGGGTGTTTCCCCCACATGGGGAAGGCCTTCTTTTTCTTTTCTCCAATAATCATCCGGCTGCTCTCCCACGGCCGCCACGGAATGCCACAGTTCCCGGTTGGGACGGTATTTTACCACATTAGTGAGCTGGGACATGGTCATCCCCAGACTCATCGTCTGGCGGTTCCCCTCCGTGATTCCCACTCTGCCAAGGATTTTGGGCGCGCACAGGCCCATGGCCTCCAGCGCTTTCAGTAAGCATCCCGCGCCTTCCTCCGGCATTCCGTATTCCCGGGCGAGCCTGCGTTTCCAATATTCCTGTTCTTCCTCCTCCGGCCTCCAGGGATTCCAGGCGTAGCGGAACCATGCCTCGTACCACAGCCAGTCACGGCGGGGCTGGGTAAGTCTTTTTTCCGTTTTATCCGGGGAATAAGGCCAGTCCCAGTAAAACAGCGGATACAGATGCAGCCCGTTGGCCCCCAGCCTGGCGCTTCCTGCCTGGACACATTTTTGGATAAATCCGGGCGCCATGAACCGGAATGGCTCCAGATTGGCCAGAATATGTACGTTCATGATATGGCTGCCCCCAAGGGCGCTTAAGTTCCGGTGAAGCTGCTGCCAGTTTCCCCTGGGCAGATAGGTGGTCAGGCTCTCCCCATTGTATTTCCACATGGTATACAAATGGGAATATTGGGCCGAAGCAGCTTCCATGGCAGCCACCGGATCGCAGTCATGGCCCCGCAGGATAACCGGCGGTTCCTCCTTCAGCCCGGCTTCCTGCGCCCCCTGTTTAACGGCTGGTATAATCGTCTTGGCAAACCAGTCCGTTTTATTCTGTGTTCCACGCAGCGCTTCCCCCAGACAGACCATCAGGCCGATATGGGGGTAGGTCTTTATAAATTCCACAATGGATTTATAGGTGTAATCCGCCACCAGGGGATGGATATTGCTTTGGTTCAGATCCAGTCCGTGTGCCCGGGCAAAGGGCAGGGAAATATGGATGTTATAAAACTTCAGGACCACCCAGATCCCCCTTCTGTCACATTCGCGGGTGAGCCAGCCGAAAAGCGCCCTGTTTTTTTGGTATTCTTCTTCGGTCACCTCCAGGGCCTCCGGGTAATCCGGCACCTTCACCAGGGAAGCAAAGGGGTGTCCGCTCCAGATATAGAGGACATTGCAGCGTTCCTGAAGCATCCTGTCCAGTAATTCCTGCCACATTCCCTTATCATAAAACCAGGGAAACCGATCCGGGGTGACGGGGTATTCATACGTATGCCTCGGCGGCTCCAGTTTGGTTTTCTGAAGGCCCACACAAGGCCCCCGCAGCTGAAAGGCCGGCGCATCATAGAAGCTGAGATCGGCCGGCAGTTCCTTTTCCGCCCGCAGCAGTCCCGCCAGCTTCAGGCAGCCGTACAGGGCGCCGGATGCACTTCCGCCGCAGACCACAAGCATTTTCCCGGGAACGCGCTGCAGATAAAAGCCTTCCCCTTCCGGCTGCCTGCGATGGAAGCAAAGCACTTCTTCCTCTTCCAGCCAGGTCATCAGTTCCTCTTCCTTACGGATTCCCACATAGATCTTTTCACCGGGAAGCAGGCGGTATTCCCATGGATGTTCGGGTATCTTTGCCCACCGGGTGACATAGCCGGTTTCCTCCAGTGCGTTTCGTACCAGTCTAATCCCGAAGGCGATCCGGGGCGCTTCTTTTTCCAGCCGCGTTTGATCTCCGAGCAGGGTAATTTCTCTTTTTCCCATAGTTTCCTTTCTCCCTTATAACGGTTCGCACAGGTTTGTACAGTGAATGCACAGACCTGGCCTACCTGCCATGAAAGCTTCCTTTCACATCACTCCAATACCGCTCCGCGTGTTCCAGGATTCTGTCCGCATTTTCCCTGGACATGGGGCTAAAATACAGGAACAGGGCGCTGCTTCCGTAACGGGCCACAAGTTTATCCAGCCGTTCCAGCCATTCATCCACGCTGCCGCTGTATACTTTGACCCAAAGGCCTTTTCCGGCTGCCACGGCCTTGTCGTAAATGGGGTACCATTCCTCAAAGGTGCCGTCCGGGCCGTAATCCCCGCTGGTCCACTGCAGGGCATCGATTTCCTCAATCTCCATAATGGCATCCAGATGGCGTACCGCATCCGGGCCGTCCAGATGGTAAAGGGCATGGTTCAGCCGCTTTGCCTGCCCGCGCAGAGCCTCCTGTACGAATTCCCGGAACTGGCCGGGAGAAATCATGGCGGAGAAATCACACTGCAGTTTGGCAATTTTCCCTTCCCCCCAGATCTGGAAAACGGTATAGCAGGAGCTGTCTTTTCCGTTTTCCTCCTGCTTTGCCAGTTCATAAAAGGCGTCGTAGTACCGGAAATACAAATCCTGTACCTGGTTTACCCGGCGAAGCAGCTCCTCCGGTTCATCCATCATGTCAAAAATGGTATTTTCCGCTCCCCGCATAGATACCAGGACATCCAGGTTTTCCATTATATCCGGGATACCCACATAGAAATCCCCTTCCGACAGCTCGCATACCCGCCGGAAAACCTCCAGGTGCTTCTGAAACCATTTGTTTTCCGGATCGAAGGTGAGATCCGGATATTCCAGCCAGTCCTCCACACATTCCTGGAACCATACGGTTTTCATGTCAAAGAGGATTTCACTGCCAAGGTAACCGGCCATGGATCCGGGGCCGAAATCCACGCTCAGGTTGGGAAAGCTTTCCGCCAGAAAGTCATGGGTTTCACAAAAGTAGCGGAACCGTTCCACTATCCGTTCCGGGTTCCAGTATTTATCCTCTATATCCACGGATTTCATGCGCGCCGCTTTGACCGGGTCCGCCGCTTCCGGTTTTTCGGCAATAATGCTCATCAGGGGCCTGCCCGTGTTCTCCCGTTTCCAGTACTTTTCCCATTTCTGTTTGGTCTCTTCCCAGTTTTCCTTATATTTCATTTCCCTTTTTCCCTTTCTTTTTGTGCAAATAATGCCAGCTTGCAATAAAAATCCTCCAGAATCAGTCTGGGATCCACGCTGTTATATACGCGTATGGGGCGGCTGCGTTTCGTATGTACATAGGTCATATCTGCGGTTATCAGCGGTGCGCAGATCCAGTCAAAGCAAAACCGGTGTTCATAGAGGAGGAGGCCCGGCGCGGGGGAATCCCCCAGCACCCAGGTTTCCCCTGTCCGGAAAGGGCTTTTCCGGGACGCTTCCTCCATCTGGCAGGCAAGAAGCTGCTCAAACAGATACCTTCCCAGCCTGCCCTGGGGGAATACCCGGTATTCCAGCTCCGCAAAGCTTACCGGCATCATTTCGTATACGTTTTTGGGTACCTGCCACAAAGGGATGGGGGAGGAAAATACCACGTTGGCGGCGTGGATATCATTCCCCAGGTTAAACTCCGGCCCTCCGTCAGGATATTGTCCCCCTCCGATCCAGATGACCGATAGCCGTCCTGCTATGGCGGGTTCCAGCAGATAAGCGCTGGCAATATCCGTGAGCGGCCCCAGGAAGGTCACAAATAAGGGGCGGTCATCTTCCCGCATGGCCTCTCTGATAATCAGCCTTGCACCCTCGGAATCCACAGGCACTCCCGGCCCGGGAAGCGGCCGGCCGGCTCCCCGGAAAAGAAGATTTTCTTCCGGGATATCCATCAGGGAAAGGATCCTCCGCAGTTCCCCGAAGCTTTGCTCCATACTGTCCGCCGCTCTGTCTGTCCCGAAATGGGCGGCTATCAGCCCCACATTATCAAAGCGGGGGGAAAGCAGGGTGTGTACCACGGCAAAGGGATCATCCGCCTCATTTTTCGCATCCGTATCCGTGATGACACGGATCTCTTTTTCCCGCGGCACCTGAAACCGGTAATTTT
This sequence comes from Eisenbergiella sp. OF01-20, assembly GCF_003478085.1. Classification (NCBI taxonomy): domain Bacteria; kingdom Bacillati; phylum Bacillota; class Clostridia; order Lachnospirales; family Lachnospiraceae; genus Eisenbergiella; species Eisenbergiella sp. OF01-20. The sequence goes on along the minus strand of NZ_QUES01000022.1, from coordinate 76,514 downwards.
GGTATCGCATGTTTACTTCCTCCCCTCCGGAGCCGGCACAAGCTGCTCCAGTTCTTGTTTCATGGCCAAAAGCGCTTCATCCGACACTTCCGCAAACGGAGAACGGGCAATCTCCTCCACTATGGTTCCCTCTCCCTGGAATGGGATGCCCGTGGCCGCTTTCGGAAAATGCCGCACAATGATTTCCCTTGTTTCCGGGAGGGAAAGCAGCTCATTTAAGTTGCTGTCCATCCCGAAGCGACGGCGTATGGAGGGGTTGGGCCGGTAGGTGAAGAGGTAGCTGCCGGCCTCCACCGTCGCCCATGCATCCGTCCCTTCTTCGCAAAACAGAAGCTCTTTTTCCTCCGTATAAGCATCGTCTTGTTCTTGCCGTATCTCGGCACCGGCCCCTCCCGGCAGCACCAGCTTTGCCGAAGCCCCGAACGGAACCGTGAAATGCAGCCGGAGTGTGCCGTCCGCTTCCAGTTCCCAGCCGGAACGGTAGGTTCCTGCCGGGGTCCGCAATTCCCCCTTTACGAAGTTCAGCCTGTAATCCGGCCGGGGAGCCAGGACCGCCTTTCGAAAGCCCGGCGCATCCTCCACGGGATTGATACCTGCGGCATAGCGGTACAGGAAGGAGGCTATGGAACCATAGGCGTAATGGTTCAGGGAGTTCATTCCCGTGCCGCTGACAGAGCCGTCGGGCAGCACCGAATTCCAGCGTTCCCATACGGTGGTCGCTCCCATTTTCACTTCATACAGCCAGCCCGGGTACGTTTCGTTCAGCAGCAGCCCGTATGCTTTTTCCGTAAAGCCGGAATCCGCCAGTGCCGGACACAGATAGGGTGTGCCGACAAATCCGGTATTGAGCCGGAAGGCATTTTCTTTCATCTTATTAAAAAATGCCTTTTTCACCGGTTCCCGGAACGCATCCGGCACCAGGCCGAAGGCGTTTACCACCGCATAGGCGGTCTGGGTATCCACCGCAAGCCTTCCCGAAGGGGTATAGTATTCCCGGAAAAAAGCCTGTCTGATCTCTTCCGCCAGTGCCGCATAAGATTCTTGATCTTCTTCTTTTCCCAGGACTCCGGCGGCTTTTGCGGTAAGCAGGGTGGAATAATAGTAGTAGGCGGTCGAAAGGAAATAAGGATCCGTGCTTCCGTACACCCCGCCGTCCACTTTTCCGTCCAGTGCCAGCCAGTCGCCGAAATGTCTGCCGGTACGCCACAGCCGGCCGCCTCCGTTCCTTTCCTCTTCTCCCCGGATATACTCCACCCAGGCTTTCATGCTGGGATATTGGGCCTTCAGCACATAAGGGTCCCCGAAGTGTATATAAACCACCCAGGGAATGATGGTTGCCGCATCTCCCCACGCACAGGCGCCGTTTAGCTCATAGCGGGACATGGGAACCACATACGGCACGCTTCCCCCGCATTTTTCCTGTTCCAGGGCCAAATCTTTTAAAAATTTCAGATAAAAAGCATAGGTGTCGCTGTGAAAGCTGGCCGTATCCGCAAAGATCTGGGCGTCTCCCGTCCAACCCATCCGTTCATCCCTCTGCGGGCAGTCGGTGGGCACATCCAGGAAATTTCCCCGCTGGCCCCATTTTATATTGGACAGCAGCCGGTTCACCATAGGCGATGAGGTCTGCAGCATGCCGGTTTCCTCCATAGCGGAGGAAATCACGCAGCCGGTAAAATCCTCCGGGCTGACGGTCCCTATAAAGCCTTCTACTTTCACATAACGGAACCCGTAAAAGGTGAAGTGGGAACGGGCCGTACCGGGTTTCCCGTCCGATATGTAGGTGTACTCACATTTTGCCGTGCGCATATTGTCCCGGTAAAAATTCCCGTTTTGCAGGATTTCCCCGAACTGCAGACGGACGGCAATCCCCGCAGGCTGGTTCACGGAAAACTCCATCCAGCCCACCATATTCTGCCCCATATCCAATACGGTTTCCCCGGCCGGTGTATGAAGCAGGGCCGCCGGCCTGAGACGGGCCTGGATCACAAGGGGAGGGCTGAGTCTTGGGGTAAGGCGCCCGGTGGATAATCCGGCTTCCTTCACCGGGTAATCCGTCTCCCCCTGTCCCCTCTCATCGTAGATTTCCCCGTCATAGATGCTGTCAAACAGAACCTTTCCCTTCCGCACGGCCCAGCTTTTGTCCGTGCCGGTTATCCGCTCCTCTCCATCCCGGAAAAAAAGATGGAGTTCGCCGATAAACGCATACTCCTCCCCATGGCGGGGCAGCTTCGCCTTCAGCCCGTAGGGGCCTTTGTACCAGCCGTCCCCCAGCATGGCCTCCAGCATATGGACGCCTTCCGTCATTTCTATTTCATAGGTCTGGTACTGCAGCCAGCTGTCATAGGCATGAAGTCCCGGAAGAAGAACCTCCTCCCCTATTTTTTCCCCATCCAGGTACAGCTCGTAAACCCCCAGGCCCAGCGCATAGAGGCGGGCGTACTTCAGGGGCTTTTCCACCCGGATTTCCTTCCGGAAAACCGGATGCTCCTGCTGGGAAAAGGTTTGGGTTATGAACACGCCTTCCCAGGCTTCCCCCTCTCCTTTGGCGGTTTCAAACCAGGCAGGTGCGCTTTCACAATAATCTCCGGCATCATCCCATACCTCCGCCTTCCAGTAATATCTGGTCCGGGGCTGCAGCCGTATGGGCAGCTCGTGGCAGATACTGTCTATAGCCTCCGACTTTCCCGAATCATAAAGAAGCTCTGTGAAAGTCTCCTCTTTGGCAGCCGTCACTCTTGCGGCAGTCTGCCGTCTCCCCCGGCTTTCCTCCACCACATAGGAAACCCGGGCGCTGTCCATGGAAAACCCCAGCGGATTTTCCATCCGGTTTGTCCGCATTCTTGTTATCTTCATTCTTTTCTCCCTTCCCGGTAATTGTAACTGTTCCGACAAGCCTGAACGGTTACCGGTAATTGCCTTTTTCCCTGAAAAGCCGTTTCACTACATCATAGGAAAGTTTTTTCCTGCGCAGCTCATCCACAACGCCTTTGTTGTTCATGGTCCGGGGCCTTGGCCCGAACCATTCTTCACTGACCCGGGTATCGCAAAACTGCCATAAATTCCTTCTTTGGATACCCGCGTTCTCCCTCTCTTTTCCTGTATCCGTCACAAGCTGCCCGGCCGGCTGCCGTTATCTTTCAGCAGACCCAAAAAATTCCACGGTAATCGTTTCCCTCTCCCCCGCTTTCAGGAAAAGGGTCCTGCGGATTCCCCGGTATTCCAGGCAGATGCTTTCCTGCCGCGGCGCCGTGAAACCGGCTTCCCTCAACTCTCCCTCCTGCCAGCGGATGTCCGCACGGATTCCCCCTCTGGCTATAAGGCCTTCCACGCAGCCGTCATCCCATGCCTTTGGCAGGCAGGGAAGCAGGCGGATTTTCCCGCCATGGCTCTGCAGCAGCAGTTCGGCGATTCCCATGCTCAGGCCGGTATTGCCGTCCAGTTCATAGACCTCCATAAAAGAACCGGCCCCTCTGGTGGGCGGGTGCATGACCAGGAGATTGGGATGGGTTAAGGTCTTGTGCATACTCCCAAGATGGAGGGAGGCCGCTTCCTTCTTTCGCAGCCTGGCGCTGTAAAGCAGCAGCAGGGAACGGGCCCAGCCGGTATCCTCCCAGTTTTCCTGCGGGTACAGCCGGCCCTCCAGGCTCTTCCATGCAGCTTCCGCCAGCTCCGGAGTCTCTTCCGGCGTGATTTGGGCGTAGGGGAATACGCCCAGCAGATGGCTGGTATGCCGGTGCTGGGGATCCGCCGCCGGCCAGGAATGCTTCCATTCGGCCAGTGTTTTGTCCGGCAGGATCCGGTAGGGGAGCAGGCGGGGAAGGATCGTTTCCGCCCGCCGTTTCAGCTCCCTGTCCGTTTCCCCCGCTTCCGGCAGCAGCGAAGCCAGTTCCAGGAACTCCTCCAGAAGCTCCCGTATCATAAGGATTTCATAGGTACAGCCGTTGGAAAAATACCGTTTCTTCCCGTCCTTTAGAAACGCATTTTCCGGCGACACGGACGGGCCGGAACTATAATATCCGTCCTCCTCTTGGAACACATATTCGGTAAAGAATTCCACCGCCTCGCGGAACACCGGATACGCATGTTCCCTGGCAAATGCCTCATCGCCGGTATACCGGAAATATTCCATATAAAGGGAAGCCTGCCAGATCCCTCCCGTGGGGCAGGGCGAAATGGTGCGGGACCAGTACGGGGCGGAAAAGCCCCAGGCGTTGGACACCAAATCGGCGCTCCATCCCTTCCGGCCATAGCTTTCCCGGGCGCTGATCCGCCCGGAAGGAAGCAGCAGCTCTTCCATCCACGCAAAAAGCGGCCTGCAGCATTCGGGCAGATTTCCCGGCCCGCTCAGCCAATAATTCATCTGGGTATTGATATCCAGATGCATATCGCAGGTCCATCCGATGCGGCAGGCCACGTTATCATTCCACACACCCTGGAGATGGGCCGGCAGGGGCGAATCTTCTCTTGAGGCGCATTGCAGAAGATATCTGCCGAACTGGAAGGAAAGGGCCGAAAGAGACGGATCCTCCGTTCCCCGGCGCAGGGCGGACACTCTTTCATCCGTAGGGATCCTTGCCGCCCTTTCCTGTTCCTCTCCGGTACCAAGGCGCAGAAAAACCCGTCCCATCCTGCGTTTTACATCCTCCATGTGCGTTTTCCGTATCCGGTCATATTGCTCCGGCAGCCTCCGTCTGTCATCGGCCGTATTTTTGTGCCTCCGAACCCGGATACCTGCCTTTTCCTCATAGTCCGTTTCCATCCACAGGCCTACGAGAAGCCGGCTGCATCCGGCAAAGGCTATCCCTTCATCCGTACAGGAAACCGCCCCGTCCTCACACCATACCCGCACGGTGCCTGTAAGATCCACCCCGCTGCTGCCGTCGCTGTGCAGCGTTTCTCTCGCCTGTACCAGAAAACGGAACTCCTCCCCTGCCTTCTGTGACAGAAAGGGATTCTCCCCGCCGTCCACCCACAGCTTTCCGGTCAGGCTCTGCGGCTCACTCGTCCTTATTTCATAGCAGAATACCTGATCCGGCCAGGATACAAACGCATTCCGGTCCACCGTATTCCCTCCCTGCCGGTATTGCATGGAAAACAGCCCGTTTTGCAAATCAAGGCTTCTTTGGTATCCCCGTATGTCTTTTCCTTCGTCATCAAAGGCAATATGCAGCTTTCCCGCCGGAAGATTGGTTCCATAATTTCCCCGGTTTCCCATGAAAGCAGAGGCTTTTTCCATAGCCTCCTCCTCTTTCCCTTCCTGCAGGAGAGCCCGCATTTCCCGGAAGGCTGTGGCCGCCCCCTGTTTATTATTCTCCCGGGAAGGCGCCCCGGAAAAGAACGTAAGTTCCGATAAATCCACAGTTTCCCGTGTTATTCCTCCGTAAACAACGGCGCCCATCCTGCCGTTTCCCAAAGGGTATGCCTCCTGCCATCTGCCCGCCTCCCGGGCAGACCATATCCTATCCAGCATGTCTTTCCTTGCTCCTTCTGGGTTCTTTTCCGGGTTTGGCGTGCCGCAGGGGCAGCACGCCAAACCCGGAAAAACTTCCTCTTGCTTGACTTTGCCTTTTATTCTCTTTATTATGATTGTAAATGGTCCGGTTCTGCCCGGACTGCCGTAACACCGTAAAGCAAAGACGGTTGGAAGGGGGTTTTTATGTATCAGGCTGTTATTGTGGACGACGAACCGGTCATCGTATCGGGCATCCGGGACGCGCTGGACTGGGAAGGCTTCGGCTTTGAAATTGCCCTGGCCTCCACAAGCCCTGCCACAGTGCTCCGGTTTCTGGCTGTTCATCCGGTGCACCTTCTGATAACCGACATTTCCATGCCGGAAATGGACGGCATCGCGCTGATCCGGGAAGCCAAAGCCCTCGTTCCCCTGCTTTCCGTCATAGTCCTCAGCGCCTATGATAACTTTGATTATGTCAAAGGGGCGCTCCGCTATGGGGCGGAAAATTATCTGTTAAAGCCTCTTTCTACCGATGAGTTAAGCGATTCCGTCCGCAACGTGGTTTCCCACGTCAGGGAACGGGAGGTTCTGAACCTGAATTACGGAGGTACCATGCTCACCTTCCGCAGCACCTTTGTGGAGCAGTGGCTGAAAAATCTCCTGACACCGGAAACCCTTCTGGAACGGGCCGGACTTCTGGGAATCAACCTGGAAATGGATAATTATACCGCGGTCATCTTCAGTGCGGATAACCGGAATGCGGCTTCCATGTCCCAGTTCTTCGATTTTCTGTTATCCCTGCTGCCCGGAAGGCTGCTGGCTCATTTTTATTTTGAAATGCCGTACCGTCTGGTCTGTATCTTTTCCCGGCTTAATCCCTCCATGGATATCCGCTCCTTCATCCTCCATCTTTTGGCTCTGTCCGAAAGCATGGGCATTTCCATTTCCGCCAGCATGGGGGATACGGTCCCCTTTTACCAGTCTGTCTGGGAAAGCTACCGCCAGGCCTGCTCCACGCTCTTCTGCAGCTGCTGCCAGGTTCCTTTTGTCTCCCACGACGATTTCCTGGAAGAGGAAATCGTGCAAAAGCTGCTGATGCTGCTGGAAAAGGGAGGCACGGACGCCTTCTGTGAATGCTGTCCGGACCTTTACGGACAATACCAGCCCTTCCGCTGTTCCGTCACCCTTACCTCCTGCCTGCTGCTTTATCTGTCCGCCGATTTGGACGAGCTTCCGGAAAAACATCCCGGGCTTGCAGAACTTCTGCTTCCTTTTCCCGGCAGAGAGGAAAACGCGGACAGCCATTATTCCTATATCAAACGCCTTGCGGAGGAATGCACAGCCATCAAAAGCGCAGCCAGTCAATCCATGTATCCTTGTGTGAATGCGGTCATTAAGTCCATTGAGGAGTTTAAGGAAAAGGATATTTCCCTAAAAACCCTGGCTGCCCGGCTGCATGTCTCCCCTTCCTATCTGGGAACGGTATTCAAGCAGCAGACAGGCTACTATTTCAACGACTACCTCACGGAAGCGCGTATCCGGTATGCCGCAAAGCTGATTGAAACCACGGATATGAAAATGAAGGATATCGTGGAAAAAGTGGGCTTTTCCAGCCAGACCTATTTCAACCGGATGTTCAAACGCTTTTTCAATGTATCTCCCGTTACTTACCGGCGGGACAAAAAAATAAATTCCTGACGGTTTCAAAAAGAACCGGGGCTGTCTGCACAGCCCCTTTTCTGGTCTTATTCGTAGTCCTTAACCTTCTCCAGTGCATGATTCCACTCTGTGGTGTAATATTCGGTTATCTGATCCAGGCCAAGCCCTTTGGCGTCGGTCACCATGGTCTGCCACAGGCTTTCGAATTCCGCTTCATCCTTGGCATATACCATCTGCCAGGAATATTTTTTCACCACCTCGCCGATCTGGGTTTCTATGATCTGCTGATCGTCGGAAGGGATCTGGACCATATTCACAGCCTGGGTGGACTTGCCCACCATATCGTTGGCGTACAGGTATTCCGCAAGGGTGGTGGTTCCCAGCCATTCGTTCACCTCCACCTTCATTTTGGTTTTGGTGGCGTCTCTTTCAATGGTAGCCGGCCAGTAACGGTAGCTCAGGGTAAATCCGTCTTCCAGCTCTGTAGCCGCCTGCGGCCCCAGGGTGTTGAAGGCATATACGCCGTCCTGGAAAGCGCCTCCGCCCACTTCTTCGGGCATAAGCATTTCCGTTTTCTGGTCAACAATATCCCAGTTTGTTATGACAGGTTCCCCGTCCTCCCCTTTTTCCCAGGCCACGCCTTCCGGCCCGTTGGTAAGGTATTTGCAGACCTCCAGGTCATACAACCAGTTGAGGAATTCCAGTGCCGCATCCGGGTTCTTGCAGCTCTTGCTGATTCCGAAATACCAGTTACGGCCGATTGTCTGATCCGGCGCTTCATACAGCTTCATATCGTTTGCCACCACGGATGCATAGCCGTCCGGATCCTCTTCATTGTTCACATGTCCCGCATTGGGATCGTTATAGGTTCCGGTAAGCCAGGAAAACCAGGAAAACATAACGCGGCCGGAGCTTAATTTCGCTACCATTTCATCGTAGGTCTGGGTCATGGCATCCGGGTCCAGAAGCCCTCTCTGGTTGGCATCAAAGTAGAATTTAAGGGCTCTTTTGTAAAAGCTGTCATCGGCAAGAAGAGACTTTGTCTCATTGGTGATAATATTGGTTTCCATCAGGGTGGATACATACTCCGTATCGATTCCGTACATAAAGGAAAGGGTGGAGATTTCCAGTGCGGTATATTTATCCCAGTCCGAGAACAGGGAGAAGCCGTACACTTTTTCGCCGTCCGGTGTCGTGGGTTTTTCTTTTACCATCTGTTCCACCACATCCAGATAATCCTCCAGCGTATTGATTTCCGGCTTGCCCAGTGCCTTGTAGACCGACCACTGGAGCAGGGGTACCCAGTTATATGCATTATAGGCGGTAGGCCCGATTGCGGTAGGCATGATATAAAGTTTGCCGGAACCGCCGCTGGTATAATCCTGGGAATACTTGATCGCATTCTGGTATACTTCTTCGCCGAAAATGTTGGGCAGCTGATCCTGATATTCATCCAGAGGCAGAAGCATACCTGCATCCATAGCCAGCTGCGCCTGATCCAGCCCCTTGAAGCCTATAATGTCAGGAAGCTCTCCCGCCACCAGATACTGGCTCAGTTTGGACTCCACTTCATTTCCGGTGGGGTCAAAATTAATCTTCATGTTCAGGTCTTCATACAGCTTCTGCGCTCCCCAGCCCTGCCAAATGCCGGATTCCCCGGTCACGGACTGCTGGATAAACGCGCTCAGGGTCACTTCCTCCCTGCCTGGTTCCCCGCCCGCTGCCTGTGTTTCGCCCTGCGCTGCGGTCTGTCCGCCTGCCGCACTCTCCGCATTTTTGCCGCAGCCGGCCAGTGTGCCGACAGCAAGTATCGCTGCCATTGCCAGTGCCAATCCTCTTTTTCTCATTTTTCTTCTCCTTCTGACTTTAATTGAAATGGTTGTAAGTGCTTCTTATCCTTTGACGGCTCCAATCATGATCCCTTTTACGAAGTACTTCTGGAAGAACGGATACACCAGAAGTATAGGCAGGATAGTGACTATGGAAATGGTATATTTGATGGTTAACGGCGACAGCTGGGTCGCCAGGTCGGCATTCATGGCCGACGGATCCTCTCTGGCTATCTCCGCCAGGGTATTGGCTTCATTCAGATAACGGTACAGCACATACTGCAGTGTCTGCAGCGCTTTGTCTTTGGTATACAATACCGTATCCATCCAGTTATTCCACTGCCCCACCGCGGAAAATACGGAGATGGTGGCGAGGATAGGTTTGGAAAGGGGAAGGATGAGCCGGAAATAACGTACCAGATATCCGGCCCCGTCTATTTCCGCCGATTCCTCCAGGGATGCCGGCAGGGATTCTATGTAGGTTTTGCACAGAATCAGATTGAACGGAGTCACAATTCCGGGAATGATATAGACCCAGAACGTATTATAGATACCGATGGTCCTGTAGGTCAAAAACAACGGGATCAGCCCTGCGCTGAAGTACATGGTCACCACCACAAAACGGTAAAAGAATTTCCTGCCCCAGTATTCATTTCTGGTGAACGCATAGGCCGGGAAGGACGCTGCGAAAACCGTGAATATCGTTCCCAGCACCGTTCTCGCAAGGGAAACGAACAGGGCGGGGGGCAGCTCCTTTAAGGTCAGCACCCTGACATAATTCTCGAAATGGATTCCCTGGGGGAACAGGGAAATCTTGCCGGTAATGACCAGATTGTTATTGCTTATGGTGTTGATGAAAATATAATAAAATGGGAAAATACACACCAGAGTGAACAGGCCGAACACAATGCTTATGAAAATATCAACCGCCCAGTCCCCTGCACTCTTTTTTCCAACTCTTTTTTTCTCTTCGGCTTCTTTCTTTGCCATGTTTCCTCTCCTCTCCTGTTTCCGGATTTACCCAAGAAACGATAATGCGCCTGCGGCTTGTGTGGTGCCGTCTTGTCCCTTTTCAGGCAAAATCCTAGAAAAGGGCGGTGCCCCTGATTTTCTTCGACAGCTTGTTCGCCCCGAATACAAGAACCAGACTGATGATGGATTTCCACATGCCGATCGCGGTGGCATAGGAGATATTCCCCTGTACCAGGCCGTTTCTGTAAACATACAGGTCAAGCACTTCTATAAAATCCTGATTCATGGCATTGGAAAATACCAGATACTGATCGATTCCGTTGTTGATGATATTTCCGATTTGCAGGATAAACATAACGAAGAAGGTGGGAATCAGGTGGGGGATGGTAATGTGTCTGATTTTGGCAAACCGGCCGGCCCCGTCAATATTTGCTGCTTCATAGATTTCCGCATCAATGGAGGTAATGGCACTGATATAAACAATAGCTCCCCAGCCCAGCCCTTTCCAAAGATGATACCCCAGCATCTTAAGCCACATATGGCTGCTGCTTGCCAGATAGTTTACCGGGGATTCCAGGATTCCCATACCCACCAGCAGATTATTTAAAAGACCTTCCGTGGACAGGAGGGAATAAAACGCGGAATAAACCAGGACCCAGCTGATAAAATTCGGTATGGTGGTCAGCGTCTGCACCGCCTTCCGATAGCGTTTGGACGGGATTTCCATGAGGAAAACCGCAAAAAACATCGGCAGTATCATAGCGAGCAGATACAGGAAATTAATTCCCAGCGTATTGGCCATAACCCTTCCGAACTGTGAACGCAGGACGGGGTTGGCAAAAGGCATGGTAAACCACTTCCAACCGGTAAACGTGCAGTCCCAGATGGACAGGCCCGGTTTGTAATCAAAAAAGGCATAAATCCACCCCAGCAGGGGCAGGTAGGAAAAAATAAAAATTCCTATCAATATAGGTGTGGTCAGCAGAAACAGACGAAAACCGGCTTTTTTTCTCGGGTTGACTCCTGCTTTTACTTTTTGGTTATTTTTGCTCATTTTCTCTGGATACCCCCTAATCCTATTTCACTGTTGTCGCTCTTCCTGTCTCTATTATGGGGTGTAAGTGTTTACATTGTATATAGTACTTATTTTAAGTTTTTGAAATAATTGCAACTAACTGGTGAAAAGTGCCAGTATTCCCCCTTCCATGCTTGCAAGGGATGGGCAGATCTGTTTTAATGAAAAAAAGAACCAAGGAGGCGGCTATGCAGAAATTACGGAAATTACTGTTACCCAAAGGCTTCTACACAAGCATGTTCCTGTTGAGCGTCATCATATTGGGTGTTTTTTCCCTGTTCAGCGCCATGATTGCGGGGAGTATGGCGCAGCGTTATGAAAAGGCCCGGTATTTTAAGAATTATGATTATGCGCTGCAGAGCATTTCGGAAACCTTTGCGAACAAAATCATCGATTTTCCCAATGGGATTGCGCTTAAAATCACCGGAGGCACCACCCGATGCGACGAATCTGTCTGCCGCCTTCTGGAAGCGCGTGATTATGAAGAGATAACGCCGGCTATCAGAAGCAGTGTTATCTCCGTGCTGCATTCCATTGTGCAAAACGACAATTACCTGACCGGTTTTCTTCTGTATTCTTCCGAAGAAGGACATCTTTATTATTACAGCCGTGTATCCTCCCTTACCTACCTGTCCCGGACGCCGGACAGTTTTTCCCAACTGGAACCCTTTACAAGACAGCTGCTGCCGGATGAATGGCTTTCGGAAAGTTTTACGGAAAACGGGATCCCAAAGCCTTCTGCCCATATTTACGGTCTGACCGGAACCCTGTTCCGCAGCGCAAAGGAACCCATCGGTTCCCTGATAGCCCTGTATTCCACATCAGAGCTGACCGGCGTGCTGAACCGTTATCCACTGGACGAAGACAGTACCTTCCTCATCACCGGTCCCGATAACCGGATTCTTTTCAGCTCGAACCAGAACCTCGCCTCATCCCTGCCGACTGTGGTTTCGGATGCAGATATCCCGGTTTCGGATTCCGGCTCATTTCCCGCCCTGCTGTCCCTGGAAGGGAACCGTTATTATGTATCCTCCCTTCCCAATAAAAACCACGCCTTTTGTGCCTACTACCAGATTCCGGAAAACAGCCTGCCTGCCAACTACACGCTGTCCCTGATTTTTATTTTATCCGTCTGCCTTTTTCTGGTATCACTCTGTATGTATCTGGTTACCTGTTTTCTCGGGAATAAAAAGGTAAACAGCATCCGGGAAGGCATGAAGCATATCGGAGCCACCAATTTATCCTACCGGATCCCGTCCACCAGAGGACAGGATGAATTTTCCCAAATCATATCCGGCTTTAACCATATGTGCGATGCCCTGCAGGAAAACGTGGAAAAGTCCTATATCTATGAACTGCAGCAGAAAAAATCGGATTTATATGCCCTGCAGACCAGCATCAACCCTCATTTCCTGTATAATACCCTGGAAATCATCCGGGTGCAGCTGACCCAGGGCAAAAATGCGGACGCGTCCCAGATGATACTTCTGCTTTCCAAAATCTACCGTTCCCAGACCAACCGCAGCATGTATGTCTCCATCGGCGCGGAGCTGGAAGCCTGTGAAAATTTTATGGTTCTGTATCAGTACCGGTTCCGGAACTTTGAATATGAATTTGATGTCCCCTCCGGGCTGTTACCCTATGGCCTGCCGAAAAATACGCTCCAGCCGCTGATCGAAAATTATTTCGTCCACGGAATCGATCCGGCACGGGATGATAATCTTTTTACCATCATAGGAAGCTCCTTTGTTAAAAATGAGGTGGAATATATCTGCCTGGAGGTATCGGACAACGGTCTGTGTATATCCCCGGAAAATCTGGAAGCCCTGCGGATTAAACTCTCCGGCAATATGTATGCGGATAACCGCCGTGCATCCGAATCCGCGGAACCGTCGAATATGCCAAAGGAAGGGGGCTTCGCGCTCACCAATATCAATAACCGGCTGAAAATCGTATTCGGCAGCGACAGCTCCATGAACCCTTCCATACCTGCCGACGGTACCGGCTTTTCCCTGAGCCTTGTTTTCCCGAAGCGTCTTCCGGTACAGCTGGAGGAGCGCATGAACCGGACCGTCATGGAGGAACGAAGCGGGACCATCCCTGCAAAATAATGCAGAAACGGCCTCCACCGGCCGGGGAGGGGAAAGCGGGTGTGGGAAAATTCCTTTTGACAGGAAAAAATGCCGTATTCATGCGGTTTAAGAGCCTTTTTATAAGAAATATTCTTCGTAAAAACGTCATTTTGCCAATTGTTCCGCCGTCCGAAATCCTTTATTATAAGAAAAAACAATTACAAAAACATTACTGTTCTTAATTTTCGGCACAGGTTCTGCTGTGCCAATCACTCTCATCTGCTGTCCGGGAGCCTTTCCTGTGAGACAGTATTCATAATTCCTGCCGGATTCGTATTAAGTAAACGGGTCGGCACAGTCAAAGGAGGCATATCTTGCTTAAAAAGAAAGGAAGGAACGTAAAAGGAAAACAGCTGCTCAGACGGCCGGCTTTTTTCTGTGATCTGATTAACGGAGGTCTGTTTCAGGGCAGACAGCGGCTCATACCCGGTATGCTGCGGGGAAAGCCGGAGGTTCTGGGTTTTTCCGGCTGCGATAACAGGCGAAAGGAAATCAGCCTGGAACGGATACCGGACGTGATATATGCGGCAGGAACCGGCGAAGATTATCTGCTGCTTATGGATGAAAACCAGACACAGACAGATTATACAATGCCCTTACGCAATATGCTTGATACGGCGCTGGCCTATTTGCAGCAAAAGGAGCAAATAACAGACTCCCATCGTAAAATGCATGATCTCAGGACGGGAAGCGAATACCTGAGCGGCTTTGCAAAGCAGGACAGGCTGCATCCGGTAATATGCATCACCTTTTATCATGGGGAAACTCCTTGGGACGGAGGCACCAGACTCCACGATATCCTTCAATTCCCGGAAGGATACGAAGATATGAGAGCTTTATGCCCTGATTTCCCGATGAATCTGATACATGCCTGGAATGTGAGGCCGGAGCATTTTAAAACAGGGCTGGGAACTGTTTTTGAGTTACTTCCTTTTGCTGCGGATAAAGGGATGCTGCAGAGTTACGTCCACAGCCATGCAGAACATTTTGAAAATCTGACTGCCGAGGAATGTGATTTACTGGAGGTATTTATCGGAATGGAAAATTTGGGAGAAGAGGAACGGAAAAATTACCGGAATAGAAAGGGTGGTTATGATATGTGTACTGCATTATTGGAAATAAGAGAAGAAGGTTTGAAGGAAGGCCGTAACGAAGGAGAAAGACTTATGCTGATTTCCATAGTCCAGAAAAAAATGCGTAAGGGGAAAGCACTTACCGTCATTGCGGAAGAACTGGAAGAGCCGGAAACCGTCATTGAGCCGATCTATGAATTAGTGAAGGACCATCCGGAATATACCAGAGAAGCCGTTTATAATCTCTTAGAGGGATAAAAGCCTTTAAACGGCCTGGTTTGTCATTTCATTAAAATATCTGCATAAACAGGTCTTACTGTAGTTCCTCCTGTCTGTGGTCCATCCTCCCGGATGATGATATCCACATTAACCGCATCCACGGCCTCCGTTTCCTGTCCCCGGATATCTATCCCGGAAAGGTTCAGCCGTTCCACATTACGGAAAAATAAACCCGTCCGCCGCATTTCCGGTATCCCGCACATCATGGCAGGCAGTCCTGCCCTGGCAAACGCTGCGTAACGGATCCGTACATCTTCCATGGTGATTGACTTGATTTTCTTCTCCGGCAGCCCATAGAAGAAAGCCCCGGCGATATGACAATCCGTACAATAGATATGCCGGAAAACCAGATTTCCCACGCAGGGCGTGCGCGCATCCACAGGAAGAGCTTCCTTCGACTGCACATAATCCGAACGTCCGTCCGGTTCACAGGAATAATAACAGTTCAGCACAAAGGGCGTCTCCACCTCCTCCATGCATATGTTTTCAAAAAGGACATCATCCACCACACAGGCTTTCCCCCGGCCCCGTCTTGTCTTAATCCGAAGTCCTCTGTCGGTATGCCGGAAACGGCAGTCACGCACAGTCACATGATGGATGCCGGAACTGATTTCACTGCCGATCGTAACCCCTCCATGACCGTTTTCCATAAAGCACTGGCGGATCGTAATATGACAGCCGGGTACAGGCTTATCCTGCGCCCGCTTCCCTTTTCCGGATTTTATGGCAATGCAGTCATCCCCCAGCGAAAAATGACAGCCTGCAATATCCACGCACTCGCAGGATTCGGGATTCAGCCCGTCCGTATTAGGAGAATTCTCCGGATTCCTGATTTCGATATCATAAAAGCCAAGATCCCTGCAAAAACAAGGATGGATACACCAACTGGGGCACATGGAAAAATGAAGCCCATGCACCCGGATATTCGTACAGCGCGTCAGATACAGCATCCTCGGACGGTGAGGCGTACTTTGCCGGTTCTCCTGTTTCCACCAGTTATCCATAGAAGCCCCGCCCTGTATGCATCCCCTTCCGTACAGATTTACATTTTCCACCCCGCAGCCTGTAAAAAGGGCCGCGTACATATCGGCGGCTTCCCCTTCCCAGCTGCCCAGAGAAAAGGACTCCGCCCCCTCACCGGAAAAGTGTCCGGGCAGGACGGGCAGCCGGCCCGGCCGCCCGTCATAGAGAAGGAGCGCCCCTTCCTCCAGCTCCAGATTCAGGTCACTTTTTAAAAACAGACTGGTCACACGGTATTTCCCCCGAGGGATCCGTACCCTGCCTGACTTGGGACATGCCATAACCGCGGCCTGGATAAATACGGTGTCGTCCTGCTCTCCGTCTCCCGAAGCCCCGAAATCCCGCACATTCAGGACGGCGGCTTCCGCTTCCGTATGAAAGCATACCTCTCCCCGAATCCTCCCGTCCGCCCCGGCAAGCTGAAGCCGGTAATCCCTGTCGGGACACAGCCCGAACAAAGAGGTTACCACTTTTTGTGCGGTTCCCCATGTTTTCCATTGAGAAGAAGCGTATACTCTTCCTCCAGGCTGTAAATGCAGCCGCATCTGATTTCCACCACAGCACTTCCCGCGGTCAGCATTAATATCACAAGTTCCATTCCCCTTCTCCCTGTTCCCTTTTTTCCGTTAAGCCACTGACTACAATCCATAGTAATCGTTTAGGAAGGATACTAACTATGCACCACCACACGTTCCGTCTGCTGCATCCCATTGCCAAAAAGCATTTTCCTCTCATCCTCCCAGACAAGCTCCGTAAGTGTATACTCGCCCCGTTCATAACCATAACCGTCGCCGCTGTCCTGATATAACGTAAACCGGCAGTCCGCCCCTGCATAAACGTGGTATTCCACCTCCGCCTCTGCCGCACGTGCCGTATTCTGCACCGCTTCCGTCATGGGAAGGATGCTTCCTGCTCTTATGAACAACGGAATCCGGGACAGCGGCGCATCCGCTTCCACATATTGTCCTCCCCCGTACCGTTCCCCGGTATAAAAATCATACCAGTCACAGCCCTCCGGCAGATATACGGTTCTCGTTTCAGGTATTCCGACAAGCGCCCGGGATCCGGTTCCGTAATACATAGGTTCTGTTACGGGACACACCAGGATACTCTCCCCGAACATATATTGATCCGCAATATCCAAAGCTTGTTCATCCTGCAGGAAATCAAAAGCCAGCATACGAAGGAAGGTTTTGTCCTCCTTCCACACCCGGTACGCCCAGGAATAAATGTAAGGAAGCAGGCGGTAGCGCAGGGAGACGGCAGAGCAAAGCGCATCATAGAAACCCGCTTCCCGGCTGTCGAACAGCCATGGCTCCCGTCTCACGTCTGTTCCGTGGCTTCGGAACACGGGCAGGAATGCCCCATATTGGAACCATCTCACAAATAGCTCGCGGTACCCCAGATCCGAAAGCCCTTCTTCATAGTCCCCGTTCCAGAACCAGGGTTCCCCCTTTTTGACAAAGAAAGCGCCGATATCCAGCGTCCAGTAGGGAAAGCCGCTGGCACAGAAATTCAGTCCCGCCGCTATCTGCTTTTGCAGCGTTTCCCAGGATGCATAAATATCACCGGACCAGAGAATCACCCCGTAACGCTGTCCGCCCACATAGGCATTCCGGGTCAGGTTTACCACCCTTTTTTCATCCGTAACCGCTCTCTGCCCCTCATAGATTGTCCTGGCATGAAACAGCCCGTAAGCGTTCACATGTTGTGCTGGTATATACTTCCCCGCATCCCGCACAAAAGCGGTATACATTTCTTCCGGCCCGGGTTTCACTTTTCTGGCCCATTCCGGAGTGAAGGGCTCACTGGAATCACACCACCAGGCATCCACGCCATGGCGGAAAAGCCCTTCCTGTACCTGTTTCCAGTAAAGCTCCCTGGCCTTTTCATCAAAGGCGTCATAGATTTCACTGGCGGGCAGCAAAAGCTTCTTTTCCAGGAATTCTCCATAGTCCCTGGTGCTCTTGCTCATATTCGGCCAGATAGACAGCATGAAATGCACATCCATCTCATGCAGCGCCTTTGTCATCGCTTCCGGATCCGGGAAACGGGACGTATCAAAGCTCTTCTGCCCCCACATGCCGTCCTCCCAGGAACACCAGTCCAGCACAAGCGCATCCAGCCCGAAGCCCCTTTCCCTGAATTCCCGGGCGACTTCCAGAATCTCCTCCTGGCTTTCATACCGTTCCTGGGACTGGATGAAGCCATAGGCCCATCTGGGCAGCATGACCGCTTTCCCCGTAAGAAGCCGGTAGCCTTTGATGATCGCATCCATGGATTCTCCGGCAATAAAATAGTAATCCATCTCTTCATCCGCTTCCGTATACAGATACGATCCATACTGGGTATCCTGGAATATAGCCGTGCTTCCCGTGGAAAGAAGAATTCCGTAACCATTGCTGGACACCAGGAAAGGAATAGCGATTTTCAGGTTGGCCTGATGCAGATACTGCACGCTCCCCCGCAGATTCAGAAGCCCTTCCTCTGCCTGCCCCAACCCGTACAGCCGCTCCGACTCCTGCCACTTCAAATGGAGACGGGTATGATACAGCTTCCTGTCAAATACCGAACCGGCTTCCCTGATGACCCGCTTTATCCCGTCCGCGGTTTCCACCTCTTCCACCTTTGTATTTTCATCGATCACTGTTTTATAAGAATCAAATTCCTCCAGCTCCCTGCTGTTTTCCTCCCTCTCTGCCAGAAGCAGGCGGCCGCCCTTTTCCAGATAACGGATACTGCCCGTCCTTTTATCCACCTCCAGAACCAGCTTCTCCGTATGCAGAAGCACTTTTGTTTCCTGCTCTTCATACTCCCAGCCGTCCCAATCCTGCTCTTCCAGAATGCCAACCCCGCAGGTCCCTGCAACCGCATCCCTCTGCGTATAAGTAACACGCACAATGGATGGGTTTAGGGGTTTCAGACGCAGAAGGCCCTTACGCGTCTGCAGAAACAAACCGCTGTCCTGTCTGTATATTCCTTCCACCACATCCTGTTTTCTTTTCACAACCTCAAGCATAGTAGTCCCCTTCTTCCTTTTCTCTCCGGTTCTCCTTCCGGCCGTTACGATAGTTACCGGACGGACGGTGCCAACACGATTTCTTACGGTCTGCAAAGTACATGCGCAGACCTGTCTGAACAGTAACCAATATTATTCATATTACCATTTTCTCATCCGTTTTTCTTGCACTTTCCTATAGAAAAATAGTATAATTCTGACATCACCTACTATTTACGTCTGTGACGGAAGACCCCATGGCCACATCCCAAAAACCGTTTCCGGAATCCCTTATCCAATACCCGACAGGAGGCTGCCTTATGAATATCTTTTTACAATACCAGGAAGTCGGAACCCGTCCCATAAGGGACATCCCCTTTTACATCTATCCTCTTCACGTAAAAACCCCCGGCCCCCATGTCCCCATCCACTGGCACGAAGAACTGGAAATCATACTCCCTTCCGTACCCGGATGCCTGGAGATCGACGGAAACCGCCATCCCTTCCAGCAAGGGGATATCATGTTCGTAAATCCCTATGAACTCCACGCAACCAGCGTCCGCCAGCCCGGAGATGTCTGCCATATCCTCCTGCGTACCGACTGCTTCCAATTTCTCCACGATACCCCCTTCTTCTCCGCCGCACGCAAGCTTATGGAAGGAGAACTCTCCTTTCCCTCCCTGCTTTCCCCCGGGGATCCCGCCTATGGCAGGCTGTTCCCCGCCGTATGCCAAATGTCCCAAATGAAGCCCCCGTCCGACGAAGCCATGGCCTTTCACCTGGCATCCCTTTACTTTTCCCTCCTCTCCGCCCTGCTTGCAGAAAACCGCCTCCTCCCCTCCGCCCCCGACGAACATGCCCGATGCATCCGCTATATCAAACAAAGCATCCGCTATATGTACCTCCATCTGGATGAAAAACTCACCATCCCCTGCCTTGCCGATACTGCCGGGTTATCCGAAGGCTACTTTACCAGACTTTTCAAAAAATATACCCATACCACACCCGCCCGTTTCCTCACCGACCTGAAACTGGAAGCCGCCTGCGTCCACCTCGCTTCCGGATGCACCGTAACGGAAGCAGCCCAGAAAACAGGGCTGGACAATATCAGCCATTTCATCCGTCTCTTCAAACAAAAATACGGCATCACTCCAAAAGCCTACCAAAAGGGGGTTGTAAATTCCAGTCAATCCGCCAGACTGAAAGTAAACTTTAACCCGGCCGGGGACTTCTGAACTTCCTTGCGGATATAAAAGGGATACGGGACAGAAACCGGCTGAAGGAACCGGCCGATCTGCTGGAGCTGGATCCTTCCGGCAAAGTACGGAAGATGTCAAAGGGGATAAAACAGAAGCTGGGAATGATAAATGCATTTATGGGAAACCCGGGAATTGTTATTCTGGATGAACCCACCAGCGGTCTGGTTCCTCTGATGCAGAACCGGTTCATCGTTCTTATTATAGATTATAGAAGAAAAAAAGAAAGGGACAACCATTTTTATGTCCTCCCATTTATTTGAGGAGGTGGCGCGCACCTGCGAGGGCCTGTTTCCCGGCAAAGATATCGTGGACGGCAGGGAGAATGTGCCCCTGCGGTGCCTGATCATGACCGGCACCGCCATTGTGTTATATGGAGGAGGCATTGTATCCTTCCATAAGAAGGATTTGCCGCTGTAAGCTGCTTACTTACGCAAAGTTGGCAGCTGCCGCATGGCCTTTCCACGCCGCGAACTTTTCGTTACTTATTTATACTGGCCTCCACATCCGCCATTACCGGTATGGAAACCGCCGCCCCTTCCCGGGATACCGTAACCGCAGCCGCACAGGCTGCAAGCCTCATAGCCTCCTCCTGCGTTTTTCCGAAAGAAAGGGCGGCGATAAAGTAACCGGTAAAGGTATCCCCTGCCGCTGTGGTATCCGCCGTCCTCGCAGGAAAGCAGGGCTGCCGGAACTCCTTTTCACCACTCCGGAACAAAGCACCCTCTTTTCCCAGGGTGAGGATGATATTCATATGGGGATAGCGTGCCAGCAGTGTTTCCGCAATACGGGAAGCCTCTTTTTCCCCGGTGATCTCATTTCCTTCCGTTTCATTCAGCATCAGCCAGGTAACCCCCGACAAATCCATTTCTTTCAGATGCCCGTCCATAGGAGAAGGGTTCAGCATGATCCGCATTCCCTTCTCTTTCCCTCTTTGCAGAAGATAATCCAGATTGCTGATTTCATTCTGTAAGAGAAGGATATCCCCTTTGGAAAAATCCTTTAGTACCTCATCCATAAATCCCCTGTCATTTTCATAATTGCTTCCGTTAAACAGGATGATGCAGTTCTCCCCTTCCTCTGATACCTGGATAAGCGCATGTCCGGTAACCTCTCCGCATTCTCTGAGATAGCGGGTATCCGCACCGCTGCGCTCCAGTATTTCCTTCAGGAAAAGCCCGTCCTTTCCGATGGTCCCTGCATGGAAAACAGCCGCTCCCGCCCGGGAAACGGCTATGGACTGGTTTAACCCCTTCCCGCCGGGAAAGCTTTCATAGCTCCGGGAAGAAATGGTCTCCCCCGGCCTTACAAAGTGAGGGACCTTATATACCTTATCTATATTAAGTGAGCCAAAATTCAGAATTTTCATAATAACACCAATCCCCAGGACTGGAAACCTGGAATTTCCAGCCTGTCCCCTTCTCCTTTATTCTGCTAACTTCCGGAACAAATCCGCAAACAGGTTATCCCGGTTAATATGGTACACATACCGGATAAAATGTCTGGTAGGATCAAAGCTGTAATGATGATCGTACTGGGGAATAGGGCTGGGTATCAGCTTATCCTCCATGAATTCCCCATCCAGCAGCCAGGCCACTGCCGTCACGTCCCATATCACTCTGGTCCAGCAGCTGTTTTTGCTGCCTGCGGCCCCCTCTTTTTCCGTATAATCCACAAGATAGTCGCAAAGCTTGTTTTTGCCACGCAGGAACATTTCCAGCTCTCCGGCACCTGTGGCAAAAGAGGATACTACGCCCATACAGGGCAGCTGCACCAGCGCCACGCCGCAGCCGAATACCACCCGCGCTGCCGCCACATCCTGAAACAGATTGAATTCTTTATTATCCGGCCATTCCAGGGCATGTCCTCCCAGCCAGACAAGAACCATCCTGTCTGTGATTTCCGGGCGCATAAGAAGGGCGGAAGCCACATTGGTAATGGCGCCGATAGCCACCACATACAGAGGCTTTTCGGGCGTATATCCCATTGCCAGATCCGCCAGGTGACGGGCGGCGGCAGAATCCACCGGAGTCTGTTCGTCCGGCAGATATCCTGCGGATCCTTTATAGACCTGATCCTTATATTCCTCCTTATCCAGCAACGTCAGTATGTGCATAATTTCCTGGTAGCTCTTTTCCATCCCATCCGCAGGCCCTGTTGATTTCTCATTATAAAAGGGCGCTGCATAAATAGCCTTTACCTGCAGCTTATCACCTGATTTCATAAGATACGATAACGCATACTGGTCATCGATCTCATTGTAGGTATCCGTATCCAGCACAACGTCTACAGGACCTGCCGGCTTGTTAAGGCGGCTTAATAAACCTGAATCACTATTCATTTCTTCTCCCCTCTGCGCTCCCCTGCGCATATGCGGACAAAGCCGCACTCCAACCGGAGTCTGCGGGTCGTTTCCATTCCCTGCCTTCCTCCGCACCACTATATTACAATAACCGTTCAGACAGGTCCGAACGGTTACCTATTACTTACCCATATATTATATAAGCTATCTTCCTGCTTGTCATTTAAAATTTATGACTTCCTGTACCGGATTTTGTCATTTCCTGACCGGACAGACAGGCCGGAACCGTTACACAGCGGCTTAACCGTTCCGACCGACCCGAACTCCTGCTTTCCCCAATCCATGGCAACAGACTTCTGCGCCGACGCTGCCTTTACGCCAGCATCATATCCAGGATCTCCCGATCCGTTTCCCGCATGCCGTCACGTCCCAGCCGGGCTACGTTGGCAATGGTGGATTCCACACCTTTTTTTACTATGCCGTCCCCGCCCACGAATTCCTGTCCGCTGCGGTACATATAACAGCCCAGGATTCCGGCATCCACAGCGGATGCGATCTTGGCGGCGCAGGAGGCCTTCGCCCCATCGCATACAATCCCCGACACATTAGCCAGCGTATTGACGACGGTATGGACAATTTCTTCATAACCGCCTCCCATGAGGTAAGCAATCCCGGCTCCCGCCCCCGTACCGGCGCTGACCGCCCCGCAGTAGGCGGACAGCCTTCCGATGCCTTCCTTCAGATGGATGGCGGTCAGATTGGAAATAAGAAGCGCACGGTAAAGCTTCTCTCTGCCGGCCTCCAGCTCCGCCGCGTATTCAATTACCGGAACGGAAACGGTGATCCCCTGGTTTCCGCTGCCGGAATTGATAACCACAGGCAGCTCACAGCCGTTCATCCTGGCATCCGATCCCGCCGCAGCCTTGGCCCTGGCACGGATTTTTACATCATCCCCGTAAGCCGCCAGAAGTACCTTCCCCACATTGGCGCCGTAGTCATTCTTCATCCCTTCTTCCGCGATCGCCATGTTGTATCGGATCTGCCGCTCCAGCAGCTCCTTCACATCCGCGGTATCGGCCGTCATGGCAAAATCCACAATGCCTTCCATAGACAGCGGGGACGTTCCCTCCTCCGGCTCCGTTTCCGGGCCGGGCGTTTCCTCTCCCCGGAGAATCTGCCCGTCCTTTTCTATCCGAACCACATTCGTGTGGGAATCTGCAATCCGCACCTTTGCTTCCTCTTCCTTCGCCCACACGGTCACCGTCAGATCAAAGGTACGGCTGCCCCCGGCCTTCTCTATCCGGATCTCTGTGTTCTCCATATATTCCCGGATTGCCTGCCGATCCGCCGCGTCCAGTTCCTCCAGCAGCTCCAGCTTCCGCTGCGGACTGCCTGCTATAATACCCGCCGCGGCAGCCGTCTGTATTCCTTTCATGCCGCCGGTGCCCGGCACAATCACACTTTTCACATTCTTAATGATATTCCCGCTGGCCTCCACCCGGATTGTATCCGGCCGTTTTCCCAGTACCTCGGCGGCAAGTGCCGCCGCATAAGCTATCGCTATAGGCTCCGTACATCCAAGGGCGGGCACCAGCTCCCGCTCCAGAATACACAGGTATTCCTTATATATACTGCTATCCCGTTCCATGCTTTCCTTCCTTTTCCGCCGCTCACGCCTCCGCTTACATACTTCTGGCCGTATCCAGCACCCACCGGATATGTTCCGCCGGCAGGTCGGAAGGGATCGTGCAGTCCGCACCCAGAAGGAATCCCTTCCTGCCGCAGGTTTCTATTAACGCTCTGGCCGCCTTACGGATCTCCTCCTCACTTCCGGAATAAAGGATGCCTTCCTTCCGGTTATCAAAGCCGCCCAGAGCCGGTCTTCCCCCAAAAAACTGTCTGCCTGAAGGGATATCCATATCCTCCACATAAACAGCCCAGTTGATGGCAGCGGCTTCATAGTCCTGCCATACCTCCACCCGGTTCTTATCTCCGCCCCAGCCGCAGCAATGAAGGATATTATGCGCGCTCAGGGTATTGGCATAGTCGAGCACCTCCTTATCGGAGGGTGTAACCTGGCGGCGGTACTCTTCTGCCGTAAAACGGAAGGTTTCCGCGTTCTGCACACAATAATAGATGCCGTCACAGCCGGCCTCTTCGATCAGGCCCTTCACCAGCGCTTTTGCATCCCGGGCAATTACGCTGCAGGCATACTTCATGGCTTCCGGATCCGCCTTCATGCATGCCATCATTTTTTCCCAGCTCGTCTGCAGCCGGAAAAAGGACAGAGGACAGAATACATTATAGAAAACACAGCATTCCCCGTCCACAGCCTTTACGATAGCCGCCGCACGCGCGATTTGTTCCCGGATAAAGGGATGATCCGCCCCCAGAGGTTTCATCTCATAAAGCTGTGACACCTCCTCCAGCTTCTCCAGCGTCTCATTGGGATAGCCAAAATAGCCGTCACACATGATTTTGATAAAATCCTGATCCGTATCCCGGTACCATTGCAGATGGGCATCCACACAAGCCTGGCCCTCCGCCCTGTCTGCGGGGAAATGAAACCAGAATGCAGCCGGGACATAATCCGTTTCCCGGTTTTCCAATGCGGACAGGACTCTCTCTTTTTTATTCATATTCTTTACCTTCCTCTCTCAGTCTGTCCTTTTATTATAAAAATCCCCGCGGTATCCTTCTATATCCTATTCCCCCAAAAACTGTGCAGTTTCAATCATTTTATATTTATGTAAATTCTTTTTGCCAGGCAGGCATGCATAGATTATAATAAAGGTCAGATAACGGAAATTATCTTTGGAGGACTCCTATTATGAAAATAAGAAAAAAGCGGGTTTTGACGCCCGCATTACTGTTTGTGCTTTGTCTGGTATTCTGTGCCGCCATCCCCCTGCCCTTAAGCGCGGCAGGCATACAGGGGGCGGGCGCCTCCCCGGACGGCGGCGGGACCTCTGCTGCTGCCGTGCCCCAGGCTGACCGTGTCACCTATCAGGAAGGATTTTTTTACGAGTCCCTGAGCGAAGCGGTGAAGGAACGGATAACCGGGATATCCTATGGAGAGGGATGTATTGTTCCTTATGAGGATCTAAGATATCTGCAGGTAATGCATATCAATTTCCAGGGCCTTCCCCAGGTGGGGGAAATCATATGCAATAAGGCCATTGCCCAGGATTTGGCGGAGATTTTCTATGCGCTTTATACAGCCGGCTATCCCATTGAAAAAATACGCCTGATAGATGAATATGACGGGGACGATACCTTATCCATGGAGGATAACAATACCTCCTGCTTCAATTACCGGGTGGTTGACGGCACCTCAAGCCTGTCCAGGCATGCTTATGGTATGGCAATTGATATCAATCCCCTTTATAATCCCTACGTTACTTATCCGAATGGCAAAAGAAGGGTCTCCCCAGCCGCCAGTGCTATCTACGCAGACCGGAGTCAGGAGTTCCCCTGTAAAATTGATAAAAACGACCTGTGCTACCAGCTTTTTAAGGAATATGGATTTACCTGGGGCGGCAGCTGGAAAACCATGAAGGATTACCAGCATTTCCAGAAAAGCCTGCCCGCAGACTGATCTCAGGGAGGAACCTATGGACATTCAACTGCATTATGTGGAAAAGGGAAGCGGCCCGCCGCTGCTTCTCCTTCATGGTAACGGTGAAAATTCGGATTATTTCTGCCGCCAGATAGATTACTTTCAGGAAACTTTTCACGTATACGCGCCGGATACGAGAGGGCACGGGAAATCTCCCCGGGGCACCGCCCCCTTCACGCTGGAGCAGTTCGCCCTGGATTTGAAGGATTTTATGGATGAAAAAGGGATAGGGAAAGCGGATATCCTGGGCTTTTCCGACGGGGCCAACATCGCCCTTCTTTTTGCACTGAAGAATCCGGGCCGGGTCCGCCGCCTGATTCTCAACGGCGCGGATCTCTTTCCCAAAGGGGTGAAACGTTCGGTACAGATCCCGATTATAATCGGTTATGGAATCGTTTCCTTCCTTTCTCTATTCAGCAAAAAAGCGATCCCCAAAAAAGAAATGCTGGGACTTATGGTTACCCAGCCGTGTATTGCCCCCGGGGAACTGGCTTCCCTGAATATGCCGGTTCTGGTCATCGCCGGCACCAAAGATATGATCCGGCTGAGCCACACCCAGCTCATAGCCCGGTCCATCCCCGGCAGCAAACTTGCCATCCTGGAAGGGGATCACTTTATTGCTTCCAAAAAATGGGAAGCTTTTAACCGGAGTGTGGATGCCTTTTTTACGGAACGCAAATAAACGGCGGCACTATAGTTACCGATAAAACAGGCAGGGCTTCTTTTCTTGATAGTCCCTGCCTGTTTATCATTTTCTTTTTATTTTTTCAAAGCTTCCCTGTCAAGACGCATGGTCAGGGAAATCCGCTTCTTAGCCAAATCCACATCCAGCACCTTCACATCCACAATATCACCAACGCTCACAGCCTCCAGCGGATGCTTAATGAAGCGTTCGGTAATCTGGGAGATATGCACCAGCCCATCCTGATGGACTCCGATATCCACAAAAACACCGAAATCAATCACGTTGCGCACCGTACCCTTCAGAATCATTCCCGGCTTCAAATCCTTCATATCAAGCACATCGCTTCTTAAAATAGGAGCGGGCATGTCCTCCCTGGGATCCCTTGCCGGCTTCTCCAGCTCTTTCAGGATATCCGTCAGTGTGATTACTCCGATTCCCAGCTCACGTGCCATTTTTTCCTTATCCTTAACCCGCCGATCCAATCCGTAAGCTGCTGCTTTGCTTCCGGCGGCCCCTTCTTTTCCCCCGCCGGTACCGGATACTGTGCCATTCTTTCCCGGCTCTTCCTGAAGGGCCGTGTTTCCCATAGCCGCCGCAAGCGCCTTTCCCATAGCCGTATTGGTATTGCGGATAACTACCTGCTTCTGCGGCTTGGGCTTTGCGGGAGCCGCTGCCTGCTGCTTCCGTCCGGCCTTCATGGTCTTTGCTTCCGCCTGCAGCTTTTTTACATCCTCCATGGACAGCTCCAGCGTATCCAGAAGCTTCATGGTAGCTTCATAGGATTCCGGATGCACGCTGGTGGCATCCAGCGGATTATCCCCATCCGTAATGCGCATAAAACCTGCACACTGTTCAAATGCCTTAGGCCCCAGCTTGGCTACCTTCAAAAGCTGTTTCCTGTTGGTAAATCGGCCGTTTGCTTCCCGGTAATCCACTATATTTTTGGCAATGGTTTTGGAAATCCCGGATATATATTCCAACAGGGAGGCGGAAGCCGTATTCAAATCCACCCCTACCTTATTCACGCAGTCTTCCACCACGCCATTCAGGGCTTCTCCCAGCTTTTTCTGGTTCATGTCATGCTGATACTGCCCCACGCCGATAGATTTGGGATCGATTTTCACAAGCTCCGCCAGGGGATCCTGAAGCCGTCTTGCGATGGAAGCGGCGCTTCTCTGCCCCACATCAAAATTAGGGAATTCTTCCGTTGCCAGCTTGCTCGCGGAATAAACCGACGCGCCGGCTTCGTTTACAATAATGTACTGGACCGGCACATCCAGCTCCCTGATCAGATCCACGATGATCTGCTCGGATTCCCTGGACGCCGTCCCGTTTCCTACGGATATCAGCGATATGCCGTATTTTTTAATCAGCCGCTTCAGCTCCGCCTTGGCTTCCGCCACCTTATTCTGGGGAGCTGTGGGATAGATAACCTTCGTGTCCAGCACCTTCCCGGTGGCGTCCACCACCGCCAGCTTACACCCTGTACGGAAGGCCGGATCCCAGCCAAGAACCACCTTCCCGGCAATAGGAGGCTGCATCAGCAGCTGCTCCAGGTTCTTTCCGAACACGGAAATCGCTCCGTCCTCCGCTTTTTCCGTCAGTTCGTTGCGGATTTCCCTCTCAATAGCCGGTGCGATAAGCCGGTTATAGCTGTCCGCCGCCACTTCCTGAAGGACAGGCCCCGTGACCGGATTCTCCTTTGTGATCACTTTTTTCTCCAGGAACCTGAGAATCCGTTCCTCCGGCGCTTCTATTTTAACTGTAAGGAACTTTTCCTTTTCCCCCCGGTTCAGCGCCAGGATCCTGTGTCCCGCCGCCTTTTTCAGCGGCTCTTCATAGGCGTAATACATCTCATACACGCTGGCTGCCTTTTCATCCTTGGCCGTACTGCTGATTTTTCCCTCCTCAAAGGTAATATTCCGGATATAAATACGATAATCCGCTTCATCGGATATCGCCTCCGCGAGGATATCCTTCGCACCCTGAAGAGCCTGCGCAGCCGACTCCACACCTTTTTCCTCACTTACATATTTCGCCGCCTCTTCCTCCAGAGGAACCCGCGTCTCCTGGGCGAGGATGAATTCCGCCAGCCCGTCCAGCCCTTTTTCCTTTGCCACGCTGGCCCTGGTTCTTCTCTTCGGCCGGTAGGGCCGATAGAGATCCTCCACAACCACCAGCGTCTCCGCTGCCAGGATTTTGGCCTTAAGCTCCTCATCCAGCTTCCCCTGCTCCTCTATACCGGCAAGAACCTGTTCCTTCTTTTCCTCCAGATTACGCAGATAATTCAGCCGTTCGAAAAGGTTACGCAGCTGCTCATCATCCAGCGAACCCGTAACCTCCTTCCGATACCGGGAAATAAAAGGAATCGTGTTTCCCTCATCAATCAATTTGACGGCGGCTTCCACCTGCCATCGTTCCACCTTCAGCTCTTCCGTCAGTTTCCTTATAATATCCATTCGTTTACACTGCCCCCTATCCCGCAAAAACCCGCCGATACGTGTATCCGCAGCGCTTCCGCCTCTATGGAGCTTCCTTTCTTTCAACTACTTTGTGAATTGGCACTCACCTGTCCTTCATTATAATTGAAAGCGGCCTCCCTTTTCAAGTGCCTGTCCGATTTTCATCTCCGGTATCCTTCCGCAGTAAGATACTTTTCCTCATATTCTTCCATGGAAATGGGTTTGCTGAACAAAAAGCCCTGTAACAGCTCTACGCCGCATTTGCATAGCTCCTGCATCTGCTCCTCCGTTTCTATCCCCTCAGCAACCAGCCGGATCCCTTTTTTCCGGCAGGTATCCACAATGGAAACTATGGCATCCAGATTCTGCAGGACATCAACAATCATCCCCTTATTCAGCTTCAGGACGTCAAATTCAGCAGAACTGAGAAGCCGGATCCCTTCGGCATTCGTATCAAAGCCGGCCAGCGCCACAACAAATCCCGCCCGGCGCAGCTGATGGACCAGGTTCAGCAAATCGGATTCCTCCGATTCCATGACACCCTCCGTGATCTCCACTTCCAAAAGCCTTGTGGCAATTTCATGCTTTTCGCATAGGGAACAGAGCTGCTTTACAAAGGATGGCTGGGCCAGCGTAAGCGGAGAAAAATTGATGGAGACGGGATAGACCTCTTTTCCCATATCCAGCCATTTTCTAATCCGGGAACAGACCGACTCAAAAACAAAAAAATCAATCTGGCTGATCGTCCGTGTTTCCTCCAGCATAGGCAGAAAATTACCGGGCAGGACCGGTGTCCCCGCATCGGGATAATAGCGGATCAATGCCTCGGCGCCGATGGCCGTAAGGTCATTGGAAGATACCTTGGGCTGCATATACACGACAAAACGGTTTTTTATAATCTCCGTCTCCAGGATGTTGGGGTTGGATAGCTCCAGCAAATCATCGCTCTGGTGGCGATAACGCTTTGAGGTCGGATTTTTCCTGTAAAATTCCTTTTTGTCCTCATACATGAGCGCGTCGGCCTGTGAGGTTATTTCATTCATATCCGCAAGCTGCGCACACCATTGGCTGCCGATTGCCGCACGGCAGTCGTTGTCCTCCCGGAACCGCCTTTTCAGTTCCTGCAGCCGCTCGTTGAATGCCTGTTCTTCCACGTACCGGCAGATCACAACAAACTCATCACCGCCGATCCGGTATAAATCCGCGTCATAAAACACCTCCCTGAGACGCTTTGCCGCCTCCATTAACAGCCTGTCCCCGTAAGAGTGGCCTCTTTTATCGTTCACATCCTTCAGCCCGTTAACATCCAGATAGACAACCCCCACCGGAATATGGGAGTTCTGCAGGGCTTCCGAATCCTTTATATAGCGGTTGCGGTTATAAAAGGAGGTAAGTGTGTCATGAAAGCTAAGATGTGCCAGCTGCTCCTCATCCTCCGCACGTTTGATAGAGAGCATCAGGAAATAGCACAATGTCTGCAGCATGGTACCGATATAAGGCAGCCTTTCCTCCGGAGGATTATCCACACCAAGACAACCGCAGAATGCGCCGCTGCGTTCCATCGGGGCCGCCACCAGACTGTGGATGTTCTGGCTGTTCAGGATGTCGTATTCTTCGGGGGAACTGTCCCGGATCTGTTCCAAATCCGTTATCAGCACACATTCCCGCCGGTTAAACCTGGGCATCCAGCTGTCAAAGAAGGAAAGCGGCAAATCCTGCAGGTTTTCCCGCTGCGGTGTGACACCCTGTCCGCACCATTCGAACTCGTTATAAGCAAGACCGTCATGCACCATGAAAATATAGCATCGCTCCGCTTCCAGGAATTCGCCAAGGTTTTCCAGAATCCGGGGAATCGTCTCGGCAAGCTTCTGCCCCTGGTACAGAGTACGTACGCAGTCCATAATCATATCTTCCATTTTCAGGGTATATCTGAGTTTTTGCTTCTCCTCCTCGGCTTTCGTGATGTCAAAGGCAATTTCAAGCCGTGCAGGGCGGCCTTCCCACAATATTTCACGGTCCTTCAGCATATAATGGCGGCCTGTAACCGGGTTGGTGTCCTCCCAGGTATAGGTATCCCCGTCAGGCGACACATGCTGCTTACAGTTTTCGCAGGGGGTATCCCGTCCGCGCAGCACCTGATAGCACTTTTTCCCTTCGTAGGATTCCAGTTCAAAATTCCGCAGGCCCGTCCTGTTAAAGAACAGCAGATCATAGTTCTCCAGATCCGCCACATACATCAGCTCCGACAAATCGTCCAGCGGTGCCCGGAGAGCGACGGTCATTTTCTCTAATTTCTCTTTTTCCTTCCGGTTATCCGCCTCGGCAGCTTCAATCTGCCTGAGCCGCCGCCGGCCCCGATATTCATTGACCACAAACAAACAGCTTCCTGCGGCTACCAGAACAAAGAGGGCACAAAAGATTTTGACTGTATCATTAACCTGTTTTTCAGTATAATCTTCCGCCCTGGATACCGCCAGATCGGCTTCCTGGAAAAATGCTTCGCTCAGCTGGTAGAGCGTCTGCGCAGATTTGCCCTGCCTTACGTTACCGATCTCTTCTTTCATGGAAATCCAGCTGTCTTTCAGAACCCCCATCGCTTCCTGATAGTCCGGATCCTGCATTTTAACAAGGCGGTTATTTCCTTTCCCGGTCAGCAGCTCATCTATAATCTGATCCAAACGGCTGATCAGTGCGTCATTCGGCTCTCCGTACAGTTCCTCTTTTATCAGCCGCTGGGATGCCCCGCGTACCACTCCGGTATAATTGATGACCCGGGCATTTCCCTGGATGCTGAGTATAGAAAGCAGTGACCATACGCCCGATAAGAGCAGGACAGCAAATAATGTTATCGGTATTATTTTCTTTTTCATATGCTTCATTCATCCTATCTTTTCATTTCCTGCAAAAGAAACTTTTTATGTAAACTGATATGCCTGCTGCTTACATGATTTGGCATCTGAACACAATATAAGTCTGATTATAGTCTTTTTTGCAGAAGAAGGAAACCCTTTTTGCGGAAAAGAGAATGGGACGGCGGGTAACAGTAACCGCAGAACCAACAGCGCGCACTTCATACTTTTTTCATTTGTACAGCGCTCCCAAACGTGCTACAATAGCAACGATAAGGATCCCCCTGTTCCGGGAGCGATCCGGCATCATAGTCTGCATAAAGGAGATTTTGTTATGGATAACTACAACAACGGGCCGATCCCGCCTTACCAGAATAACAATTCCGGTTATCCTCCATACTATACACCGCCCACCCGCCATCCCGGAAGCAGTTTTGCCGCCGCTTCCATGATTCTGGGGATTATTGCCGTTATTTCCGCGTTTTTCGGTACGGTTTATCCGCCTGTTATCTGCGGAGGGCTTGCTGTCATCCTGGGGCTTCTGTCCAAGGGAAATGACAAGGCCATGCTTCCCAACGCCAAGGTTGGCATGCTCACCGCCATTCTGGGAATGGTTATCAATGTTCTTGTTGTGGGAAGCGTTATGGTTATGCTTTTCACCAATCCTTCTTATAAAGAGGATTTCCACAGGCAGCTGAACCAGTATTCGGAATATTTTTACGGGGAAAGCTTTGACGATATGTGGAACCAGATTGAAGAAGGAACGGGACGTTATTAGGATATGAAGGAGTATTCATCTATGGACAGACACGCATCATCAGCCGAACTGAAAGCCAAGGCAAAGGGGCAAATGCTTGGGAAATACGGAACTCTGGTTCCCGCCATCCTCGTGGTGGAGGTCATCATGACGGCCATTAATTTCATGGCTACTTTTTCCCTGGATACCAGGACCATGCCGGGGCTTACCATACAATTTGTCATCGAATGCCTGCTGCAGCTTCTGGCCGGTATTTTTCTTGCCGGGCAGACCTATATGTACCTGAATGTTTCCTGCGGGGGCAATATTAAAATCAGTGATGTTTTTTACGGCTTCACCAACCACCCGGATAAAGCCATATTGATTCAGCTATTGCAGCTCCTGCTTTGCCTCGCCTTTTTTGTACCGCTCTTTATATGCCTGGGCGTATTTACCTTTATTGACGGGACTTTTTCGGTAATGCTCCTGTTACTTTCGGTCACCTTCTGCATCGGTCTTGTGGGTTCCACCATCATAAGCCTGCAGTATTCCCAAAGCTATTTTGTCATGCTGGATTTCCCTGAATTCACAGCAGTCCAGTGTCTGCGTTACAGCAGGGAAATCATGAAGGGGAACAAGGCCCGCCGTTTTTATCTGGGCGTAAGCTTTCTCCCGCTTTATCTGCTGGGGCTGCTCACCTGCTGCATCGGCCTGCTGTTTGTCATTCCTTATTCAAACACGGCCTTCTGTAATTTCTATCTGGAACTGATGAGCTACCGGAATAACCACAGCCGTACCAATCCCTCACAGGAATAAAGCGATGACTGCCAATAACAAAAGCCTTCCCATCACTTACAGGGAATATAAATTTGCGGAGGAGTTTCCTATCCTCCTGATGGAGGGGAAAAGCACTTCCCCGCAAATTGATTTTATCCATTTCCATAACTGCATAGAAATCGCCTTTTGCAACAAAGGAACTATGACCTGGAATCTGGAGAACCGGGTATTTTCCCTGACACCGGGAAATATCTGTTTTCTCCCGCCTTTCTTTACCCATGGTTCCTTTTTCCCTCCTCAGGAGGGGGAGGTATCCTGCACCTATCTGTTTTTTAACCCGGAACAGCTGCTGGCGCCTTTTTATCCCAGCGGCCTTCCGCGGGAGTTTACCTGGTATCAGTATACGGACTTTTCCAAAATACTGCCTGCCGACAGTTTCCCGGAACAGGCAAGGCTTCTCCGGATGATCCTGCAGGAGCTGCGAAAAAAAGAGGGACAGTACCGCCAGGCCGTACGGGGTCTGGTGGAAACGCTCCTTGTGCTGTTGTACAGGCAGCACCGGAGCTGTCCCGTTTTCGGCGGGACGGTCTCCGCCCTGCCCCAGCTCTTCCCGGCTGTTTCATACCTGGATGCCGAATATGCCTCCGAGCTGGATACGGCCCATCTGGCCTATCTGTGCGGCCTTTCCCAAAGACAGTTCCTCCTCCATTTCCAGGAATGCTTCCGCCAGACGCCGCTCCAGTATCTGCGTACCGTCCGTATCCAAAAGGCCTGCCGGCTGTTGACCAGTACGGAAACCGGCATTCTGGATATTGCCCTCCAGACCGGTTTCCATTCCCTTTCCAGCTTCAACCGGTATTTCCACAAAATAGTAGGGAGCAATCCCCAGGCCTTCCGCAACGACAGACGCGTCATTGTCAAAAAAGATCCCAGGTATGCTCCCTATCACGCCGGATAACCGGGTATGCCGGATGCGTTCATCCAAAGGCTGCTTTTCCCTCCCGCTCCCATTCGCGGAGCGCCTCCGTTACCCAGCAGAACCGTTCCGTTTCAAAGTCAGGCAGGAAGGAGCAGTCTGCGCCCAGCATCAGCCCGTCCGTATTGCCGAATGTACGCCGGTAGGTTTCCAGGATATGTCTGGTTTCCTGCCGGATTTCTTCTTGTGTCCCGGAATACAGCAGCTTTCCCCTCCGGTTGTCAAAACCGCCCAGACAGTTGCGCATGCCGAAATACTTCCTTCCCTCTTCCAGGGAGAGTTTTTCCACATATACTGCCCAGTTCACCGTATTTCCCGGATAATCCCGCCAAAGCTCCAGCTGGTTTTTGATCTGGTTCCAGCCGCAGAAATGCAGGATATTATAGGGGGAGTTCTCCTCGGCGGCCGTTACTACCAGCTGTTCGGACGGCGCCACCAAAGCGGTGAATTCTTCCGGGGCAAAAAGACCGGTTTCCGCTCCCTGCATTGCGAGAAAAATGCCCAGGCAGCCCGCTTCTTTTATCAGCCTTTCGCTCAGCCAGGCCAGATCCTCTCCCAGAAAAAGCAGGGCGTCCCGTACCGCACCCGGATCTTCCTTCAGGAATCCAAGCAGCCTGTCATCCCCAATCCGCCGGAGAAGGGTGAAGGGCGTAAATACATTGCTATAGGTATCCGCCTCTCCCGCCAGGGCTTCGTTGATGCGGCAGGCGCGGTCCAGATAGTCCCTTATATAAGGGTTCCGATCCTTTCCCGGACGGTAGGCCTTCAGCTCCTCCAGGCTTGTCAGGTCAAGGCAGACGGGGGCCGTAAGGCCGTCATGCATAATTTTCAGAAAATCCGGATCCGTCCGTTTATAAAAACGGATATGGGCCTTCACACAGGCTTCCCCGTGCAGCTCCTGCGGCTGCATATGCTGGAAAAAGCTTACGGGGATATGTTCATGGGGCAGCCCCTCCAGCATACGCCGGAGATTTTCTCGTTTTTGTTCCATCAGCCCTTTACCGCTCCTATCATCACGCCTTTTTCAAAGTATTTCTGCAGAAACGGGTACACAATCAGAATGGGGATGGTGGATACGATGATAGTACAGTATTTCACCAGCTCGCTGCTGAAGGTATCTTCCACGGCAGCGATGAGGGAATCCGCATTCTGCGCCTGGTTCTCTATAAGGATTTCCCGCAGTATCATCTGGAGAGGATAAATTTTCCTGTCTCTGGTAAACATGGCTGCGGGAAACCAGGAATTCCACTGCCCCACGCCGTAATACAGGATCATCACCGCCACCACGGGTTTGGACAGAGGCATGATAATCCTGGAAAAGATAGTGAAATCGTTGGCCCCGTCGATGACAGCGGCCTCCTCCAGGCTCTCAGGGATGGATTCAAAGAAGGTTTTCATGATGATCATGTTATAAGCGCTTACCGCATAAGGGATACTGGATACCCATATGGTGTTGTAAAGCCCGGTATTCCGGATGACGAAGAACAGGGGGATCAGCCCGCCGCTGAAAAACATGGTAAATATCATCAGCTTCAGCACGCCTCTGCGGATCAGGAAGCATTTCCTGGAAACCACATAGGCGGCGAAGCTGGTCAGCCCCACCTGGAGCAGGGTTCCGGCAACCAGGTAAAACAGGGTGATCTTAAAGCCGTTGAACAGGCTCTTATTGGCCAGGGTTTTCTGGTATCCCGCCAGTGTGGCTTCTCCCAGCGGCATCCACAAAAGGCCCGTATGGGATTTCAGAAGAATGGGATCGCTTATGGAGGCCACCACCACATAATACATGGGATACAGAGTAATTCCTATCAGAAAAAGCATGATCAGGACATTCACGACCTGGAACGGTTTCAATTTTTTCTTCATTTTGCACCTCACTTTGTCAGCATACGCTGCGTCTACCACAGGCTGGTTTCGTTCACCTTCCGGCTCACGGTGTTTGCCAGGATCAGAAGGATGAAATTAATGATGGAATTAAAAAATCCCACTGCGGCAGCGAAGCTGTATTCAAAATTCATCAGTCCGATCCGGTAAACATATGTGGATATAACATCGGCTTTTTCATAGACCATGGGATTATAAAGGAGCAGGATTTTGTCCCAGCCCAGGGTCATCATGTTCCCGATGCGCATGATGAGAAGAATCACAATCGTGGGGGATATCCCGGGAAGGGTGACATGGAGGATTTTCTTCCAGCGGTTCGCCCCGTCTATTTCGGCGGCTTCGTACAGGCTCTGATCGATACCGGTCAGCGCGGCAAAATAGATAATAGAATCCCAGCCGAATTCCTGCCAGATACACATCAGCACATACAGCGGCTGGAAATAGGCGGAATGGCTGAACATATTGGAGGCCTCCCGGCCTGTCAGGGCGCAGAAAACGCTGGTGATAACACCGTTTGTTTTACAGAAATCCAGCATAAGCCCGCAGATTACCACGGCAGATATGAAATGCGGCATATAAGTAATGGTCTGGGTTATTTTCCTCAGCCTGGTTCCGGTGAGTTCATTCAGCAAAATAGCAAACAGGATCGGAAAAGGGAATCCGAACAGAAGCAACAGCAGATTGATGGAAACGGTATTCCGCATGGTACGGAAGAAATAGGGGTCCCCCAGGAAGGCTTTGAAATGCTTCAGTCCCACGAAATCACTTCCGAATACACCCTTCGTGGGAACATAGTCAAACAGGGATATGATCATTCCATACATGGGATAGTAATGATATACCAGAAAATAGGCGAGTACCGGTAAAATCATGATGTACAGAAGGGGATGCGACCTCATGTTTTTCCACAGTCTCTTAAAAAAAGGTTCTTTCAGCGCTGCATGCGTACCTCTTTTCATCATTGCTCCTCTCTGCGGATGCCCGCGGCTTTTTATGGAAAAAGGCCGGCTTTTCTCCCGCCAGCCTTTCTCCTGTATTTCTTTATGGGGGTTATATCTTTCTATTCACGGGCTTCATATCTTGCATATGCTGCTTCATTGATTTCTTCGCCCCGTTCGCTGCCCAGTTCCTTCAGCTGTGCCACAAAGCCGTCCCAGCCGCTTTCCAGATCCTCCTCTCCGAAGATAAAACGGTATACCATTTCATCCGAGTAGTTGGCAAGCTTGGTTTTGATCTGTGTCAGCTCCTTGGATTCTTCCGTCGTAAGCGTCAGGTAGCCGGGAAGCGTATGCTTATCATCGTTCTGCATGCCCCATGCATCCCAGGACTGGTGGCATTCCTCCAGCGCATACTGGGCAGCTTCCATGGTTTCATCATATTTGATCTGGAAGGGCGCGCACATATAAAGGGATCTTACCGTATCATAGTCCAGGCCGTCCGGGTTATTGCTGACAAAATCGGTAAATTCCCTGGTTCCGTCCGCATTTTCCGTATAGGTCTTTTCTTCGCCTTCATTGGTACCCCAGGCGGTGAGAAGCATCACCTCGGGATCCATCAGATAGTCCACAAATTTCACTGCCTCCTCCGCATGCTTGCTGGCTGCGGAAACCTGCCAGGAATAAGAATTGATGGAACTTGTAATTTTGGACATATGGGTGGTATCCTCCGCATTCACCCTGGGCAGCACACAGGAGGTCAGTTTAAATTCCGGATCCACGGCTGCGCCGGCGGTTACGGACTGTTTCACATTATAGGTATGGGCAAAACACATGCCTGCCGTACCGTTCTGGAACAGCTTCAGGGAATCGTCGATGGTACGGGAAACGAAGTCGGTATCGATGAGACCTTCCTCCGCCCACTGGTTCAGCACCTTCAGGAATTCCTTGTAGCCGTCCTGGGTCCTGCTATAGTGTACCTGTCCCTCCTCATCCAGATCGAAATCCTTGATGGAAACATCAAACGCGGAGGAAATGGGGTTGTTGGCATAAAACTGTGCCTGGTTGAATTCGCAGAGGGCCAGGGGGATCTGCACGCCGTTCTCTTTAAAGGTGCGCAGTACATTGGTATAATCCTCCAGGGTGACCGGAGCCTCCAGATTGTACTTGTCCAGCCAGTCCTGTCTGACTATAAGGCCGTTGAATACCTTGTTGTTATCGGTGGGGGGAAGCCATGTGGTACCGAATTTGATAATGTTGCCTTCGTCGCCCCGGATCTTTTTCTGTACGTCCGGATCCCCGCTTTCTTCGCAGAGTGCATTAAAATTAACCGCATACTGTTCCACCAAATCGGTTACGTTCAGGAGCACGCCGTCCGCAATGGCTCCCTCCACGCCGCCGGGATAGGTTGTCTGGAACAGGTTGGTATACATCAGATCCGGCAAATCCCCGGATGCCAGCAGCTGCTGGAAATAAGAACCGTCATCCCCTACGGGCGCGTGGATAAATTCAAATTGCAATCCCGTATCCTCGGAAATCTTCTGCACCACCGGGTTTTCCCCCAAGTCGGAATAATATGCCCGTGCCGCCGTCTGGAAATCACAGAAAACAGTCAGGGTAACATCCCCATCTGCTATTTTGGCACTTCCCGTCTCCGCAGCCGTCTCCGTCCCTGCATCCGTCCCCTGGGCGGCAGACGCATCCTGGGCGGCGGTGCCGCCCTGCGCTGTCTCCGACGCTGCGCCGCCGCAGCCTCCCAGTATGACTGACGCCGCCAGAATGGCCGCCGTAAGTACTGTGCTTGTTTTTCTTCCCTTTCTCATAACCTCTTCATCCTTTCTGTCATATGTTTCTCATATGCTACAACACATGGGTATCCACGTGATACTGCCTGTTCAGGGTTTTATATCCAGCCTGTCAATCCGCAGGATTCCGCAGATATATACCTCCAGCGCCCTGCGTATCCTGAGAAGCGGGATGCTTTCATCCGGCTGATGGTAATCGCCGTGCCCCGGCCGGAACAGCCCTTCCGGCGGCGGGGGAAGCTTCATTCCCGTGCCGAAAGCAAAGGCGTTGGTAAGCTTTCGGGCATAGGTACCGCCGCTCATGACAAACGGGCCGTCCTCATTTTCCAGAATCTCCCGGCAGGTTTGGGTGAGCGTCCGGGCCACCGGGTGCTCCGGGTCAAAATAGCTGGCTTTGGCAAGGCGGGTTATCTTTATCTCAAACCCCCGGCGCTGTGCCGCTTTTTCCGCCCGTTTTGCAAATGGGAAATCACTGCAGGTTACCGGATATTTGGACATGAATCCGATGACCAGCCGCCCTTCCTGCATACGAAGCTGTGTCGCCGTCAGGCAAATCGGGCCGGACAGCGCATCCTCGCAGAATACGTCCAGGGCCTGTCCTGTATTGTCCTGGTTAATAGCGGGAATGATCCCGAACAATTCCCTGTTTTCCCCGTCTATCAGTTCCTGCGTGCAGAGGGCCTGCGCCAGCAGGGTCAGCGCATTCACTCCGTCCGCCGGCCGGGATGCGTGGGCCCGGACGCCATGTGCTATAATCCGTATGGTTTCCCCCACCCTCTCAGCGGTGACCGGCGCGCTGAGGCGGGAGGCTTTTTCCCAGCGTTCCCCGCTGTAGGCAAGTACCGCCCGGGCCTGATCCGGTATGGTATACAGCCCGCAGTCGCAGGAAACCTCCAAAAGCTCTTTTCCGCATTCCCGGCGGGATATCAATTCCGCATTGAAGGAACCTCTCTCCCCGCAGCAGACCGGAAAACCGCTGTCTGGTACAAGGGACAGCGCCGGGAGGCGATAGTGAGCGACATAATAATCCAAATCGTACATCCCCTGCTCCTCACAGGTCCCCAGATACAGCTCCAGGCCATGGGACAGGCTGATATGATGTTCCTTCATATATTTGAGGACATAAAGCCCTAAAATAGCGGAGCTTTTATTGTCCTGGCAGCCCCTGGCGATAAAATAGCCGTCCTTTACCACCGGATCATAAGGCTCATACTCCCAGCCTTCCCCTTCCTCCACTACATCCAGATGCGCCCAGATACCTATCGTATCCGCTTGCGGGGAAGCGGCATAGGATATTTTCCCCACATAGTTGTCAAAGTTTTGGACCAAAAAACCGTTTTCCTCCCCGATGTGAAGCATTTCTTCCAGAACATCCCGGCATCCTTTTCCAAAGGGCGGGTATTGGGAAGCTTCCGCCTCCGCCACACTCCGGATCCGGCAGATACGCGTCAGATCCCTTACGATATCCGGCATCCTGTTATCTATCCACTGCCGGATTGCCGGCAGATCAGCTTTTCCTTCCTGTAAAATACCATCCCTTATCATTTCTTCCCTCTCCTCAAAAACCAACTCCCTACCGGTTTGATACCATTCCCCACTTTTTGGGAAAACCCACAGGGCACCATTACGTTTGACTACTGTTCTGTCTCCCCATATTTGTCGGTATTCCTTTACTTTTCCCCTTCTTTCCGTTATAATTTTTTAGGAAAAGGGGGTTACGGCATCCCGGAATTATCGATTTCTTATGCACTTTATTACATTTTTGTTCGCTGATTGATTTACTGTTATTATAATTATACAAAGCACCGGCTTCCTATCATTAAGGAGATAAAAACTATGCAGAAACAATCATTCCAACGGTTTCCCCTCCGCTACCGTCCCTACGATTTTCCTGCCCGTTTTCCGGTTCTCGCCTTTCTTGGTGAAAACTGGACGATATCCGTGGACTCCCCGGCATATCTGCATTTCCATAACGGCCTGGAAATCGGGCACTGTATCCGGGGAAACGGGCGGCTGTTTCTGAACGGACAGACCTCCTCTCCTTACGAAACGGGAGCCTTCAGCATCCTTTTTCCCCAGGTTCCCCATATGGCGGTCTGCGGCACGCAGGAAAGCCAGTGGGAGTATCTCTATATTGAACCCCGGCATTTTCTGGAATCCGCGGCGGACTGCGGGGCCGATATCTGGCAGGTTTTCTATATGCTCCAGGAAATACCCGTGATCATCCGGGAGGGCGCTTTTCCCCTGCTTCATTATTACCTGACCCGTATTTTTCAGGAATTCCATGAAAAACAGCCTCTCTACCAACAGGCTGTGCACGGTCTTCTTTTTTCCCTCTTTTCGGAAATCAACCGCATCACACTGGCGGCCTCGGCTTCCCATACCGCGGAATCGGAGGATGGCTATTCCTATATCCGCACCGCCCTTACCTACATATACGCCCACTATAACGAACCGTTTTCCGTACGCAGCCTGGCCGCCCACTGCTGTATCAGTGAAAGCCACCTGCGCCGGCTGTTCAAAAGCATGGTGGGGATCAGTCCTTTGGAATATCTGCAGCATTACCGCATCCAGCAGGCCTGCCACCTGATTCACCTGAACCGGCTGCCTGTCAACTGCATTGCCCGGGAAGTGGGCTATAGCAGCCTGTCCAGCTTCAACAGACAGTTTCTGCAGTACATGCATTTGTCTCCTTCCGGGTGGAAAAAGGAGCATCTGTCCGAGAGGCCGGAGCATGAAGTGCGATCCTATGAGGATAACAGTACCAGACATATTTTCCAGTTCTGAGGAGTGCGTCCTTTCCTTTGCCACCCTGCTGCCCGCAGAGCGATGTCCCCGGGACGGAAAAGGATATTCGCCAGTCCATCAGGCCGGACATTCCGATGAGCCCGAAGGCGTCAAGTGTGTCAGATGAGGCTGACGCACTTGACCGGTCTCATCTCCATGGCCTGAAAGGATCTGGTGAACATTCCTTTTCCGTCCCGGGGACATCGCTCTGCGGGCAGCAGGGTGGCAAAGGAAAGGACGCACTCCTCAGAACCGGAAAATAGCCTTTTCATAGATGGGTGCTATAAAATGGGAGTGCATGACAGGATTTATATATACTACAAAAATCAGCCAGAGATGAGGGCGCGAACATGATAATCAAAAATAAAAGATATCAGTCATATGAGGTATTGTCGTTGGCTTTGAAGGCATCGCCGGTCTGTATGGTGCTTTATTTTGTTTT
Organism: Eisenbergiella sp. OF01-20; assembly: GCF_003478085.1. Taxonomy (NCBI): domain Bacteria; kingdom Bacillati; phylum Bacillota; class Clostridia; order Lachnospirales; family Lachnospiraceae; genus Eisenbergiella; species Eisenbergiella sp. OF01-20. Next base: position 34,510 of record NZ_QUES01000022.1, on the reverse strand, counting down.
GTCCGTTACGCAGTCCGTCATGCAGACGGCGGTTATGGCCATGGCTACGGCGGGTTTTGTGGATACGGCTGCGGAAATCCTTACCCATTTACGGCCGCAGGGGGATATTTATCTGCCGTTGGTTTTGTTGATGCTTACGCTGGGGGTGGCCGGTACTGTGGGTGCGTTGGCACGGTTGGCGGGTTCGCGGATCCGAGTAAGGCTGGAACGGGAAATCAAGCCTTCACTCGTCAGGATTTATGCGGCCTTTGATTATAAACATATAGAGAACGCGGAAAGCTGGGAATTAATATCGCGTGTATCCAGGGATCCGGTGAAATCCATTATGGATGGGGCGGATGCTTTTATACAGTTTCTGCAGATCATGGTATCCGTTTCCTCGGTTTTCCTTTTAATTGTGACACAGGTCTGGTGGGCGGCGGTGATCATCCTGGCATTTTCGGTTCCCATGTTCTGGTTATCCATGCGCGCGGGAAAAAAGAACTACCAGGCGGAACGGGAAGCGGAGAAATTCAACCGCCGCACGGATTATCTGGGGGAAGTGTTAACCGGACGGGATAATGTGGACGAGCGCACTTTATTTGACTACAGTGATGCGGTCAACCGGCAATGGCAGGAGCAGTACGAGGCAGGCAGAAAAATGCAGGTGAAGGTTACGGCGAAAATGTTCCTGATCACCAAGGGGTCCAGCCTGGTTCTGGCACTGATTTCGCTGCTGGTGGCGCTTACCCTGATCGGGCCGGTCATACAGGGACAGATGACGGCAGGTATGTTTATGGGTATTATCAGCGCCGTGTTTGGTATGATTCAGAAGCTGGGTTTTCAGATGTCACGCTCTCTGGAGAATATATCGCGGGCGGGCGAATTTATGAAGGATTTGAGTGCGTTTGCTGCACTGAGCGATGCCGGAGATGCCCTGACGGAACCGGATGCAAAACCGACAGCCATAGAACGGTTGGAATTTTGTAAGGTACGTTTCCGGTACCCGAATGGAGACAAATATATTCTGGACGGGCTGTCTTTTACGCTGGAAGCGGGACGGCACTATGCCTTCGTTGGTAAAAACGGAGCCGGCAAGACCACGATCACCAAGCTGTTAACCGGCTTATATACGGAATATGAAGGAGAGATCCTGGTAAACGGCAGGGAACTGAGAACCTATCCTGCCAGCACCGTCAAGGCGATGTTTTCTGTGGTATACCAGGATTTCGCCAGATATTATATAGGAATGAAAGACAACATATCACTTGGCAATCTACATGCCAAAGGAAACGAGAAAGAAGCGGCCCATTTAGCCGGACTGGATGAAACCATCGGCAGGCTGAAGAATGGGATCCTCACGCCGCTGGGCAAGATCCTGCCGGGCGGGCAGGATCTTTCAGGAGGGCAATGGCAGCGTGTTGCGATTGCCCGGTCACTGATCAGTCAGGCGCCTGTAAGGATCCTAGATGAACCGACATCCGCCCTGGATCCCATCAGCGAAAGCCGGTTGTACAGCGAATTTGAGAAGCTGATGGAAGGAAAAACAACGGTGTTTATCAGCCACCGTCTGGGATCGACCAAGCTGGCGGATGAAATACTGGTAATCGATGGCGGCAGGATTGCAGAACGGGGTACCCATGAAACGCTGATGGCCCGAAAGGGACAGTATGCCGATATGTTTGAGACGCAGAGGGAGTGGTATCAATGAATACGGAAACGAAAAAGTACAGTCTGCTAAAAGTCATACTGCGGATTATCCCCATACAGTTTAAGTCTGCGCCATGGAACTGTCTCCTTGAAAATACCCTGGGAATTATGAACGGCCTGTCTTTCACCCTGACTGTGGCGGCAACGCAGAAGCTGTTTGATGCCATTTCCGGGGCCGCCGCGGGAAAAGCGGATTTTTGGGACTGCCTGTCTCCTCTTCTAATCTTAGCCGCCTTTACGTTCGGACAGCAGATTATCAATGGCGTCCAGAATTTCCACGGAATCGGTGTGCTGCTTCCGAAATCGGCCGGAAGGCTGACCGCATTGATTCATCAGAAGCTGGGACGTATCGATCCTGTGTACTTTGAGGATACCGGTTTTCTGGACGATCTTAACAAAGCGAAAGAAGGCGTCCGGGCCATCACCATGTTCTGTATGATCGTGTTTGTCTGTGTCAGCTTTTACGGCGTTTATTTTGTGTCGATAGGGGCCTATCTGTTCCGGCTGAAGCCTGTGCTGATCCTGACATTGCTTCTGGCTTTTCTCCCCGCCATGGCTGCCCAGACCGTCAATATAAAAGTATTTACAAAGCTGGAAGAACAGAGCGCTCCCCTCCGTCGGGAGTCTTCCTATTACCAGAAAACCATTTGCGATCGGGAATATTTCAAGGAAACCCGTATTCTGGGCGCTTTTACTTTTTTTTATCAGCGCTTTGAGGAAACCCTGATGCTGCTCACCGGTAAAATATGGAAAGCAGAACGTAAAACGGCACTGCTGCAGCTTTTGCTGGATTTCTCCTCCTTTGCGGGGATGGCGCTTTCTTCCTATATGTTGTTTCGCGCCACGATGGCGGGAGAGATTACCATAGGCATGTTCGCCGCCGTTTTCGCGGCACTGGGGCAGATATTCGGCATTATGCAGGAAATTGTCAGGCAGCATATCGGCAACATGAACAGGGATATGGGAAAGGTCGTGAATTTCATACGGCTGCTTGCTATGCCGGAGCGTACCGAAACGCAGGGTATCCCGGATTTCACCAAAGGGGTCACGGCAAAAGATATCAGCTTTACATACCCCGGCAGGGATAAGCCGGCTATTTCAAAGGTATCCCTGGAGATCGCCCCCGGAGAAACGCTTGCCGTGGTGGGGGAAAACGGGGCCGGGAAAAGCACGCTTGTACGCTTGCTTACCGGGATTTACCGCCCTTCGGAAGGGAAGGTACTCCTTGGCGGCCTGGATACGGCAGCCGCTTCCGCTCCCGGCGTTTATCAGGGGGTATCGGGGGTTTTCCAAAAATACCAGCGGTATAAGATGACTCTTCAGGAAAATGTGGCTATCAGTGATGTTTCAGCCGGAGCGGATCCAACACGAATCCGTTCCGTACTGTCCGAGGCCGGTTTTGAGATGGGCGGAAGGAAGCTTGACGACATGCTTTCCCCGGAATTTGGAGGGGTTGATTTATCGGGAGGGCAATGGCAGCGTGCCGCCATCGCCAGAGGGCTGTACCGGGTGAATGGCTTTATCGTATTGGATGAACCCACGTCCGCCATCGATCCCATAGAAGAAACAAAGATTTACAAGCAGTTCGAACAATTGGCCCGGGGAAAATGCGCAGTGGTGGTAACCCACCGCATCGGATCCGCCAGGCTGGCGGATCGCATTGTGGTTATGGACGGCGGGAGGATCGCCGACATCGGGACGCACGAAGAGTTAATGTCCCGCAAGGGGAAATATGCAGAAATGTGGGAGAAACAGGCCCAGTGGTATGAAAGGCAGGAGGAAAAGGAATCTGTGTAAACTGTGACTATCTGCCGTCCCTGTATCTTAGGAAATCAAAAAAGCCATTGCATTTCCAGGATTCCTCCCGGGATGCAATGGCCTTTCTTTTTTATTCATCCCCCGCTGTTTTACCTGTGCTGATCCATTTCAGATAAGCATTGATAAAGGGATCCAGCGCGCCGTCCATTACCGCGTCCACATTGCCGGTTTCATGGTTGGTCCTGTGATCTTTTACCATGGTATAGGGCTGGAATACATAGGAACGGATCTGGTTGCCCCAGCCGATTTCCTTTACCTCGCCCCGGATACCCGAAAGCTTCTGGGCATTTTCTTCCTGCTTAAGCATATACAGCTTGGCCTTCAGCATCTGCATGGCCTTATCCTTATTCTGGAACTGGGAGCGCTCATTCTGGCACTGCACGACAATTCCCGTAGGAAGATGGGTAATGCGGATTGCGGAGGACGTTTTGTTGATATGCTGTCCGCCCGCGCCGCTGCTTCGGTAGGTATCAATACGAAGATCCTCTTCGTTGATTTCAATATCCAGCTCTTCTTCGATATCCGGCATAACATCCAGGGACACGAAGGAAGTCTGGCGTTTTCCCTGTGCGTTGAAGGGGGAGATACGCACCAGACGGTGCACCCCTTTTTCCGACTTCAGGTAACCATAGGCGTTTTCCCCGTTTACCTGGAAGGTAACGGATTTGATACCCGCCTCATCCCCGTCCAGATAATCCAGCACCTCCAGGCCAAAGCCCTTACGCTCCGCCCATCTGGTATACATACGGTACAGCATGCTGCACCAGTCACAGCTTTCCGTTCCGCCCGCGCCCGCATTCAGCTTAAGGATAGCACCATTTTTGTCGTACTCCCCTGTAAGCAGCGTGCTGATACGCAGCGTTTCCAGTTCATCCGTAAAGGAATCCAGCTCCGAACGGATTTCCTCCGCCATAGATTCATCATTTTCTTCATTCCCCATTTCGATGAGTGTTTCAATATCCTCATACTGGGTTCCGAGATGCTCTATCTGTTCCACCGTATCCTTCAGGTTCTTCAATTCTTTCATTTTCTTGTTGGAATACTCCGGATTATCCCAAAATCCGGGAGCCTCCATCTCGCGCTCCAGCTCTTCGATCCGCTTCAACTTTTCTGCTAAGTTAAAGTGAATCCCTCACTTCCGCCAATGGAGTTTTGTAAGCCTGTAATTCCTGTTTCATCTGATCTAATAAAACCAATGCCGAACACCACCTTTACAATTTTAATATAGGAATGTTACTTATTCCAAGGAATGTTACTTATTCCTTCCGCAACAATTCTTGTACTTCTTCCCGCTTCCGCAGGGGCAGGGATCATTCGGATATACCTTAGCCGAGCCTCTCTTCACCGGAGCTTTCGGGCCGGAATCATCCTTATTGGTGCCGGTCACCTTGGCAACCTGCTCCCTCTCCACCTTCTGCTCCACTCTCACATGGAACAGCAGACGGATCGTATCCTCCCTGATACTGTCGGTCATGCTGTCAAACATCTCATAACCGCTCATCTTATACTCAACCAGAGGATCCCTCTGGGCATAAGCCTGTAAACCGATTCCCTGACGCAGCTGATCCATATCGTCGATATGGGCCATCCACTTATTATCAATCACCTTCAGCAGGATAACACGTTCCAGCTCACGGATTGCCTCCGGCTCCGGGAACTCCGCCTCCTTGCTCTCATACAGCTTCACAGCCTCTTCCTTAAGCTGCTGTTTCAGACTGTTTCTCTTAGGCTTGTTCACCCGATCCTTCGTTATCGGAACCAACGGTATAATAGGAAGCAGAAGGGAATTCAGTTCCTTGAAGTTCCAGTCCTCCACATCCGCATCTTCCCCGATTACCATGTCCACCGTATTGTCCACAATATCCGTAATCATCTTGTAGATCACATCCCGCATGCTTTCCCCATCCAGGACACGGCGTCTCTCCGCATAAATGATTTCACGCTGCTCATTCATAACCTGATCGTATTCCAGCAGGTTCTTTCTGATACCGAAGTTGTTGCTCTCAATCTTCTTCTGCGCCGTTTCAATGGCGTTACTCAGCATCTTATGCTCAATTTCCTGATTTTCCGGGACACCCATGGTGTTGAACATATTGATCAGACGCTCGGAACCGAACAGCCTCATCAGATCATCCTCCAGGGAAATATAGAACTTGGATTCCCCGGGATCCCCCTGACGTCCGGAACGGCCGCGCAGCTGGTTATCAATACGCCTGGATTCATGCCTTTCGGTACCGATGATCTTCAGTCCGCCCGCGCCCTTCGCGGCATCATCCAGCTTGATATCGGTACCACGGCCGGCCATGTTCGTGGCAATGGTTACGGCCCCGTGTACACCGGCATCCGCAACGATTTCCGCTTCCAGCTCATGGAACTTGGCGTTCAGTACCTTGTGGGGAATTCCCTTCTTTTTAAGAAGCCCGCTCAGTTCTTCGGAAGCCTCGATGGTAATCGTACCAACCAGTACCGGCTGCCCCTTGGCATGGGATGCCTCCACCGCCTCCACAATCGCATGCAGCTTCTCTTTCCTGGTCTTATACACCGCATCCTGCTGATCGAGTCTCTGAATCGGTTTGTTGGTGGGAATTTCAATGACATCCATCCCGTAAATGTCACGGAATTCCTTTTCTTCGGTAAGGGCGGTACCCGTCATACCCGACTTTTTCTCAAACTTATTAAAGAAGTTCTGGAAGGTGATGGTAGCCAGCGTCTTGCTTTCCCGCTTCACCTGCACATGCTCCTTCGCCTCAATCGCCTGATGCAGACCGTCGGAATAACGGCGTCCCGGCATGATACGGCCCGTAAACTCATCGACTATCAGAACCTGATCATCCTTTACCACATAATCCTTGTCGCGGGCCATCAGGTTATTGGCACGCAAAGCCAGGATGATGTTATGCTGGATTTCCAGATTTTCCGGATCCGCAAGGTTCTCGATCTGGAAAAACCGTTCCACCTTGGCAACACCCTGCTCCGTAAGGTTAACCACCTTATCCTTTTCATTTACAACAAAGTCGCCGCTTTCCTCCTGCTCCACACCCATGATGGCATCCAGCTTGGACAGGTCTTCCATATCCGCGCCCCGTTCCATCTGTTTGGCAAGGATATCGCAGGCTTCGTAAAGCTTCGTGGACTTCCCGCTCTGCCCCGAAATGATCAGAGGCGTACGCGCCTCGTCAATCAGGACGGAGTCAACCTCATCGATGATGGCATAATGCAGATCACGAAGCACCAGCTGCTCCTTGTAAATGACCATGTTATCCCTTAAGTAATCGAAGCCCAGCTCATTGTTGGTAACATAGGTAATATCCTTGGCATATTCAGCCCGTCTTTCCTCAGACTTCAGGCTGTTTAAAACCACACCTACCTCCAGGCCCAAAAACTCATGCACAGCGCCCATCCAGGCGGCATCTCTGGCGGCCAGGTAATCATTGACCGTAACCACGTGCACCCCTTTGCCCTCCAGGGCGTTCAGATACGCGGGAAGCGTGGATACCAGCGTCTTGCCTTCACCGGTTTTCATTTCAGCGATACGTCCCTGATGCAGGATAATACCGCCTACCAGCTGTACGGGGAAGGGTTCCATATTCAGTACCCTCCTGGCCGCTTCACGTACCGTGGCATACGCCTCCGGAAGCAAATCGTCCAGCGTTTCCCCATCGGAAAGACGCTTCTTGTATTCCTTCGTCTTATCCTTAAGCTGTTCATCGGAAAGCTCCATCATGGCAGGTCTCATGGACTCAATCTTGTCCACGATAGGCATGATGCGCTTCAGTTCCCTCTCACTGTGCGTGCCGAAAACTTTTTGAATTACATTCATTTTGTATTTGCTCCAATCGTTTTGTCCGACAAAAATAACCTGTCACAGCCTGTTTTCCTGCCATTTACGGCACAGGCCGGACATGCACTACCCCTTATAATAGCAGAAAAGCGCTCTTTGTTCAACTTTTATCTGCTTTCCGGCAAAACCTTAGCCTGTTTTTTGCAGCCAATCCCGGAAAAATACCCTTCCGCCGGCCGCCATTTCCATACATCATTATTGTTATATGACTTTTCACAAAAAAAATCCATAGATAAACTATGAAAAGTCTGTAAATTTTGTAATCATAAGTACGGAAGGAATGCGGCTTACCGGGGCAACCCTTTTTTCCTGGTGGATTCCCGTTCCAGTACGGAAGGCAGCGTGCTGTAATAGCGAACTGTCAGATTGGGCTTTCTGATTTTGGACAATATACATTTTCCTGTCTGGTATCCCATATCGAACACATCAATGTCAACGACCGTAAGCATGGGTTTTAAAATACGGGACAGGGGATACTCGTCAAAGGTAATGACGCCGATCTCCTCCGGGATCGCCGTCCCGTGCTCTTGCAGCGCCATGACGCAGCCGTAGGCGATGTAATTATTGGCGCAGATAATGGCATCCGGGCGCTCCTTCTGTGAAAGCAGCTCCTCCGTCATGGCATATCCGCTGTCACAGTCGGATGTCCCCCGGCGCAGATAGCCTCCGGGGATCAGTACGTCGTGCTCGTTCAACACGGAAAGGACCCCTTCCAGACGGTGGCCGCTGATACGGTCCTCCTGCCTTCCGCCTAAGAAAGCAAGGGAACAGTAACCGCACTGCAGCAGATGGCGGGCCGCCAGCTCGCCGCCCAGCCGGTTATCGATATCTATCCAGCTCAAATGGCTGGGAAAGTCCGGGATGCCGATCACAATATGGGGGATCTCTTTCGCAGAAACCAGCTCGTCCATTGCCGGTGAAATAACGGAGGCATGCAGCACCACGCCGTCCGCTTCCCCGGAATCAAAGATGTGTTCCACAAAGGGACAGGCATCCTCGGCCGCAATGCTTTTTACACAGAGCAAATAGCCCTTTTTGGACAGGGCCTCTTCCATACCCGCCATGATTTCAAACATATGAGGATTGGTAAAACCCGCATCCTTCCCCAGTGTTGTCAAAAACAATACCGTTTTGTTCGTCTGCCTGGCGAAATTGCGCGCCCTGGCGTTGGGATGGTATCCCAAATCCCGCATCGCCTGCTCCACCCTGTCTATGGTCGCCTGCGAAATGGAACCGGAACCGTTCATCACCTTGGAAACCGTAGCCGCCGAGGTCTGGGCGGCCTTCGCCACGTCCCTGATTGTCACCGACATATGCTTTTCCTCAACCTTCTTTTTTAATACGCTTTCACAACGGCAAAACCTTTGCCGCCCAGCTCATCTTTCCGGAGCTTGTGCTGCCACAGCACGCGTCCTTCCAGCCATTCCGGCAGGAGCGCCGCAGGGGTTTCCTCTCGGTTCAGTGCCACCAGCACCCTTTCCCCGGGAAGACTTCTTTCATACACGTACAGCCGGCTCCCTTCCTGCGCGCTGACCGTGCGGAATGTCCCGCGCCGCAGAGCCTTTATCTCCTTCCGCAGACGGATTGCCGTCCGGTAAAAGGCCAGAAGCGGATCCGCCTTCCCCCAGGGCATGGCCTGTCTGTATGCATCCTCCCGGACGCCCTCCGCTCCCAGCTCATCCCCGTAAAATAGGCACGGCATGCCCGGAAACGTCATGAGAAAAAGCACGGCCAGCTCATACGCTTCCCGATCCCCGCCGCACAAGGAGAGAAACCGGCTCACATCGTGGCTGTCCAGGAGATTCAGCTGGGCGTAAACACTCTGCCGCCTGTAGCGCATCCGCATATGGGTAACCCGTCCGTCAAAGGCGGCGGCATCTATGCTGCCGGAAGCGAAGAACCGGCGGCAGTGTTTGCGGAAATCATAATTCATCGTGGAATCAAACAGTTTCCCGTCCAGCCAGTGTCCCGCGCTCTCCCATACCTCTCCGATCAGAACCGCCTCCGGATTTACACTTTTTGCCGTCCGGTAAAACCGGCGCCAGAAATCATCATTCACTTCACTTGCCACATCCAGCCGCCAGCCGTCAATGCGGAATTCCTCCAGCCAGTACCGGCAGACGCCGCAGAAATATTCCGCCGTCTCCTCCCGATCGGTAGCCAGCTTGGGCATCAGCCGTTCATAACCAAAGCATTCATACCCCGGATAGGCCTGCGGATCCTCCGGCCGTTCCACCGGGAATTCCAGCCGGTAGAACCAGTCTTTATACGGGGAAGCCTGTCCTTTTTCCACCACATCCTCGAATTTGTCCCACTGCCAGCCGCAGTGATTGAACACCCCGTCTATAATAACCCGCATTCCCTTTTCATGGCACGTATCCACCAGCTCACGGAAATCCGCATCCGTACCAAAGCACGGATCCACATGGAAATAGTCAAGCAGATCATACTTATGATATTCCCCCGCTGCAAAGATCGGATTCATATACAGCGTGTTAATCCCCAGTTCCTCCAGATACCCCAGATTTTCCGTTATCCCCCGCAGAGTGCCTCCCCGTTTTCCCCGCACCGTCTTGCCCCGGAATTCCTTCTGGCTCTCCCGTCCGCTGATATAGCCTTCCCCGGTGGCAAAGCTGTCGGGAAAAACATTATAAATCACCGCATCCTGTGCCCAGCCGGGAGGGCTGACCAGATCCGCCCGGTGCATATAGGGAAACTGATAGTATTCCGAACGATCCTCCACACAATGATCGGTAAAAAAATCCCCATAATACAAAACCCGTTCCTCCCCCGCCGTCAGTTCAAAATAATAACATAACCGTCTGTAGGGGCTGACCAGCTCCGCCTCGTAATAATCAAACAGCTCATCCCGTGCCGCCGCTTCCATGGGGAGGGAAGCAAACAGCACCGGTGTCTGCCTGCAGGAACGGTCACCGTAATACAGCCGGCAGGAATCCAAATCCCCCCGTGCCGTGCGGATCCGGAAAACCATACGCTCCTCATCCAGGGCAAAGGCGTACTGCGACATGGGTATATGCAAAACAGCTTTTTTGTTCATATCGTATCCTATCGTAACCCGTTCAGGCGATCCTGAATGGTTATCTCCTTTCAGCCTTTTACACCGCCTGAGGTCAGGCCGGTTGTCATATTTTTCTGCAGCAGGAAGAATATAAGCAGGATGGGAATAGAAACCACGATGGAGGCCGCCGCAAATACCGGCCAGCTGCCGCTCATTTCCGTAGCCTGCAGGGAATACAGCCCTGCCGCCAGGGTAAACGTATCCTCCCCTGTCATAAAATTAATGGCAAAAATATATTCATTCCACACATAGATAAGCACCATCATGCCGGTCACCACAATCGTCGGCCTGGCAAGCGGCAGGACGATTTTCATCACGATCTGCACCGGCCTTGCACCGTCAATCATAGCCGCTTCTTCAATTTCCACCGGTATCGTGTCAAAATATCCCTTCATATTCCACAGGGCAAAAACCGCCATAGTCCCCGTATACACGATGATCAGCCCCAGCCTGCTGTTAATAAGCCCCATGGGGCTTAACAGCTTATATAAAGCCGTCATGGAAAGCAGGGCGGGAAAGGCGTACAACAGGATCAGCAGGCGCAGAATCACCCTGCGGCCCGGAAATCGTTTGCGTGAAAAGACGTAGGCCGCAGGGATCCCCGTCCCCAGGGATACCGCCACCGCTGCCGCCGCCATCAGCATACTGTTGGAAAACCATCTCAGGATGGGTTCCTCCACAAATACCGCCCGGTAATTCGCCAGGGTCATCTGCCTGGGAAGGAAAGTAAAATCAGATCCCAGAAGGCTGTTGCCCGCATGTAAGGAAACGGAAAAGGCATACAGCACCGGTACCAGCACCAAAAAACACAACACGAGGAAAAAAAGATTGACCGCAAGCAGCAAAGCCGCTTTCCGGGCTTTTTTACCGCTTCTGACAGACATCATGCCTCCTCCTTCCCTTTTCTGCCGGTGAGGCAGGAAAACAGAATCAGCATGGCGAAAATCAGGATAGAAACCGCCGAGCTGTATCCGTAATTATTGGTTATGAATGCATTTTCATAAGCATAGGTCAGAATCGTATGGATATGTGCTCCCGTTTTTCCGCCCGCCTGCTGCGTCAGCAGGTAAATCACGTCAAACTGCTTGAACGTAGTGAATATGGTTATGACGACGGAGGGCGCGATGATAGGCCGGATCATGGGAATGGTAATGTACCGTGTTCTTGCCGTCCAGCCCGCCCCTTCCAGCAGCGCGCTTTCATAAAAGCATTTGTCCACACTCTGCAGCGCCCCGTCAATGATGGTTATCATAAAAGGCAGCGCCAGCCAAAGGTTTACCACCGTACAGCAAAAGAACGCCAGGGCATCCTTCGACAGCCAGCCCACCGGTTCCAGCCCCCATTTCACGAGCCACTGGTTCAAAAGCCCGAACTGGGAATTAAACATCCCCGTTTTCCAGAGCAGGATAGAAACATATCCGGGCATTGCCCACGGGAATATCAGCAGCGTTTTATACAGATTGCGCAGCCGCAGCCCGGGCAGGTTCAAAAGGCTGGCGAGAAAGAAAGCGATCACCAGCTGGGCAACCATATTTACGGCCGTCCACACGACCGTAAGCACCAGCGCCTGCAGAAACCCGCTGTCAAAAACCAGCAGGGCATCCCTGTAGTTTTCCAGCCCGATGATTTCGTAATCGAACCAATGGTATACATTCATATTTGTCAGGGATATGTAACCCGTATATATAATAGGAAAGACAACTATCAGCAGGATCAGAAGCAGTGACGGCGCCGACCATAGATATGCTGCGATTATCTTTTCTTTTTTTCCCTTTCGCTCCATCTGTGTACTCCCCCTTCCCGCACGGTCACTTCATCTGCCCGATCAGGCGGAGCGCTTCCTTCTGTGCACCGGCACAGCATTCCTCCACATCCCTGCCGCTCATATTAATATCCGCCAGCAGATTGCCTGCCACCGTCCACATAACATCCATTTCCGGACGGTTTGGCATGGGGACCGCATTTTCGGCCGTCTGCTTCATAGCCATCACCACATCATCGGAGGTGATTTCTTCCATGTCATAACAGGCCTCGCTTGCGGGGGCGCAGCCGCTGGCTTTTGCCAAATCCACCTGCAGCCGGGGATCCATCAGACTGCGCAGAACCTTTTCCACCGCTTCTTTTTTGGTTTCCCCTGCGTTCTTCAGCACCTGGATTCCCTGTACCCCGCTGTAGGGCGCCAGTGCCATACCGGTTTCCTCCACCACGGGCATGGGGGCAATTCCCAGATCCATTCCCGCCTGCCGTACGGTAGGCACCAGCCATGGACCCGCTATGGTCGCATGGGCTTTCCCTTCGCTGAAAAGGGTGTTAACCGTAGCGTATTCGCTCTCTCCGGGCATGAGATCCACAAACTTCTTATGATAGGCCAGCGCCTTCTCTGTCTGGGGCAGATCCAGTCCGGGTTCCCCCTGGTCATTCAGGAGATAGCCGCCGAAGCCGTGAATCCATCCGGCGCTGTAATAGGCCGTACTGTGCTGCTCCACGAACCCGTAATGACCGCCCTTTGTATTTTCCTGCATATAGGAATACAGTTCCTCCGTGGTACGGGGGACCTCCTCTTCCTTCATATACCGTTTGTTATACATAAACAGAAGTGTTTCATAGTACACCGGCAGCTGGTAAACCACATCCTGATAGGTGGCTGCCCGTATCGTCATATCCATATACGGATCCAGCTCTTCCCCGGGGATAAAATCGGTGACAGGCGACAGGATTCCCATTTCCGCATATACGCCGATCTTATCATGGGCGAAAAAATACATATCCGGCGCTGCCTTGGGATCGTTTCCCACCATCTTCAAGGCTTCGGTCAAATCACTTTTCCGCTCCAGCTTCACCGTCACCTCCGGAGCCAGCTGATCCAGCTGCTTCTGCAGTACCTGTGCCACCGCATCCTCTTTATCGTGCCATATGGTAATAACCGATGCATCCGCGGTATCTTTCCCGCTCTGGCTGCAGCCCCCCAGGGAGGCCGCAGCAATGATAAAGGCAAGGACCGCGCTTCGAATTCTCTTTTTCATACGCACCTTTCCGCCCTCATAAAGAGCTTTCCATTACGATTTTTTCTTCTTTATCAGCACCACAGCCGCTGCGGCGGCCGCGGCCAGCACAATTACCAGCACCGCCAACGGTATCCGGCTTCCGGTATCCTGTGCCGCCGGAAGATTTTCTTCTGCGGACGGTGCCTGTGTCGGTGCCGCCTGCGGCTGCTCCTGTGATTCCTCCGCCGCCGTCTGCAGTTCTGCATCCTTCTTCTCTGCCGTATCCCCGGGTTCTTCATAGGAAACCGCCACGTCCTCCGGGCTGTCCACCACCACCCAGATATCCTTTCCGGTATCCACAGAAAGATCCCCGGTCTGCACGCTTCCTTCCGATCCGTTCACAATCACGGAATTGATCCAACCCGGCACGGTTTTCTTCAGCCACCCGGAAGCGTCCTCCTCCAGTGGTTCCCCGGGCCATGCAGAAAAAGCATTGGTGCCGTCCGGCGCCGACCAGGCCCACAGGCACGGGGTATCCCAGTCCGCAGGAGCTTGCACCCACACCGTTATATCGGGAACTTCCTCCGCATCCGGATCCTCATAGCTGAAATCATAGCTTCCGTCCCCGTTCACCGTCAGCCACAGATCGGCGGGATCGATGGAAATATCCTCCGTCTGCACCTCGCCTCCGCCCGCATTGACGATAAGGGAATTCACCCATACAGGAAGCTTCTTTTCGTACCATCCGCTTTCCTTTTGTTCCAATGCTTCCCCGGGCCATGCCTCAAACACATTGGTGCCGTCCGGCGCCGACCAGGCCCACAGGCACGGATCCTTCCAGCTTTCCTCCACTTTTACGTGAACCGTGAATTTCTCCACATATTCCGGGATTTCCCCCTTCGTCTGCTGCTCAGTGAAAAGCTCCGTATTTTCCGCATCCGTAATGACAATCCAGGTATTCGTCCCCTCCAGCAGCAGCTCGCCGGTCTGCACATTTCCTTCGTTTGCATTGATGATCACATGATCCGCCCAGGAAGGGATCCATATATAATACCAGCCTTCATTTGCGCTGTCCGCATCCATTCCCTCTCCGGGCCATGCGGCAAACGCATTGTTCCCCTCCTCATCCCATGCCCAGATACAGGGGTTCTCCCAATCCTGCGGCACCTGGACGTATACCGCCGCCCTTTCTTCCCCCTTTTGGGCAAAGGCGGTGAGCGGCACTGCAAATACAGACAGCAGCGCAGCCAGGATAAACAGCCCCCAATTCTTCCATCGTTTCCGCATAACCCATCCTCCTCGTTTTTCTCTCTATCTTCCATATGGCTGCGGCAGGATCCTGCCGGGGAGACCTGATCGCCTCTCTGCCGGGACGCCTGCCAAATCCCCGTTTCCCATCCTTAAGGGAATCCGGATTGATTATGCTCCGATTTTAGCATTCCTCACTGCTGCCGGCAATCCGTATTTAGGTAACCGTTTACCTTATTTTTTGTTTATTCCATATATTTTTCCGTTTCTTTTTTAGATGATAAGTCCAATCATTTTTCCGTTTTAACTAATATACCAGAAATTTTGTGAATTTTTAACGAAACTGTTTCCTTTTTATTTCCTATTCCCCCGTTCCCCAAAATCCGCTTCCGGATGCTGACGCAAGCCGGCATGCTTCTCCGGCATCCGGCCTTTTTCCGCTTTTTCTCCGTCCGCCTTTTCTGTCCATAGCATTATCCAGGTCCGTCCGCTTTCCTGTCCATCGCATTATCCGGGTATGCCTTGCCGCGGGTCCGTCCATAATAGCCGCCGTCATAAGAATATTTACCGTATTTCCGGTAATACCTCCCGTTATACCCTTTGCCGCTCATGTTTACCTTATTCAGCACACATCCCAGGTTCCGGCATCCGGTCCTGTCCAGCTGCTCTTTAACCTGTTGGGCAAACCGGTAGCTGATCCGGTTATCTTCCACCACAAGAATATAACCGTCACAGCAGGATGCAATAACCGCTGCATCGATTACGTTTTCCAGCGGAGGTGTATCGATAATCACGTAATCAAACGTCCTCCTGAGTGTGTCCACCGCTCCCTGAAAGTAAGGGCTTCCTAAAAGCTCGCTGGGATTCGGAGGGATCGGCCCGGCAAAGGTAATATATAAATTAGGGATATCCGTCTCAAAATAAATGTCCTCAAACGGCATCTGACCGCTGAGGAAATTGGAAAGCCCGCTTTTCCCGCCACCGCCCTGGTATTTTTCAACCAGTGCGGACTTACGCAGATCCGCGTCCAGCAGCATAACCTTTTTCCCGTTATCGGCTATCGATTTCGCCAGATATACAGCTATCGTGGATTTTCCTTCATCCGGCGCACAGCTGGTGATTTCTATCACTTTATTTGTTTTCCCGCAGAACTCAAGATTGGAACGCAGCGTATGATAGGCCTCTTGCCTTCTGAAATCCAGCTCCTTAAGTCCGCGCAGTGTAATCCGGTGCATATGGGTTCCCTCCCTGACTGAATCTGTTATACCTGCTTATTTTCTTTTTTTGCTTTTGGCCGTCTTTCCTTCCTCATCCAGCGGTAGTACGGCCAATACACTCATGTTCAGATAACGCTCCACATCCTGGGCGCCTTTTATGGAATCATCCAACAGATAAACCAAAACCAGAATCAGTACCATTCCCGCACCGCCGGCCGCACCGCCCAGCAGCATATTCCGGGAAGTATCAGGGCTGTGCTGTTCCGGAGGCAAATCCGCATCTTCCACCATATTAACGGCTTCAATATCCATGACCTTCCGTATATGCTCTGCGGAAACATCCCTGATATAATCCGCGGTCTCCTTTGCCCTTGCCGGATCGGTATCCGTAACGGTAATGGAAAGGATCCGGGTATCCGCAGGATTCGCAACCGTTACCATCTCCTTCATGGCCTTATAGGACAGCCCCAGCCCCATATCCCTGGATACGGTTTCCAATACATATCTGCACTGGATAAGCTCGGCATAATCCTTCGTAAGCTGCGTCCCAAGCTGTAAATCAGAAGCGGTAACCGTATTGGAGTTCTCTCTGTTCAGAATATAAATCTTTGTGGTGGACTGGTACCGGGGGGTTATCAGAAAACGGCTGATTATAAACGCGGCCGCAGCGCCGCCTATCATCGCCAGAAGGATCAGCCACAGCCGGTGCAGAAGCATCCGCACCAGATCTCCCATATCTATTTCCCATTCCTCCTCACGCCGGCTGAACCCTCTGTTATCTTCCATGTTTTTCCCTCACTGTGCCCTTACAAGGCCCGCTTTGTTTCTCTCTGTTGTTTTTGCTGCACTGCCGCCCGGCAGTCCAACCGTATCGGTAAGACAAAATGGATCCGTACAGGCAACGCTATACAGATCCTATGTAACACTATAATCAAATGACGCAAATTAATATACAACGTTTAACTCATTTATACTATACCACACAAAACATGTCAAGCGCCCAGATATCCTCCGCATCTCTCATCTGCATGAGTGCAGAAAGCATTTGTAACCGTTCAGCCTGCTCTTGACCTTTATATATAGAAGTGTTATAATTTTAACAATGGGCTTTTGAGGGGGCACTGTGTCTTCCCGTGCCCGGTGAACCTGTTACCTGTTATACAAATTCAATTCTATTAAATGAGGTATGGACAAATGAGTACAAGTTTTGATGGACTGATTTCCAAAGTAAAAGAATGCGGACAAAAGACGGTTTCCGTTGCTGTGGCACAGGACAGCGCCGTTCTTGAAGCAGTGAGGGCCGCCAAGGACCGGGGCATTGCCAATGCCATTCTGGTTGGTGACGAAGATAAGATCAAGGCAATTGCCGGTGAACTGAAAATTGATGTTTCCGATTTTCAAATCATCAATGAGCCGGATGAATGGACTGCCGCCCTTACCGCCGTGAAGCTTGCCCATGACGGAAAAGCCGATATGTATATGAAAGGACTTCTGGAAACCAAAACCTTCTTAAAGAGTATTCTGGACAAGGAAGTGGGCCTGCGCACAGGACGCACTCTGTCCCATGTCTGTGTTTTTGATATCCCCGGTATTGAACAGCTTCTCTTCTTTACCGATGTCGCTTTCATGACCTATCCCACGCTGGAGGATAAGGTACATATTATTGAAAATACCGTGGAAGTGGCCCATGCCTGCGGCGTTCCCAATCCCAAGGTAGCCCCTCTGGCCGCCGTTGAGGTTGTGAATCCCAAAATGCCCGTTACCGTGGATGCCGCAGAACTGACGAAAATGAATGAAGAAGGAAAGATTACCGGCTGTATCGTAGACGGCCCTCTATCCCTTGACCTGGCTATCGACGAAGAGGCAGCCCGTCATAAAGGGGCAACCCACCGTAAAATCCAGGGAGATGCCGACGTCCTGCTCTTCCCGGATATCCATGCGGGAAATCTGGTTTACAAAGCTATCGTCCATATGGTTGACGGCGTAAAGAACGGCTGCATCTTAACGGGAACCAAGGTGCCCGCCATCCTGACCAGCCGCTCCGATTCCTTTGAAACAAAGGTCAATTCCATCGCTCTGGCCGCCGTGGTTGCAGAAGAACTGAACAAGACCCGCTGAGAACAGAACCGTTGTAATAGTTCAGATAAGTCTGGACTGTTCCGAAAAGTTACAACTTTGCGGCACAGCCGCTTGTGATTAGAAAAGGAGATCGAAAACTATGTCTTATAAGAGCTTAATCATCAATCCCGGTTCTACTTCTACTAAAATTGGTGTATTTGAGGATGAAACCCTTCTTTTTGAGGAAACCTTAAGGCACCCCACGGAAGAAATCTCCAAATACGCTTCCATCATCGACCAGAAGGATTTCCGTAAGGAAATTATCACGGACCTTCTGAAGGAGAAAAATTTTGATATCCATTCCCTTGATTTTATCGTGGGACGCGGCGGTCTGTTAAAACCCATTCCGGGCGGCACCTATAAGGTGAGTGACGAACTGCTTCATGACTTAACCATCGGCTACCAGGGGCAGCATGCCTCCAACCTGGGCGGTATCCTTGCCAGGGAAATCGGTGATTCCATCGGCGTTCCTTCTTTCATCGTGGATCCGGTTGTTGTGGATGAGCTGGAGCCTATTGCCAGATTTTCCGGCTGTCCCGAGCTTCCCAGAAGAAGCATTTTCCACGCATTGAACCAGAAAGCGGTTGCCAGAAGATACGCCAAGGAGTCCGGCATTCCCTATGATCAGCTGAACCTGATTGTGGTACACATGGGCGGCGGCTGCTCCGTGGGTGCGCACAGAGGCGGCAAAATAGTGGATGTAAACAATATCCTGGACGGCGAAGGCGCATTCTCTCCGGAGCGTGCCGGAACCGTACCCGCAGGTGATTTGGTTAAAATGTGCTTCTCCGGTAACTATACGGAAAAAGAAATTTATAAAAAGCTGGTGGGCGGCGGCGGCTTCAACGGTTATGTGGGAACCAACGATGCCCGTATCGTGGAAGACAAGGCACTGGAAGGCGTTCCGGAATATGTGGCCGTGCTGGATGCTTTCCATTACCAGATCGCCAAGGATATCGGAGCCATGGCTACTGTCCTGAACGGCAAAGTAGACAAAATCATCCTTACCGGCGGCATTGCTTATTCCAAGGTAACCTGTGAAGATCTGAAGAAGCGTGTCGGCTGGATCGCTGATTTTGTTATCTATCCCGGCGAGGATGAACTCCTTGCGCTGGCCCAGGGCGGCCTTCGTGTCATCAAGGGCGAGGAAGAGGCAAAAGCCTATTAAACGGCAGCACGCAAAAGAGGACGGAGAACGAATATGACGAAAAAAGAACTGGCAATTGCCAACCACGATAAGAAATACAACTGCTGCCAGGCCGTAGCCTGCTCCTTCTGCAAAGAAACCGGTGTGGATGAGGAAACGCTCTTCAGGGCCGGTGAAGCCTTCGGACTGGGCATGGGCGGAATGGAAGGGACCTGCGGCGCCATTTCCGGCGCGGTAATGCTGGCAGGCTTCCTTAACAGTGACGGACAACTGAACGATCCCAAAACAAAAGCCGATACTTACAGGCTTTCCAAGGAAATTGTGAAACGCTTCGAAGAAAAAAACGGCTCTACCATATGCAGGGATCTCAAAGGCGTGGATACCGGAAAGGTGCTCCGCACCTGTCCCGGCTGTATCGAAGATGCAGTGGAAATTGTCCAGGAGGTCCTGGGGCTGTAAATTCCTGCCTGTAATACAGGATCAAGAAGTGCCGGTCCGGCAAGTTTGCCCGGACCGGCACTTTTTATATAGTCAGAAAAGAAGGCATCCTGCACTGCTTAATTCAGCTCATATTCATCCGGTTCCCCATCCTTTTCCTTCCCCTCCGGCCAAAATCCTGCCGGTTCCAGCGAAACAGGGGAGAAAGGAATTCCACGAGAGGTTTCCAGGAAAATACCGCCACTAACAGAATGCTGAGAAGGAAGGCCGCCGCTTCTTCCTTCTCGATATAGCTGAAAAACTTACCTTTGCTTAACAGTTTGATAACGAACCCATGCAGAAGATATACCGGCATGGTATTCGCCCCTATATAAGACAGAAACGGGATTTTCCCCGCCGGTACACACAGGAGGAAAAAGGCAAGCCAAAGAAGGGCGGCACCTATACTCAGAATCCGGAACTGCCAGCCATAGTTTCCTTTTTCGTAGGAAACGGATCCATAAAACCACGCGGACTTGATGTCCTCCACATTTTGTCCGATCAGCCAGATAAAGGCCCCCAGAATTATACCGAGAACAAGGATTGCCGCGCCTTTCAGAATCCATTTTTTCCTTTTTCCCCATACGCCGTCCGGCTGTCCCGCCGCTTTCTGCAGCCCGCAGGTCTTTTCCCTGGCCTTCCTCTTTATGTCCCTGTAATAAACGCCGAGAAGGAAATACGGGAAAAATTCCACGATCCGGGATGCGGATAAAAAATATCCCGCTTTATCATCAAAGCCTATGAACACGCTGGCCGCCGCGGCCGCCAGAAGCATAAAGAGCTTTTTCTTCACTCCCTCCACCTGCACCAGCGGCAGCACCAGATTCCATACAATGATGGCAAACAGATACCACAGCAGCCAGTATGGGGTCGTATATTGTACATCCGCATCCTTTTCCAGGATCCGGTTGGAAAAAAGCAGATAAAGGGTCTGGAAAATCAGATAGGGATAAATCATGTTATTTTTTATTTTAACCGGGTTATACCGGGCGAATACCCCTGACACAAAGGCAAAAAGGGGCATATGGAAAGAATAAATCACCAGATACAGTACTCTTTCCGGCGAATTTTTTCCCATAAACAGCTCCAGCATATGTCCGAAAACTACGGAAAATATGAGCAGGCACTTCAGGTTATCCATCTGGTAATTTCTTCTGTCAATACCGTTTGCAGGCATGTGGGCCGCCCCCACTTTCTGTTCCATGTTAATCCTCCTGTGTTTGTGGTTCAAAATACGACCCCGCTGCGGACAGAGGATTTACCTCCGGGATGTCACGCTATAATTGTCTTTCCAACTATAGCCCTTTTCCTAACGGTTGTCCAGATGGAATATCCTTAAAAATTTTTAAGAATTTCTTAGCGGACAGAACATATTTACAACAAAAAACTTCCTCTTTTCCCGTTTTCAGGCTCCTGCCCCGGAAAGATGCCCAATCCAGATGACCACACGGAAAATACCGTCTCCATGGCTTATCTGCATCTGCCCGTCGTACAGCTCCACCACATCCTGCACCGAACGCAGCCCGTAGCCGTGCCCCTCCGTCTTTTCCTTCGTGGTCGCCAGCCTCCCTTTTACTTCCTTCAGCTCCCCGGCAAACGTATTTTCCACCTCAATGCATAAGGCATCGTTAAGCAGACGGGCTTTCAGGGCGAGCCTGCGGTTTTCCTTCTCCGGAATACAGGCGGCCGCCTCCAGGGCGTTATCCAGAAGATTGGCAAAAATGGTGCATAGACTCACATCGTCTATGTCATATATTTTTTTCAGTTCCATATTGACAAAGCAGGGGATTTCCTTTTCCTCCGCCAGATTGTATTTGGCGTTTATCACTGCATTCACCAGGCTGTTATCACAGAATTTACGGCTTCGGGCCGCCGAGGCGACATGCAGCTGCCTGAAATAATCCAGCGCCTTTCCATAATCCCCGGTTTCCAGGAAAGAGCCTATGATACCCAGGTGGTTGTTCATATCATGCCGAAGCTTGCGTATGGCAAGCTGGTTCTTTTCCAATTCTTCATAATAGGTCTGCCGCAGCTTCATATTTTCATTTTCCAGTTCCTGCCGGACGGCTCCGCCTATGTAAAGGCACAGCCAGATACAGCCCAGCCCCGTAATGATACAGGCAATGCCGGAGGGATAAGCTATCCAGGCCTGTTCAAGCCTGGCCGTAGAAATGACGGTTATGCTGCCGGCAAAAGCCGCCGCACAGATCACATCCGGAAGCAGCCACATCCGGTCATTCATCAGCCCCGCCATTCCGGACAGCTTTTTATGGAATCCATAATAGACGCCTGCCCAGAACAGGATACGCATAACAAAGCTTACCAGCGTCAAAAACCGATCCAGAAAATATCCTCCTGTCGTAAGGCGGAAATAGATCAATCCCGTCACATCCGTAGTCAGGAAATTCAGGGATACCATAATCGGAAAGAAAATCAGCACTACGGATATTTTTTCCGTCGCTGTCCCCCTGTAAAAGAAAGCTACGGTCAACAGAAAGAGCGCCAGCATGGCAAAAATGTTAATGGGATCATCCGGGAATACTACCATGCCGCCGGTTAGCCATATCCCGATAAAAGCGCCGGCTTTCCAGACAGGCCCCTGTTTTATTTTCAAAAAACAGCCTGTAATGCGGTAAATATAGAAAACGTACAGAAACGTTGCCGTCAGTAATATCAGATATTCCAATGCTTTTAGTATCATCGCAGCATAAACCTCGCAAAAGCCGCAGCCGTTTCCTGGGCACAGGACCGGCTCACGGCAATTTTCTCGCCGCCGCACAGTAGGGAGGCGTTTTCCAGCTTAGTTACATAACTCAGGTTAACAAGATAACGGTTATGGCACCGGATAAAGGTATCCGGCAGTTCGGTTTCTATTTCCCCCAGCTTTCCATAAAAGGTGATGGGTTCCCCTCCGGTAACTGCCGTCACCTTCCTGCCCTCGCTGACAAAATACCTGGTTTCCCGCAGGGGAAGCCGGCAAGTCCCTGCCTTCTGTTCCACGATGTAATATTTTTCCGCTTGTATATCCAGCTCCTGCAGGGCCTGATCCAGCACCTCCCGGATTTTCTTGTCTTCATATGGTTTCAGAATGTAATTCAGCGCCTTCACTTCATACCCATGGAAAACAAAATCGGGATAGGCTGTGACAAAAACGAGGATAGCATTACCGCCCGCCTTCCGCAGCGCCTTTGCCGCCTCCATACCGTTCATCCCTCCCATTTCGATATCCAGGAAAATGATGTCCGCAGGCCTTTCCCCGTTCTTGCGCAGAAGCTCCTCCCCGCTCTCCATTTCCGTAATGCGGTATTCCATCCCGCTTAAGTCCAACTGCATCCCGATGATATGATGCAGGTCGTTTCTGAGTTTCTTTTCATCATCACAAATGGTTATTTCCAGCATGCTCCATATTCTCCGCCCTGTTGTCAGACACTCCTCCGCCCGTGGCGGGGTCTGCTGTTATCGTTACCTATCTCCCAGTATATCATAATTCCGGTTTTACCGACATGGGCTTTCCATGGAAATCACCTTATCCGTCCAATCCCTGTAAAACCTTTCCTCATGGGACACCAGGATAACCGTCCCTTCATATGCGGCAAGCGCCTCTTTGAGAGCGTCCTTTGCCAGCTCGTCCAGATGGTTGGTCGGTTCGTCCAGAAGGAGAAGGTTTGAGGGCGTCAGCGTCAGACGGCAGAGCTTTACCTTGGCCTGTTCCCCGCCGCTGAGGGTAGACAGCTGACGGTCCGCTTTTTCCCTGTCTATGCCGCAGCCTGCCAGATGACGTCTGGCTTCCTTTTGTGTCAGCTGCGGGAACCAGTCCAGCAATACCGACAAAGGCGTCGCTTCGTTGTCCTCCCATACGGATTCCTGCTCATAATAGCCGATCCGGGTGGTATCCGCCAGGACAAAACCGCCCTGCAGCGGCGGAAGCTCCCCGACCAGCGTTTTCAGCAGAGTGGATTTACCGATGCCGTTAAAGCCGGTGACCGCAATTTTCTGCCCTCTGCGCACTTCAAAGTTGATATCACAAATAACCGGATAATAATAGCCTGCCGCCAGATGGGATACCCGCAGAGCGATCTCACCATGCGGTTCCCCTGCCAAAGGGAAGGCAAAAAGGGGCTTAACCTGTGTCCTGGCCGGCGGCTCCAGCCTTTCCAGCCGTTCCAGCTGCTTCCGGCGTCCCTTCGCCATTTTACTGTTTACGCCGGCGATATTTTTCCGGATATACGCCTCCGTTTTCTTAATTTCTCTCTGCTGCGCTGCATACCGGCGGATATATTCCTCCCGCAGATGCTTCTTCTGCTTCAGAAAATCAGAATATTTTCCCGTGTACTTATGGATACCGCGTTCCTCAATATCACAAATACAAGTGCATATTTTTTCCAGGAAACCATAATCATGGGATACCACCATAAAGGCTTTGGGAAAAGCCGCCAGATAATCGGACAGCCACTGGATATGCTCCTTATCCAGAAAATTAGTCGGCTCGTCCAGGAGGAGCACATCCGGCTCCTCCAGCAGAAGTCTGGCCAGAATCACCTTCGCCCGTTGCCCGCCGCTCAGTTTTCCCAGCTCTTTATCCAGCCCGATCGCCGTTAGCCCAAGCCCTCCGGCAATCCGCTGTATCCGGTAATCGATGGAATAAAAATCCGAAGCCTCCAGCAGCCGCTGATATCGTTCGGCCTGTTTCCAGGCCTCCTCTCCGCCGCTGTCCGGCAGACCGGCTTTCTCCTGTGCCGCACAGCTTTCATATGCCTCCAGCATTTTTTGTTCCAGAGCATAAAGCCCGGCAAAGGGAAAGTGCAGATATTCCAGAACCGTCTCCTTCCCCTCCGTCCTCACATGCTGATCCAGATAACCAATCTGAATCCCCGGCTGCCATACCAGACGGCCTTCATCCGGCACCAGCAGGCCTGCGCACAAATGTATGAGTGTGCTCTTTCCCACCCCATTCGCTCCTACAATACCCATATGCTCTCCTTTAAAAAGAGCAACCTCCGCATTCTTATAAATCGATTTGTCCCCGAAGGTAAGGGACAGTTCCTTTATATCTAATAAACTCATTGTATTTTTCCTCTCCATCTCTTATACATAAAAACTTCCGATCAAATCCCCCGGATCAAAAAACAGAAGGCCGTATTTTTACATACGGCCTTCTGCTTTCCGATGCCGGGGACTCCCTGCTGCAGAAAAGATCATGCCGCTCCCCGGCACAATACAAAAGGCCGCAGACAAAACATTGTCCGCGGCCTCACCCAAAGAAAGGAACCTTCTGGAAAAACCGGTATACAAAAAACAACCCGCCGTCACTGATTAAACGGCAGATACACGCTCTCTCTGTCCCTGTTTTTCCGATGAATTCTCTTACCTTTATTTAACCTCTGTACAATGTTTCATCGACTGCAATTGTACAGAGCTGCTTCGCCTTGTTATCTGATCGGTTTCTGATGGATGTCTCATTTTCTTCTCTCCGCTGCCTTTCCCTGAATATTGACTATGCTATCATACGAATAAAATCTTGTCAACACCTCTGTTTCCATATACTTTCTTACGATCTGTGCGGTTCACGCACAAATCTGTCTCAGTTGTTTCCAATATATGCCATATATCCTTCAATCTGAAGATATTCCGCCTGGATTCCATGATACATGTCCAAAATAGGCTGGCAGCGTCCGGCGGTCTCTTCCATGATTTCATCAAAGTCCGAAGCTATTTTATCCACTGCATCCCTGTCTATCAGCCCATCCGCCTTCATAGTTTCTATGATGGACAGGATCCTCTCTTTCGGGAAAGCCTCCTTATAGCTCCGGGTTCCTGCCAGGGCACTGACAATATCCGCCACGGCCACAATCCGCTCTCCCATGGTCAGTTCCGCCCCCGGGATTCCTTTTGGATAACCTGAGCCATCCAGCTTTTCATGGTGCCTAAGGGCGATCTTCCTGATTTTTTCTTCCACGTCCTGCCCCAGGATTCTGCCGGTCAGCTCCACATGGGTGCGCATGATACGCATGGCCTGGGGACTCAGCTTTCCCGGAAATTCCAGGATTTCCACCGGTATCCCGATTTTGCCCAGGTCATGGAGCAGGGCACCGAAATAGATGTCGCTCAGATCCTGTCCCGTAACCCCCATACGTTTTGCCAGTTCATAACTGATGCTGGTGGTGGTCATGGTATGTGTTACGGTATGGCGGCTGCGGAAATCAATGGTATATATAACCATGTTCAAATATTTTTGAATCTCTTCCCTGGAAAAAGGGTAGTTCCATATACGTTCCCAAAATTCTTCTTCCCCTTCCTCCTGTATGGGCATGGTCTCCGCAAAATCCGCATCCATGAGCAGCTTTGCTATCCGGGGGCAGTATTTCTTTCCTCCGTCGGTCTGCAGCTGACGGAGGAAATCCGGAAAGCTCCCTCCCTCTTTTTCCATAAATACATCGGCCCTGTCGGTAATGTTCAGAAGCTGGGCCACGGTTTTATTCTCTTCCGACACCTCTTCCAGATTTTCCAGAATACACCAGGGCGTATGATGAAAAAGCACTGCCGGGGCCAGCCTCGTCAAAGGCGTAAAATATTTAATGAACAGATAACCGTAAACCGAATGCTCCTGCACATTGCAGGTCTCAAATTCCAGCATGCGGTTGATTTCTTCTGTTTTATAGGCACCGATATCATGGAACATGGCAAGGATGGAGATATCCCGGGCCGTTGCCGTATCGCAGGTTCCCATCCGCTCCAGGAGCCGGGAAACCATGCGGGCCACGCGGAAACCATGATCCACCAGCCTTGCGTCCACATAATTGCAGGTGCGCCGGATGATGCCTATCATGCCCTTATTATCGATATAATTGGTGTATTCTATCATAATTTATTTTCCCTTCGTGTAACCGTTCAGACAGGTCTGGATGATTACCCCTTCGCCTCTTCCTTTCTGGCAAAGATCTCCCGGAAAGATTCTTCAAAAGGCGCGGTGGCAATCCCGTATTCCGTGACAATACCGGCTATCAAATCGTGATCCGTCACATCAAAAGCCGGATTAAATACCTTCACACCTTCCGGGGCCATACGCTCTTTATACCACATTTCCGTCACTTCCTCCGCCGGACGCTCCTCAATATGGATATCCGCACCGGTGGCCGTGCCCATATCAATAGTAGAGGTGGGTGCGCAGATATAAACCGGAATATGATAATATTTAGCCGCAATGGCTACGCTGGAGGTACCGATTTTATTGGCGGTATCCCCGTTTGCCGCCACTCTGTCACAGCCTACGAAAACCGCGTTCACCCAGCCGTTTTTCATGACCGCAGCCGCCATATTGTCGCAGATCAGGGTGACGTCCACACCGGAGGATAGCAGCTCGTAAGCGGTAAGCCTTGCCCCCTGAAGAAGGGGACGTGTCTCGTCGGCAAATACCCGGAAATGATACCCCCGTTCTTCCCCCAGATAAATGGGGGCCGTAGCGGTTCCGTATTTGCTGGTGGCGAGCTGCCCTGCATTGCAGTGGGTGAGAATACCGTCTCCGGGCTTAACCAGGCTGAGCCCGTATTCGCCGATGGTTTTGCATACCAGAATATCCTCCTCCTTGATTGCCGCGGCTTCTTCTTTTAAAAGCGCTTTGATTTCCTCCACCGTCCGGCCTGCATTGTCCGTTACTTTTTTCTCCATGCGGTTCAATGCCCAGGAAAGGTTCACCGCCGTGGGGCGGGAGGAATCCAGATATTCCTTCTGCTTTCTGAACTCGCTGTAAAACGTATCAAAATCCGCAGCCTGAATCTGCTTGGCAAGAAGGTAGATCCCGAAAGCAGCGGCCACTCCGATAGCCGGGGCGCCTCTCACCTGGAGCAGATAAATGGCATCCCACATCTCCTGAGCCGTTTTCAGCCGCAGGATCTCCGTCTTTCCCGGCAGCTTTGTCTGATCAATAATGACAAGGGCATTCTCCTGATCATCCAGCTCCACCGTTTCATAATCCATTATATTTTTCTTTTCCGTCATTTTCCTGATCTCCCTTTTTTTATATCTGCGAACAACGAGCCAAAACGGATGCACTCACAGAGAACTCAAACTTCTCTTGTCCGCTTTACTGATAACCGTCCATAACATCTGTCCGTCCGGTTATTTTCCCTGCCCGAATTTTCCCTTCAGCATACCCACTGTAATTCCTCTGGCTTCCAGTGCCTGCAGGAGAGCTGCAGAGGCAAAGATTAGAAAGAAAATACCTAGGATAAGGATGTCTAGTTTTTTGGCCATTTTCTTTTCCCAGTTTTTTATTTTTTCTTCTGTTGTCAGTGCTTTTTTAGCCATAGTGAAATCTCCTTTTCCAACCGTCTGAACGGTTACGGTTCCGTCACCACATCTTCAAATTGTGCCTCCGCCGCTCTCGCCAAATCCGCCGGAAGCAGTTCGATCTGAGAACCGATACGGCCGCCGCTCACAATGACCGAAGGCAGCCCTTCCGCTTTTTTCTCAATGACGGTGGGGTACTGTTTCTTCATGCCGATAGCGGTACAGCCTCCCCGGATATAACCGGTGACTCCATTGATATCCTTCACATGCAACATGCTAAGAGACTTCTGCCCCACGGCTTTTGCCGCTTTTTTCAGATCCAGTTCTTCCGCAACAGGGATTACAAACACAAAACAGTCTTTGGCCGGTCCCTGCGTCACCAGCGTCTTATATACCTTTTCATGGGAAAGCCCCAGCATGTCCGCCACCCGGATACCGTCCACAAATTCCTCACATGCATAAGTATAATGCGTATAAGGAATTTTCATACGATCCAGAATGCGCATGGCATTGGTTTTGCTATCTTTACTTTTCGCCATTTTTGTTCCCTCTGCCTGTGAACCGACTTGATACCAAATCATTATATCATACAGAACGGAAAACGGAAATCAGGAAACGCAAATCCGATATTACTAAAATAGTTTTAAACATAACTGTCACAGGACGTTAAAAACCGGGAATCCGCTGTCCCCCAGCCGGATTCCCGGTTTTCCATCCATCAGTCCAGTCTCCTCAAACTATCCGGACTGTTATCTTTTCCCCGGTTCAGCCTGCGGAAGCCAGTTCAATAATCGTGTCGCAGTACTGTTTCAGGTCATAGTCATGGGAAACGATGATACACAGCTTTTCCTTTGCCTCCTCCACCAGGGTATTGATGATGGCGTCCCGGCTCACAGGATCCAGGGAAGCGGTAGGTTCATCAAAAACCAGGATAGGCCGGCCGGATAACAGTGCCCTTGCCACAATAATGCGCTGTGCCTGGCCGAAGGAGAGATTCTTTCCATTTTCTTCTATCATCGTTTTATAGCCCTCGGGAAGCTCCAGAATCGTATCATGGATATTGGCTTTCAACGCCGCTTCCGTAACCGCCTCGAAGGAGGCTCCGCTATTGCCGTAGCGTATGTTATCTTCCACCGTTCCGGTATGCAGAATATGATCCTGGGGAACATAGGAGATACAGCGGCGCATCCCCGTCCCGGTAATTTTCCTGTCGTCAAGCCATACGGCCACTTCTCCCTCCTGGGGTTCATACAGGCCCAGGGCCAGCTTGAGGAAGGTGGATTTGCCGCAGCCGCTCGGCCCGAAAATCCCTACAATCCGGCTTCCTCCCATCTCCCGGCTGAAACGCTCCAGCACACGTTCCTCGTCTCCATAGCCAAAGGACACCTCCGAAAAACACAGGGCGGCGGCCGTCTCTTTATAGTCCGTGTCCGGCTCCTCCGTCTGCGGCTCTTCCTCGATTTCCATCACTTCCATTACCCGTCTGGTACAGGCCAGATTATTCTGCAGTTCTCCTACCAGCGGTATCATCTGTATGAAAGGCCAGCAGATATAATTACTCACCTGCACCAGTCCCAGCACCGCACCGATGGACATTTCTCCTTTGATCACAAACCAGGCGCCCATGCCTATAGCTGCAAAATTTATCATGATTCCCAGGAACCCGCTGCCCGCATTCATCACGGCCTGAATCTTCACGGATTGTAACTGCTTTTTCTTTTTATCACCGAATATCCGCCCGAAATCCCGGGCCGACCTTTCGTAGCCGGAAAAGCATTTAATGCTGACCAGGGTGGCAAGCTGTTCCTGAAGATAGCCCCTCACCTTTCCTTCCGCATCCTTCGCTTCCAGCGACCACTTCTGCAGAGCCGGCATGAGGAAATTACTGAAAAGGACGGGCAGCGGAGAAAGCAGCACCAGCACCAGGGCGATTTTCCAGTTCACAAGGAACGCATAGGCAAAAGCAAAAAGGAAGGAAAATATCCCGGCCGCCATGTTCACAACGGACTCCGGAATTACTTTTGCGCTCTGTGCCGAATCCTCCGTCAGCCTGGTAAGCATATCGCCGCTGTGGTACGCCTGGCTTTTCTGCACCGGGATTTTCTCCATATGCAGCAGAAGTTTTTCCCGCAGCTTTCCGTCCAGCCCCAGGACAGACCGGTTCTGTAAATAGAGCTTAATGCCGTCAAGCACCATGCTGATAAGACCGATACACACCACGCCGGCCATCAGGTAAAAAAGAGGGACCGTGCCCCTTCCCTGTGCTTTATCCACAATTAACTGAACGGCGATTGCCAAAATCACCTGAAATACGGCAATCACACAGACCAGGGTTACCAGCCCCAGCAGCAATCCCCTTTTCTTCTTCGTAAGCGACCAAATCCATCTAATCTGTTTCATAATCTCCTATCCTTACCTCTCCTGC
This sequence comes from Eisenbergiella sp. OF01-20, assembly GCF_003478085.1. Lineage (NCBI taxonomy): Bacteria > Bacillati > Bacillota > Clostridia > Lachnospirales > Lachnospiraceae > Eisenbergiella > Eisenbergiella sp. OF01-20. Next base: position 4,181 of record NZ_QUES01000022.1, on the reverse strand, counting down.
CCGTTCTGCCGGGCAATCTTTCTGTTTCCAGGTTGAGGCCAGCATATCATGTTTTCCTTCTCCTATCACGCAAGGAGGGGTTGACGAAACCGATAGTGGAGATACGTTATGTCCTGTTGCGGCTGGAATCTTGTTTTCTTTGTAGAGGGCACGGGAATGTGGTAGAATCTTGATGGGACGTAACTGTTGTAAATGTTGTGCAGAATCGAATTTGAGAGTGAGGAACTTATGTTGTATATTCTTCTGTTTACTGGTAATGACAGGCTTAAAATGGATTGGGAGGGAATGTTTTCTTCCTGGCTTCCGGAGGTTTTCCGGATAGAGACTGCAGCATTTCCGGAAGGGCCTGTGGGACTGCTGCCGGAAATTCTTCCTTCCTGTTTTATTGTTGATTCCGCAAGCGCACAGTATGCTCCGGAAAATCCATGGCTGACGCTTCTTCCGCTTCAATATCCCCAGGTTCCTGTGTTTTCTTTTGAAGAGAGCGGCAGCTTTCGGGAACAGCTGGAAAAGCTGTTGGACGAGGATGGGGAGACGCCGGACCGGGCGGAAATACCTGACGGGTCCGGTCTGAAATGCCGCCTGTATCTGGAAGGGCTGACCTCTATCCGGCAGGCTGTTCCCCAGGAGAATCCGGATCTGCCGGATTATTCCCATTTAAGCTTTGCCGCCTGTGCCGCACGGATATCCGATTGTTCCGGGAAAGAAGGTCTGTATGACACGTGTGCCTTCCTCGCCGGCAGATATCCGCTTTCTTTTCTTTATTTTAATGAAGAAAAGGGGATCCTTTTGTTTGTACTCTATGATCATACCGGAAGCTTCACCCGGCTGGAAGTAAACCGGCAGACTTTGATGGATCAGGTAAGCGCAACCAATAGTTTCCTTCCGCCATTTAAGTTCGGGGTGATCCATCATGGGCTTATGGGGCTGGGCTCTTCGTTTCTGGAAGCGGATCAGGTGTATTATGTGAATAAGCTGCGCACGCCCTGTGTCTGTTTTGAGGAAATATCCAGTCCTCCGGGGCAGCTGTTAAAGGCGGAGAAGCTGATGGAAATTGAGCGGTCCATACGCACGGATATCCAGTTCCGGGAGGGACAGAATGCGCTGGCTTATACACGGCAGTGGTTTGCGGAATACCGGAGGCTGGAGTACGAACCGGATGCGGTCAAATACGATATGATCATTTTGTATGCCAGTATTAAGTATGTGCTTTTTGATATGTATGGCCTGAAACTGAAGCGCATTAAATCGGGCCTGGAGGTGCATGAGATTATTCATATATCCACGTTGGATGAGCTGGAGGAATGGTTTGTCACCTGGCTCCTCTATACTCTGGACAATTTCGATCTGACGCGTTCGAATACCGGGTTCCGCATTCAGGAGGTACTGCAGTTTATTTCCAATCATGTCATGGATGATTTGTCCCTGAATACCATTGCCAGTTATTTTTATGTGAACCCTTCTTATTTCAGCACCTTGTTTAAAAAAGAAACCGGGCAGACCTATATTTCTTATATTACGAAACTGAAGATGGATAAAGCGAGGGAACTGCTGGCGGCAAACTGTAAGGTCTATGAAACCGCACGGCTTCTGGGTTATGAGGATATCCGGCATTTTCGGAACACGTTCAAAAAATATCATGGAATCCCGCCTTCTGAGGTAAAACCGCCGCCGTCCGGGCACGGGCATCCGGTGTAAGACACAGAAAAAAATCCGGGAATTTTCCATCCCGGATTTTTATATGGAAGAGCGGTTATATTCTGGGCAGGTTATTAATTCCCCTCGGCCCTTTCTTTTCCCATTTCACTTCCCGGACAGTTCCGGTCTCGCTTACCAGCACCACAGGGACATACATGACGCGCCGGTTCTTATTCTCCTCATAAGTGAATTCGGCTGCAAACCGGTATATCGGCTTCAGGGGGCCTTCCGCGCTGATTTCATATTCCAGCTCCTTGATTCCTGCTCCCATGTGGGCCATGGTGAGAAATACGGAGGCTTCATTCTGGGGAAGGACGGTACAGCCGTCCCGGTTGTACAGGTAGACGTTGACCCTGTCCGAGGTAACGGACTGGGAGGTGTTGGATAAAATGAATTTGATTTTCTTGGGTTCCCCGCTGGTAATAACCGGATCGCCGCAGTAGTCCAACCGTACATTCAGATAGGGGAATTCATACTTAACTGTTTTCATTTCATCATAAATATTTGCAAAGTATGGCTTCGCGTAAAAACATTCTTCCCGGTTCTCTTCCGTCAGGGCCAATTCTTCCCGGGCCGTGTCATGAAGGGCGAGAACCCTGTCCGTGAGTTCTTCCACCGTAGCCGGTATCCTGCCCGCCATACGGAAGGGATCGATGCTGCAGGTAACGATTTTTCTTCCGATTGGTTCAATCCATTTTTCTTCAAAAAATTCAATTCCATACATGATTCCGAACAGGGAAGCGATTGTCCCTGCCGTACAGTCGGTATCCTCTCCGTAATGTACGGCTGTCAGAATGGATTTTTCAAAATCTCCCTTTCCGAAAAGCAGGCCGTAAATAATAATCATGATATTGGAGGGCACGTCCCAGCCCATCTTTCCGTTGTTATATCCTTTTTCTTCATCCTCCTCGGATATGTAGTGCCACTCCAGATGTCCGATGAAATTCTGCATGATGTATTCCCGGGTTTCCTTTTCATCCATGCCCGCATCATAGGTTTCCATGGCCTTTCGCACACCACGGCCCACGGCACATCCCTCCGGAATATAAGACAGGCCGATTTCGATCAGCCTGCGGATATCCCTGCAGTAAAAAGCAGCGCTCTCCATAGCGGCAATAAAAACCTCGGCATACACGCCTTCTCCGTCTCCATGATCCACAATGGCGTCCTCAAAGGCATACTGCGCCGCCAAATCCGGATGTCCCGGGAACAGGCAGGCCCAGATTTCGGAGCGGATATAGGAGCCGCAGCTGTCCTTGAAATCGTTGTTAAAGCTTCCTGTCACGGGGGGCTGGAAGCCGCTTCGTAAATTGGTTTTCGCCACGCCGTATTCCGCATGGGTAAATATCATGAATTCATTGAAATATTCACCCAGATCCTTGGCATCGACATGGATTCCCCGATCCTCCAGGGCAAGCAGCCACAATATCTGGATATCCAGATCGTCATTGGGAAGAGGCTCCCCGTTCAGATCGTGGGTGTAATAGGTGATGTCATTTTTACAGCGTTCCCATTCCATAGGCATGCCCAGGGTTCCGCCTATATTTTTCCCCATCCAGCAGCCGTATACTTTGCTGCGAAATTCTTCTTTATTCATATTCTGACCTCTTTCTTTTTGTTATTCCTTGACTGCCCCGGCATTCAGGCCGTTTACAATAAATTTCTGCATGAGCAGGTAAATAATAATACCCGGCACCAGTATGATAAACAGAGCCGCATACAGCTTTCCCACATTTCCGCCGTACATGGACTGGAATTTGGTGGGGATAACCGTAATGGTCATGATTTCTTCTTTTCTGAGCATTACAAACGCCATCATGTATTCATTCCAGCTGGACAAAAAGGTCCAGATGACCGCCATGACGATGGAGGGCTTGCACATGGGAACCGCGATTTTAAACAGGGTTTTTACGATGCCGCAGCCGTCAATCAATGCCGCCTCCAACACGGTATTGGGCAGTGCGTCAAACCCGTTTTTAATGGTGAGCAGGTTGAAGGGGGCTATGAGAACCACATATGGACCCAGTACCGCCAAATAGGTATTTAAAATCCCCAGTTTGGAATTAATCTGGAAAACCGGCACGAGGATAGCCGCCGCCGGGAGAAGCAGGGCGGACAGCAGAAAAATATAGATCCCGTTCTTAAAAGGAAAATTCAGCTTGGAAAGGGCGAAGCCCGCCAGTACATCCAGGACCACCACCAGCACTACCACGCTCACACTGATGATCAGGCTGTTGATAAAGTACGTTTCTATATGGTATTTGGTCAGGATATCCACATAATTTTTAATTCCGCCGCCCTGGAAAGAGCCATGGATGAGGATACCGATAGGCAGAAGGATCACCGCAACACAGGCTATACAGATCAGGTACCGGAGAATACTGCCCATTCCTTTTATTCTTTTCATGTTCATACCCTCTTTCCTTAGTAGGTAGTGTCAAGTCTGACACCCCGTTTTTTATTAAAAACCTTGTATTTCCAAG
>NZ_QUES01000021.1:40309-103502 GCF_003478085.1 Eisenbergiella sp. OF01-20 | reverse complement strand
AGGACGCACAGGGAAGCAGGGCCGGGGGATGCCAAACTTTTTTATCTGCACCCAATTTTAAAAAGGCGATTGACAAAACACACGGCACAGTGGTAAGGTATAATTACTCTGTAACCGAAACAAATTTTAAGAAAAGGAGGTAAAACCTATGTCTAACGGAAACAGAAAGGCCGCTGCACTATCGGACAATGAGAACAGACTGGGAATTGCCTCTTGGTATAATAACGCTTCGTACACTTCTTAAAAGGTTCATACGGTTTGTTTTCCACCGTATTCCTGCTTCATAAGGGGCCAAAGCGGCATTTTACCACGACAGGTAATTCTGGCGTGGTTTTTTTGTGGAAAAACGCCTTTTCTTTATGGATAAGACCTTTTCCCAGGGCCGTTTTACCGCCTTCACCACGCCCGGAAGCATCCTCTGCTTCCTCATTCTTTTCTTTCCAATCCTAATTTTAATCTTACATAAGGGGGATTTGACACAATTATGAAAAAGTTATCCAGTTACTTAATGGAGCACAAATTCGGTTATCTTTGCGGGTTTGTTTCCATGGTGATCGCCGTATCCCTGGATATGATATCACCACAGCTCACCAAGCATATCATTGATGATGTCATCGTAGGCGGGCGGATGGAAAGCCTGAAATACCTGCTGGGCGGCATACTGCTTGTGGGCGCCGGCCGCTGTGTATTCGGCTATACCAAGGAATTTACCTTCGACCGGATAGGCTCCTCCATCGCCACGGAAATGCGCAAGAATCTTTTTGCCCATATCCAGTCGCTGAGCGCCGATTTTTTTGATAAAACAAATACGGGGGAATTGATGTCCCGTGTCAAGGATGACATTGACCGTATCTGGAACGCAGTCAGTTATGTGAGCATGCTCATCCTGGAGGTGATTTTCCATACCGGCATCGTGCTCTTCTGCATGTACCGCCTGAACTGGAAGCTGGCGCTGATTCCAACTGCCGCCATGCTGATTACCGGTACGATCGCCGTTCTTGAAGAACGCCGTCTGGGCGCTATTTATGAAGATATCAGTGAAGAAAACGCGGTGCTTAATACCGTAGCGGAAGAAAACCTGGCAGGAGTGCGGACGGTTAAGGCGTTTGCCAGAGAAAAATATGAAATCGGGAAATTCCTTTCCCATAACAACCGTTATTATGAACTGAATATGCGCCAGTCCAAGGTTTTTGTTAAATATTATCCTTACTTCTCCCTGATTACAAAGCTGCTGCCCCTGATCATCCTGTTTTTTGGAGGCGGTCTGGTCATTCAGGGTAAACTGAGCATCGGAAGCCTGAGCGCCTTTGTGGAGTATTCCATGAATATCGTATGGCCGATGGAAATGCTGGGATGGCTTTCCAACGACTTCTCTTCTGCCGTGGGAAGCTACCGTAAAATCAGGAAAATTTATCAGGTAAAACCCAGCATTACAGAGCCTGGGGATGTGCAGGTGCTTCCCGCAGTAAAGGGGAAGGTGGAATTCAAAAATGTATCCTTTCATAAGGAAGACGGGTACGAAATCCTCCATGACATCTCCTTCTGCGTCCAGCCCGGCAACACAATCGGCATCATGGGAGCCACCGGCGCGGGAAAGACCTCTATCATACAGCTGCTCCAGCGCCTGTATGACGCTACGGACGGAAATGTTTATGTGGATGATGTGAACATCCGGGATTTGTCCTTAAAACAGCTGCGCAGCAACATTTCCCTTGTTATGCAGGATGTTTTCCTCTTTTCCGATACCATCAGCGAAAACGTAAAACTGGGGAAACGGGGTATCGTGGATGCCTCTACCATCCGCGGGGCTTCCGCCTGTGCACAAGCCAGCGAATTCATCGAGAAGCTGGATGAACAGTATGAAACAGTTATCGGGGAACGGGGGGTAGGGCTTTCCGGCGGGCAGAAACAGCGTATCAGCATTGCCAGGGCTATCGCCAAGAAAAACCCCATTCTGGTTCTGGACGATTCCACCAGCGCTTTGGATATGGAAACGGAATATGCCATTCAGCAGGCACTGCTGGAGTTAAAAAATACAACTAAGCTGATAATCGCCCATCGTATCAGCGCAGTCCGCAATGCGGATGAAATCATTGTACTGGAAAACGGTTCTATCAGGGAACGGGGGACACACGAAAGCCTTCTTTCCCAAAAGGGCCTGTATTATGAAACCTGGCAGGCACAATATGGTGTGCTCGGTACCGGCCAGGAGAGAAAGGAGGCGTAAAACACATGCCTGTTAATTCATATAAAGATGACGAAAAAACAATAGAAGTCGGAAAACTGGCGACATTGGGACGCCTCTTTAAATATCTGCTCGCCTATAAGAGCCAGATTGTAGGTGTTCTGTTTATTATGGGGTTTTGCGTTGTCGTTACCCTTCTGAATCCGCTGATCATGGAGTCTGCGGTGGATGACTATATCACCGGAGGGGATTTTACCGGCCTTGGACGTCTGATCCTATTTGCCATAGTCCTGAATCTGATCATGGTTCTGGGAATCAAGCTGCGTATGTATGTCATGGCTAAGGTGTGCAACAGCATCCTGGTCACCATCCGTCAGGAGCTGTACAGCCACATCCAGACACTGGACTTCCAGTTTTTTGACAGCCGCCCCACCGGGAAAATACTTGCCCGCATTATCGGTGATATCAATTCCCTGAAGGATGTACTCTCCAACTGCGTCACCACGCTGATTCCGGATTTTATTACCATCTGCGCTGTAGTGGCTATCATGTTTGTTAAAAATCCGGGGCTTGCGGCGGCTTCCATGATAAGCCTTCCCCTGATGGCCGCCTGTATCTGGTACATCCAGACACGCTCCCATAAACGGTGGCAGATCCACCGGAAGAAGTCCTCCAACCTGAACGCGTTCGTTCATGAGGATCTTTCGGGTATCCGCATCATCCAGAGCTTCGGGGCGGAAGAAGAAACCATGGATACCTTCCGCGAACTGACTAAGGAACACAGGGATTCCTTTATCCATGCCGTCCGCCTGAATGATGCGATCGGCTCAGTCATCGATTTTTGCTGGGGAATCGGTATTGTTTCCCTTTATTTCACAGGAATTATCATAATCGGGGCGGAAAAGGTGTCCATCGGTACCTTTATTGCCTTCGGAACTTATATTTCCATGTTCTGGCATCCTATTATGAACCTGAGCAATTTCTATAACCAGATGATAACCAACATAGCAGGTGCGGAACGGGTATTTGAAATTATGGATACCCCCTCTGCTATCACCGATCAGGATGATGTGAAGGAGCTTCCCCAGATACAGGGAGATGTGGTGTTCGATAAGGTCACTTTTTCCTATGACGGCATAACCAAAATCCTGAATCAGGTGAGCTTCCATATCCGTCCGGGAGAAACCATTGCTCTGGTAGGCCCGACAGGTGCGGGTAAAACCACCATTGTTAATCTGATCAGCCGTTTCTATGATATCCAGGAGGGCCATGTCTATATTGACGGCCATGATGTCCGTGAGGTATCCATTGAAAGCCTGCGGCATCAGATGGGTATCATGACCCAGGACAATTTCCTGTTTTCGGGAACAATCAAGGATAATATCCGCTATGGGAAGCTGGATGCCACGGATGATGAAATCATCGCCGCTGCGAAAGCGGTAAACGCCCATGATTTCATTATGAAACTGGATAACGGTTATGATACGTTTCTAAGTGAAAGAGGCGGCGGCCTGTCCATTGGCCAGAAGCAGCTTCTGGCATTTGCCCGCACGATGGTATCCGATCCCCGCATTCTGATTCTGGATGAAGCCACCTCCAGCATCGACACCAAAACGGAGCTGCTGGTGCAGGCAGGTATCGAAAACCTGCTGAAAGGGCGTACTTCTTTTGTTATCGCCCACAGGCTTTCCACGATTCAGAAGGCAGACCGCATTTTTGTCATTGACAACGGCACTATCGCTGAGGAAGGTGACGCCGCTTCGCTGATGGCTCAAAAGGGCGCTTATTACCATCTGTATATGAGCCAGTTTAAAAATGTCATATAGCCAGGGAATCCATTCTCCGGCATTTCCAAAAGGAAGCCCTCCGCCGTTTAAACCGGCGGAGGGCTTCCTTGATTTGTGTCACGCCTTTTCCACTCTGATTTGCAGTTCGGTCACAAATTCCTCCGGCTTCATCGTATACCGGTTATCAATAGGATACAGTTCCAGAATATCGCCCGTTATCCTGTAGCCTCTCCGGGAAGCTTCTTCCAGCAGCTCCAGCGCACGCTGCGGGGACTGCCGGTATTCTCCCCGGTAAAAGGTACACAGATAAGTGCCTTTGGGTAAAAGGAAATCATAATTTCCTTGGAAATCATAATTTCCCCGGAAATCATAATTTTCCCGGAAGCCGCTGCTTCCTTCTTCCCCGCTTTGCAGGATAAAAAATACGGAATGAAACAAATAATAGATTCCGTTCTTCACATCCGCGGCCGAAAGGCTGGCGCCGAAATTCTGATCCCCGATGCTGCGGATTTTATCTTCATGTCTCTTCTGCAGCCTTTTTATGGCAAAATCAACCTCATCGTCCCTGGTTATATCCTCGTTCAGCTGCAGGCAATACCTGTTTGGATAGGGAACCTCCCGGTAAGAAGCCTCCTCCTCATTCCGGTATTTCATGATATGTTCCATTCGTTTCTCAATTGACTGCTCCGCAAGCCTGAGTTTCTCCTTCTGCTGATGGATCGATTTCTTTTCATCCTCCAGCATACGCATGGTGTTATCCAGATTCAGACTTTCCATGTACGCCTTTACCTGCTTCATGGAAAATCCCAGCTGAAGCAGATCCCGTATGATATTGAGGCGGCAGATGTCCTTCAGACGGTACAGCCGATAGCCGTTCTTTCCTCTCTTGGGTTCCAGTACGCCGATTTCCTCATAGTAACGAAGAGAATCCGTACCGATCCCGTATAATTCTGAAATTTCACCGATTGTATAGTAATCTTTCATAATTGCGCCTGCCTTCCATCCCTTTTATCGTTGTAATCATTACAAAAAGCAAAAAAACATTGACCTTGGTATTATACCAGAGTTTATAGTTATTTTACATCCGAAAATATAAGATACGCAAACTTCGCAGGCAGCCGGCGGAAGCTCCTTCGTCAACTGCGAAGTTTGCGTAAGAAAGAAATGAGGTTTTATTTTGCGTACCATATTACAAAAGAATTACAGGGAAATGCTTCAAAGTCTAAAGGACATCTTCCCTTTGAAAACTGTGTTATCCATTCTGGCCGGCACTGCTATCCTGGCGTTTGGCATGGTGAATATCCATAAACGGGTTCATATTACGGAAGGCGGTGTCCTCGGCATGATTCTTCTGCTCAATTACTGGTTCGCCATACCTGCGGCCCTGTTGTCACCGCTGCTGGATGCCCTGTGCTATCTGTTCGGTTTCCGGTATCTGGGTAAGGATTTCCTCATCCGTTCCATCGCTGCAACACTTTGCCTCGCAGGTTTTCTGAAGCTGTGGGAAAGCCTTCCTTACCTGTTCCCGGATTTGACCGAACATCCCCTTGCGGCGGCGGTTGCAGGAGCCTTTTTCGTCGGAATCGGCGTTGGTCTTGTGGTCAGGCAGAAAGCTTCCAGCGGAGGGGACGACGCCCTGGCAATGGTTATCTCGAAGCTCACCCGGTGTAAAATCGCCCGTGCCTATCTGGCAACGGATATTACGGTGCTCCTTCTTTCCCTGACCTATATCCCCCTTGGCCGTATTGCCTATTCCTTTGTCACTGTAACCATTTCCTCACTGCTCATCGACTTTATCCAGGATTTCAGCCTGGAAACATGGAAACAGCGCGTGCGCAAGCACATCCGTTTGGCACGTTGTTCACAGGAATAACCCTCTGCAGAACCTCCGGCCGCCGGCGGCAAACAAAAGCAGGCACACCGATGCCGTAACCACAGGTACAAGCAGTATATAACCTCCCCCAAACCATTGCTCCTCCCAGGGTCCTTTGTACATCTGGAAACCGGAGAGAACCGCAGGGCTAAAGGAAAAAATCCTTGCCGCCAGAGGGACTCCCGCCCTGACGCCCCAGTCAAACAGAATACCTCCCGCAAAATAGGAAATCCCCAAGATGCTGACCGCTTTAAACGGAGTCTCCGAACAAGCGGAAATACAGTAAGCGCACCCGGCAATGAGCAATATCGCACAGCTTCCCGTTAAAACAGCCACAGCCGTTGCCGTTCCCAGCGAAACGGTAAGTGTGGTATCCAGCCATGCATATGACGGCTGTCCCAGGCCGCCGCTCCAGTCTGACGCTCCCCAGACGCAGAAAACGAATAGAAAATCAGCCGCCAGGAAACCCATATAAACCATCAGCGACAGGGTAACGGCGGCGGCCGCCTTGCTCCAGGCCGTTTCCTTTCTACCTTTCATTGATGTCCACAGCAGTCCCTGCATATTACGGCTGTATTCTTCTGCAAATAACGGGGCTGTGAACAGCATAGACAGCAGGGACGCAAACAGACCGTGAACTCCCAGAAGCAGCAGGAGCGCTGCCGCGCCTTCCCCCACACTATAGTCCGCCTGTTCGGCATACATCCACCATATAGCAAATGTAAACACGGCACAACCGGAAACCGCAGCTAAATGCAGCGGTTTTTTCCATATTTTCTCCAGTTCAAACAAATATAATCTCATCTTCCGTGCTCCTTTCTGTTACGGCACCAACCGTCATACACCATCCACAGTCCCGCTAGGCAGAACAGGATAGCTGCCACAGCCTGCAAAATACGGTAAGGGCTTCTGCCTGCATTATAAAGGGGTATCATCATATAAAATGGCATCCCATATACCAGAAGAGAAAAAAGCGGAGTGAGAAAGGTAAATACCATCAGCATATTTCTCACAACGGGAAACGCAAACACGAAGGCGGAGATACATACGGAGGACAGGGTCCTTTCACAGCAGGCGGAAATACCGGAAACCAAGAGCACAAGCACCGTAACGCCCAATACCGCCCGGGGCAGATAGATCCCAAACAAAAAGCCTCCTACCGTTACAGACTTGGGCCACATATAGGGAGCAGCGTCCAGACAGAGGATATTTGCCTTCAGCCCTTCAAAACCATACAGAAAGCCGCATGCAAGAAACAAAACCGATGCCAGCAGGAAGAAGCCGCCTGCAGCGACAAGCCAGGAGGAGGCGAGCCGGGCAAGAACCATTTTCCGTCTTCCCTCGGCACTCGCTCTTATCACCGGAGCCGTGCGGAGTATTTTATCCGAGGAATATACAGGCGCCAGCAAAATTACTACGGTGATCCCCCAGACTATGGCCAATCCCATAAAAATTTCCCACAGTTCATCCCATCCTTGTGTACAGGCAAAATAAATACTGTCTCTGTAGCTGCAGGCTCCCAAACGGCTTTCCTGATCTGTTAACGGAATAATCCGTGAGGCTTTCCGTCCTTCTCCGCTGTAATCTGACATTTTTTCTGTAACAAAGCGGTTCAGAAAGTTACCGTACACACATCTCCCGTCCTCATCATAGCGTGCAAAACCAAACCTTGCGATTATCGCTTCGGCTTTCTCGTCTGTCAGATACCCCTCATATTCCGCCGTAAGGCGCCGGTTGTATTCTGCGGCTTTCCGGCCTGTAAGCGTCTCTTCTCCGGTAACTACAGTGGGCAGCATGGACCAGGTAAGATAGCTTCCAACCAGCAGGGAAACGGCAAACCCGATCCACAGGACAGGCCGTTTCCACAATTTCTCCAGTTCTGTCCGCAGCAGCATCATTGCGCCTCCTCCCTGAAATAATACAAATAGACATCCTCCAGCACCGGCGCCGCACACACTGCCTCCGGTGCCGGACATTCCTCCGCAAGGATACGCATGGCTACCTTATCTCCCTGGTTCTTCAGGTTGCTCACCGCATACATACCGCTCATCCGCTGTGCGCCTTCGGGATCCGTCACAATCTCCCACACCCGGCCCTGAACCTGCTTTGTGATATTTTCCACACTTCCCTGCTGCAGGAATTTTCCTTTTTTCATGAGCAGGATTTCATCTGCGATGTATTCCACATCCGAAACAATATGGGTGGAAAGGATCACGATCCTGTCTTTGGAAAAGGAACTGATAATATTCCGGAACCGGATGCGCTCCCTGGGATCCAGTCCGGCTGTAGGTTCATCCAGTATAAGAATTTCCGGGTCATTGAGCATTGCCTGCGCAATCCCCAGGCGGCGTACCATCCCTCCGGAAAAGGTCTTGATTTTTTTCCTTTTACTGTCCTCCAGGCCTACCATAGCCAGCAGTTCTCCGGTTTTCTGTTTTGCTTCCAAAGCGGGAACCGCTTTCAGTGCCGCCATATACAAAAGGAATCTTTCTGCGGTGAAATCCGGATAAAATCCGAAATCCTGGGGCAGATAACCCAGTAAGCGTCTGTAGGAGGCCCCCAGCCTGCCGATTGGATTCTGATCCAGCATAACGGCTCCCTCGTCCGGCCTGAGAATATCGCACATAAGACGGAGCAGCGTGGTCTTGCCGGCGCCGTTTGCGCCCAGCAGACCGTAAACGCCATGGGTAAAGACGGCATCTACATGATCTACCGCACAGGTATCCTTATATTTTTTTGTAACCTGATTCAGTGTCAGTTCCAGCATATTTTTTCTCCTCTTTCCAGTTCTTTGGTCAGGTAAACAATCTCTGCGGCCATAAGCGCGGCAGCTCCGAAAAGGGCGGCTATCCACAAGCCAAGAGCGGATATTTCATAAAGGCCCGGAAGCAGTACCGGCAAAAAGGAAAGACAGCCGGCAGCCAAAAGAATGCTTATCTGCAGCAGCTTCCCTCTCCCCCGTCCAAAGGTAAAAGCGGTAAAATACAACAGCATATTGCATACATACGGTGTCAGCAGATAGAGGCTCACCCGAAGCAGTCCCGCCTGCAGCCTTCCCTGGGACACGCCGATAAAGCATGCCAGAAACAAAAGATTCAGCAATCCGGTTATTGCCATCCTCACTGCCAGCAGCTGGCGCAGATTCAAATAGCAGCTCTGCTCCAGTTCCGCCATACGGCAGGCAAAGCTTTTGGCAAGTTCCCCAAATCCGGTTATCCCTATCAGTGCCAGCAAAGCAGACAGTGTCGGCAGCAGCAACAGTTCCCGGCTGTTTGCTGCGCCTGTCTGCAGGCTTACCGGCAGATACAGGACATCCGCCCTGCCGGCGATCCAGATTCCCAGACACAGCAGCGCTGCCTGTAAATACCAGTAATCAGCGGATATCATTGAAAGCACGGTCCGGAATATTTCCGCGGCGGACGGCGTATAGCTTGTTTTCTTTCTGTCAATTTCCAGACGGACGGCTTCCATTGCCGCTGCCCTTCGGTTTGGATCCACTTCCGGCCCTTTTCCGAAGAGCGCCCTGCCCTCCTTCCTGGACCAGCCGTTCTGTTTCTTTTTACCGAAATCCATTTCTCAGGCCTCCTCCAATAGCTTCTTCAGCTTGATCTTTCCCTGATGCAGCCTGGATTTAACCGTAGCCGCATTCGTTTCCGTAATCCGGGCGATTTCCCGTATTTTCAGTTCATCATAATAATACAGGATCAAAGCTTCCCTCTGCAGCGCAGGAAGAAGTCCAAGGGCCTTTAACAGCGTATCATGGTAATATGGTTCCTCTGTCCATGACACCCCTTTTTCTTCTGCCACCTGATCCATCTGTCCATTTATGAATTCCTGTTCCCTTGCTGCACACTTAAAATAGTCCCGGCAGACATTTCTGGCGATAGTGAGCAGATACCCTTTCAGGTTGTTATCCCGGTAGCTGTCCGCATAGCGGATAAAGCGGATAAACGTTTCCTGGGCGCAGTCATAGGCATCCTCCCGGCTCCCCGTCTGATAACAGCAGAACCGGTAGATATCGTCATAGTATTTTTCCGCCACCTGTTCCAGCAGTGATGTGTTTCCCTTATGTATTTCCCTGATCAATTTTGTATCGTCCACGAAAGAGGCCCCTTTAGTGTATTCAATGGCAACGTGCAGTCTTGTTACGTAACGGTTAAGACAGGTCGGTACTGTAACACCGTTACACCTTATATAACTTCTTTTTAGAAAAAAAGGTTTTAAAAAAGCAGAAGATTTTTTCTCCTGCCTTTTTCCATGCCTGTTCAGTTCCAGTCTATCATTATCAGCAGCATGCCGTTTTCCACGGTAATACTGCTTTCCTTACCGATAAATTCATTGCTTACCCCAACCGGGAAATCATTGGTGACAACCGCTTTATCGAGAAGATATTTCATATTACGGATGGTAACTCCTTCCGCCTTCTCCCCAAGGGAAAACAAGGACAGAAAGCCCTCCAGGTTCTTTTTAAAGCTAACGGTTTCATTTCTGGCTACCAGTATCATACCGTTTCCGTCCATCAGATATCCTTTTGCCCCTTTCTCCTTTAAATAGGCCAGGCATTGGATATTTGCCATGGTATGGGAAAGCCTGCCTCCCTGCCCCCCGTAAATGACGAATTCCGTAAATCCCCTCTGCAGCCCTTCTTTAATGGCCGCCAGCATATCCGTATCATCCTTTTGCGCAGGAAGCACCTTCACCTTTTCGGGATGGAGGGCGCGCATTTCCATAATGGATTCCAGATTGCGCTCATCAATGGAATCAAAATCTCCCATGATCATATCCGGTTCTATTTCCAGATATCTGCAATAGCCAAAACCGCCGTCCGCCGCAATTATAAAATCCCCTTCATGAAGAGGAATTTCCGAAACGGTCAGATCCCCTGCCCCGATAATCACACATCTACCTGCCATAGCTGTTCTCCTTTTCTTTTATAATCCGATTTAACCGACCAGATTTTTTTTACTCCATTTTCCGGTAAGATACCTGCCTAAGGATATAAGGTAATTCACCGTCCATCCCGCCGGCACCGCATACCATACCGCCGCCACTCCGATCACAGGCGCAAGGAGGAATGCCCCGGATACCCGGATTCCCAGATTCACCAGGTTCGCCAGCGTAAATACCACCACGTCCCCGGCTCCCCGGAGGACTCCGTCCGTAACCGCCTTCAGGCCGATACAGATAAAGAAAAACTTAATAAAAGATAAATATCCCGTACCCGTTTCAAATGCCACCGTACCGCTTTGGCTGTCCATAAATGCACCGATAATCTGCTTATCAAAGAAAAACAGAAGCAGGCCGATTAAAAGCGCAAAACCGCCGGTGATGGCATAGGCGGCCCGGTATCCTCTGCGGACGCGTTCCGGCTTTCCAGCTCCCATATTCTGGGCCGTAAAGGTAGACATCGCGTTTCCCGTGGATATCATGGGAACAATACAAATGGACTCTATCCTGGTACCGGCCGCATAACCGGCAAGAACCGAAGAGCCGAATCCATTTACCACAGACTGTACCAGCAGCATGCCGATGGAAACGATGGACTGCTGCAAAATGGACGGAAGCGCTATCCTTACCATGGAACCGAGAATTCCCGCATCATATACCGGCACAGTCCCTTTGGCCTCAAAGCTGCGCAGGCGGTGCATCAGCAGCAGAAAGGATATGACAGCCGCCGTTCCCTGCGCAATTACCGTTGCTATCGCCACACCTGCCACTCCCATCCCGAACTGCGTTACAAACCACAGATCCAGGAAAATATTTAATACGGAGGAAAAAATGAGCAGGCACAAAGGCGTTCTGGAATCTCCCATCGCATTGAACATAGAGGAAAGGATATTATACATAAACAAAAAAGGCATTCCCAGAAAATAAATTCCCAGGTAGATCCCCGCCGCTACCAGAATATCGTCCGGTGTATTCAGCCATACCAATATCTGCCGGTTCATCAAAAAACCAAATACCCCCAGCAGGCCTCCCACAGCAAGGAAGGTCAGGAGCGCCGTGTAAACGGAGGTTTTCATTTTTCCGGTATCGCCGGCTCCCAGATATTGGGAGGTTATGACGGAAGCGCCGATCCCCCCGCCGATCGCAATCATTACAAATACATTTGTAAGCGCATAAGAAGCGCCTACGGCAGCCAGAGCCTTCTCCCCCACAAACTGCCCCACAATCATGGAATCCACCATATTATAAAACTGCTGGAACAGATTGCCCAGGATCATCGGAAGGGCAAACAGGAACAGGGTAATTCCGGGAGAATCCTCCAGCATATTCCATTTTCGTGCTCTCTTCTTCACCATTCTTTCTTTCCCGCCCCTTGTGCTCCATCCGGCCGGTAACAATAGCGGGCAGCACCAGTTCGGGCACATTTCCTTTCTGTTTCCTTTTCTCACAGCATGTCCCGTACTCATTACATAATACATGATACTGTTCACTCCGTAATCTGTAACGAATACATTCTTTTCTATTGTAGCAACTTTTTCCCCTGTTGAAAAGATTTTATGTTAAAATCTATTTTGGCATTGTATGATTATCACTGATTACGGTTCCGTGTCCCGCCCTGCGTTTTTAGCCGGGCAGAAGGAACCGCATAAGATATACTCCGGACAGAAAATGAGGTTGCTATGTTTACTTTCCCTGCAGACATGACCGTTTCCCAGAAACAGGCATTTGAAAAAAGATACCGTCAGGCGGCGGCATCGTATTTTCCTATGAGAGCGGCATATTATCAACAATTTACGGGCGGTACCTATAAACGCATTACCATACGGGGCCAGCGGACACGCTGGGGCAGCTGTTCAGGCCGCGGTACCCTCTCCTTTAACTGGCGGCTTATGATGGCCCCTCCCAAAGTGTTGGATTATGTGGTGGTCCATGAGCTTTGTCATCTGAAGCATATGGATCATTCCCGGAATTTCTGGAATGCGGTGGCGGATGTCATGCCGGATTATAACGATCATAAAAAATGGCTGAAGGAGCACGGATCGGAACTATTTATTCTGGATACCTGAACCTCTTATGGCGTACATATGATTCAGGGGTCCATTCCCTTTCCCCAGATCAAGCATTGCCTCAAGCGCTCCGTTCAGGTATTCTTTTGCTTTTCGTATGCTCTCCTCTATATCGTTCCCTTCCGCCATATGGCAGGCGATGGAGGAAGAAAGGGTGCAGCCGGTACCATGTGTATTGGGATTCTCTATACGCGGAGATACAAAACGGGATACCTTTCCGCCGCAAAACAGAATATCCGCCGCTTCCCCTTCCCGGTGCCCGCCTTTTATCAGTACGGCATTTCCGGTGCGCAGGGCAAGCCTTTCCGCCGCTTCCTCCATATCCGCTTCTGTTTGGACAGACAGGCCGGTCAGAGTCTGTGCTTCGGGGATATTCGGTGTAATGAGCGTTCCCATAGGCAGCAATTCCTCCTCCATAAGCTTCCGCGCCCGGTAAGAAAGCAGCTCACGGCCGCTGGTGGATACCATAACCGGATCAATTATGATATGGGACGGCCGGTACTGCCTCAGCTTATTCAGAATCACTTCCAGGATTCCTTTCCCGGATACCATTCCTATCTTAACCGCATCGGGATAAATATCCGAAAAGACACTATCCAACTGAGCCGCCACAAAATCCGGTTCCACGTCCCGTATCCCATATACGCCTCTGGTATTCTGTGCAGTCAGGGAGGTTATCACGGCGCAGGCGTACAGGCCGTGCACCGTGATGGTTTTTATGTCCGCCTGTATCCCGGCTCCGCCGCTGGGATCAGAGCCTGCAATCGTAAGTATTTTTTTCATCAAATATAGTTATCCTTTCGTCAAAAGATCGGATGTAATAATCCGACAGCTTCCGAAGGTTTTCTTCCTCATCGGCCGCAGAAGGGTCATAAACCGCCGCTACCAAAAAGCCGTCCTTTTTTGCCGTCCGCACCGCATAAAGAGCATCTTCAAATACCACCGTATCTTCTTTTGCCGTTCCGAGAATGCGCAGGGCTTCCCGGAAGATGGCAGGTTCATCCTTTCCGGCACCGACCTCCGCACAGGTGAGAACTTCCTCAAAACAATCCAGAATCCCGTTTCTTCGCAGCGCTTCCTCTATAAGGTTCTTATCCGTTGCGGTAGCCACACACATCTTTATATCTTCCTTCCGCAGCATTTCCAGCATATCCTTCACGCCTTTCTTCAGCTGTACCTTACTGCAATAAAAAGAGGCGATCATGCCATTGATATCCTCTATGATCGTTTCCTGCGAATCCGTTATTCCATAAGCCGATTGAAAATAAGAAGCCGCCTGGTGAAGGCTCCTGTTTTTTAACTGCTCCTCCAGATCCTTCCGGGGAGAAAGCCCCTTTGTGCGCAGATAATCCGCACCCAATGTATCCCAGACGGACATGGAATCCAGCAGGGTTCCGTCCGCATCAAAAACAGCGCCTCTTTGTTTCAGGGTCTTTGCCAGTCCCAGCAGTTCTCTGCAATCCTTCTGTATAGAAGGGCTGGCGAAAACAGCGGAAACCAGAGCCACTCCGTCAATCCCTGTGTTTCTTAGTTCATGCATGTTCCCCTTATGGATCCCGCCGATAGCGCAGACCGGAATGGAAACCGCACGGCAGATTTCCCGGAGTGTATCCAGTGTAACCTCCTGCGCATCCGCTTTGGTGGAGGTGGCAAACACCGCGCCGACTCCCAGATAGTCGGCTCCGTTTTTTTCCGCTTCCACCGCCTGTTCCACTGTCTGGGCCGATACTCCCAGCAGCATAGCATCCCCAATCCTTCTGCGTACCTCTCCGGCCTGCATATCCCGCTGTCCCACATGGATGCCGTCCGCTTTGCAGCGGACAGCCAAAGTCACATTATCATTGATCAGAAAAGGGACACCATAGCTGCGGCAAAGCACTTTTATTTCCTCTGCTTCCTTCAGGAAATCCTCCTCCGGCATATCCTTTTCCCGGAGCTGGACACAGGTAACCCCGCCCTTCAAAGCCTCTTCCACCTGCCAGCGAAGCGTTTTATCCCCAACCCATGACCGGTCGGTTACCGCATACAGAAGCAGGGTTCTTTTCTCACATTTCATGGCTGTTCTCCTTTTGAAAGCGCCATAGTACCGTCTGCCTCCAGCCTATATTTCCGGAATTCTGCCCCTTTTTCCAATGTTTTCCCATCCATATGATATACGGCATCAATGATATAATTTCTGTATGCGGCATTCCCCTCTTCCGGAGTCAGCCTGCTGAAGGCCCGTTCTCCGCAGATTCCCATCGCACATACCGCGGCGGCAACGGCATCCAGGGGGCAGCCGGGATTTGCAGCAAGATAAGCGGTTATCATGGCGGAGAGCATACAGCCCGTTCCTGTCACTTTACGCATCATAGGATGGCCGTTTCTTATGACATACATGTCACTCCCGTCCGTTACCATATCCACAGCCCCGGTCACCGCCACCACAGCCCCGGTTTTCCGGGCAAATGCACCGGTAAACGCCGCTGCCGCATCCAGAGTGTCATCCGTAACCGCATCCATACCGTCCGCGTCCACCCCTCTGGTCGTCCCCATCCCCAGGGCAAGCGCTTTGATCTCGGAAATATTTCCCCGTATCGCCGTAAAACGCACCTCCTTCAACAGCTTCTCCGCCGTTTCCGTACGCAGCCGGCTGGCGCCCGCTCCAACCGGATCCAGAAGCACCGGATGCCCGCAGGCATTTGCTTTTTTTCCCGCAGCCAACATGGCGGGTATCGTACGCTGATTCAACGTCCCTATATTGATATTCAGCCCGGCGCAAAGGGAGGTGATTTCCTCCGCTTCCTGCAAATCATCGGCCATAATAGGAGAACCCCCGCAGGCCAGCAAAATGTTGGCACAATCGTTTACAGTAACATAGTTCGTGATATTATGGATAAGGGGTGCCTGGTTTTTTACCCGTTCCGGAAAAGCCGCCATAGTGTTTTGTTCCATGGAATTTTTTTGTTCCATGGAATGCTTCTGTTCCATGGAATGCTTTGTCTCTGTCTGCATATTTATCCCTCTTTTCTCATCTTGCTCGTAACGGTTTTATCCCTGTTACTCTTATTCTTCAAAAATGGACACAATCTCTCCGTCCAGAATCCGGTTCATGTTTTTCACCGCGCAGAAGTTTCCGCACATGCTGCAGGTATCCTCTTTTTCCGGCCTGGAGGCTTCCCGGTAGTTTACGGCTTTTTCCGGATCCATGGCGAGGCGGAACATTTCGTTCCAATCCAGCCTCTTGCGTGCTTCACTCATGGAATTATCCCAGGACATCGCTTCCGGTACCCCTTTGGCAATATCTGCCGCATGGGCGGCAATCCTGGCAGCAATAATCCCTTCCTTCACGTCCGCCAAATCCGGGAGGCGCAGATGCTCCGCCGGGGTCACATAGCACAGAAAAGCAGCCCCGGCTGCGGCTGCGGCCGCGCCGCCGATAGCGGCGGTAATATGGTCATAACCCGGAGCCACATCGGTCACTATCGGCCCCAGCACATAAAAGGGGGCGCCGTGGCAAAGTGTTTTCTGGATTTCCATATTGGCGGCAATCTGGTTCAGCGGCATATGTCCCGGCCCTTCCACCATAACCTGCACCGCCTTTTCCCAGGCCCTTTTTGTCAGTTCTCCCAGAGTAATCAGTTCCTCAATCTGGGACGCATCTGAAGCATCCGCCAGACAGCCGGGCCGGCAGGCGTCTCCCAGGCTCAGCGTAACATCATATTCCCGGCAGATATCCAGGATTTCATCAAAATAGGCATAAAAAGGATTTTCTTCCCCTGTCATTTCCATCCAGGCGAAAAGAATGGAGCCTCCTCTGGAAACGATATTGGTCAGCCTTTTGTTTTTCTTGAATTTATGGGCGGTTTCCCGGTTAATGCCGCAGTGGATCGTCATAAAATCCACACCGTCCTCCGCATGCATGCGCACGATATCCATCCATTCCCGTGAGGTTATCTTCATCAGCGGTTTGTGATAAGAAACCACCGCATCATAGATAGGCACCGTTCCGATCATCGCCGGGCAATTCTGCGTAAGATACCTTCTGAATTTCCGGGTATCACCGAAGGAGCTCAGATCCATAATGGCCTCCGCACCCATATTCACGGCGCTGCGCACTTTTTCATATTCCATCTCCAAATCCGTCATATCCCTGGAGGTCCCCAGATTCACATTGACTTTCGTTTTCAGCATCGAGCCAAGCCCGTTAGGCACCAGGGACTTATGAAGCTTATTACAGGGAATGATGATTTTTCCCTCTGCCATAAGCCGCATAAGAAGTTCTTCTGAAAGCTTTTCTTTTCCGGCAACAATTCTCATCTCTTCTGTAAGGATTCCCTTACGTGCCGCCTCCATCTGTGTAGCATAATCCATCCTGCTTCCCTCTTTCCTGTTCAGGAGGGCCTGATTCGGAGGAGAAATGTCTGTATCCGGAGGAAAGTCCAAAAAAACGGAGCATACCCCTATAGGTATACTCCGCTGATAAACTGATCTCTCACTTCTTCCTACGTTGGCATTACCCAAATCAGGTTTAAGGGTCGAAGTTGGATTACTTCCTCTCAGCCTGCTCACAAGCTCCCCTGAACATATGTATTTTGCAATACCGGTACCGGTATTGTTCTGTCGGTTATCATATCATGACTGCCGTTTTTTGTCAAATGTGCGTCTGACGGGCCTGTGATTACCGTTCGTACTTGTCTGAACGGTCACCGCTCATGCTCTCTTGGAAAGCACTTCCTCTTCATACTTCTTCACTTCCTTGAACCAGTCACCCTTTACAGGCACATTGTTCTTTTCGCAGAAATAATCCCAGACATCACCGAAAGGATAGGTCTTCATTTCCTCCTGCATTGCCATCAGTTCGGTAAACTGGTTGGTATCCTGCAGCTCCTTGAATTGCTTGTTGGGAGAAACAAGGGCGTATAACAGGGCCTTCTGCATATTTCTCATGCCTACTGTCCACGCGGACACACGGTTAATGCTGGCATCAAAGAAATCCAGGGCGAGAAGAACGCGGTCAATGGCGTCATTTCTAACGATTTCTTTGGCAATTTCTTTGGTTTCATCATCAAACAGCACTACATGGTCACTGTCCCAGCGGACCGGCCGTGTCACATGGAGGGCAATCTTCTCATTAAACAGAAGCATGGAAGATATTTTATCGGATACCAGCTCCGTCGGATGATAATGCCCGTTATCCATCAGGCTGATGATACCGTTCTTAGCCGCATAGTTTATGGTGAATTCACTGGAACCTACGGTATAGGATTCCAGGCCGATGCCGAACACCTTGGATTCCAGGCATACGAGAACCTTTGCTTTGTCATAAGGGATAGAAAGTATCTGATCCAGGGAATCCTTAAATCTGGCTCTGGGGCCTATTCTGTCGGCAGGAATATCCTTGTAGCCGTCCGGGATCCATATATTCATTGCACAGGGAACGCCCAGTTCTTCCGCAAAATACTGGGAAATGCGGACACACGCTTTTCCGTGTTCAATCCAGAAATTACGCACCTCATCAATAGGGCTGGACAGGGTAAGTCCGTCCACTACCTTACTGTGCGAGAAAAAGGTGGGGTTAAAATCCAGGCCGATTCCTCTTTCCTTAGCGAAATCCACCCATTTCTGAAAATGTTTGGGCTCCAGCTTATCTCTGTCCGCAAATTCGCCCTCTTCAAACACAGCATAGCTGGCATGCAGGTTCAGCTTATGCCTGCCGGGTACCAGGCTGAATACCTTATCGATATCCGCCATCAGTTCTTCCGGTGTTCCGGCCTTTCCGGGATAATTTCCGGTAGCCTGGATTCCCCCTGTAAGAGGCCCCTTCTGATCAAAACCGGTTACATCATCCCCCTGCCAGCAGTGCATAGAAATTGCAATTTTTTCAAGGGTTTCCACTGCCTTGTCCGTATCCACACCCATCGCCGCATACATTTCCTTCGCAGAATCGTATCTTTCTTTTACGTTCATAAATCTTCCTTTCCGTCCTCCAGGGACACCGTGTCTCTTAACACTTTTTTTATAATAGGATTACTGCCTTCCGGCATTGGCCCCTCTCCGTTTCCGGAGGAAACCAGCTGTCATTCAGCTGGGATCATACTTTTTCACGCCGAAGGACTCATAGATGCAGGCGCGTACCTGGGCAAGCCCTGCGAATTTACCATCCTTGAGCATCTGTACCGCCAGGTTTCCGATTGCGGTAGCTTCACCGGGACCGGCATAGACACAGCAGCCGGATTTATCTGCGGTAAGCTGGTTCAAATAGGCCGCATGGGAACCGCCGCCCACGATATTGATGGAATCAAAATGTCTTCCCGTCAACGATTCGATTTCCCGCACGGTTTCCGCGTAGCTTTCCGCCAGGCTCTGGTAAATAACCGTCGCGATCTGTCCGGTGGTTTCCGGCTCTTTCCATCCATTTTTTCTGCAGCAGGCTTTGATCGCCTCCGTCATATTTTCAGGCGCCAGAAAAGCGTCGTCATTTACATCCACACGGGATGGGAAATCACTTTCCTGTGCCGCCATCTCACAAAGCCCGGCAAAGGAGTACTTATCTTCCAGCTCATGACGTACGGACTGTATCATCCATAGCCCCATGATATTTTTCAGATAACGGAAACGGTATTCATAGCCGCCCTCATTTGTAAAATTCCGTTTTCTGCTCTCCGGCGTACAAATAGCCCTGTCATTTTCGATTCCCATCAAAGACCATGTCCCGGAGCTTATGTACAGACAATCCTCCGTGAGGGCCGGCACCGAAATAACCGCCGATGCCGTATCATGGGTGGCAGGCATAACCACTTCGCAGGAAAAGCCCACTTCTTCCTCCACCTCTTTGGAAAAAGGTCCCACCACGGTTCCCGGCATATGCAGGGGGTGGAAAACAGCAAGGTTATATCCCAATCTTTCTATCAGTTCATAATCCCACTGCTTGGTTTCGGGGCTGACAAGCTGGGTCGATGTGGCGTTGGTATATTCGGACATTTTATTCCCTGTAAGCAGAAAATGAAAATAATCCGGCAGCATCAGCAGCCAGTCGGCTTTCTCCATATTCTCCGGCTCCTGTTTTGAAACCGCCATAAGCTGGTAAATGGTATTAAAAATCTGTTTCTGGATCCCGGTTCTGGCATACAGCGCATCCTCCGGAATGACCCGGTAAACCTCTTTATCCATTCCTTTTGTCCTGCCGTCCCGGTAACCATAGGTATTGCCCAGAATCCGATCTTGCTTATCAAGCAGCACATAATCCACCGCCCAGGTATCGATTCCCATGGACTTCGGTACCTTTCCCGCCGCCTTACAGGCCTTCAGCCCTTCTTTGATCTCACGAAACAGCGCAGGGATATTCCAGCACAGATGACCGTCCTTTTTCTCCATACCGTTTTCAAACCGGTATACCTCTTCCAGTTCCATTCTGCCGTTTTCCAGATGCCCCAGAATATGACGGCCGCTGGAAGCCCCGATATCTACCGCAAGATAATATTCAGCCATAATCCACTCATTCCTTCCCGTGACTTACCGCCACACTTTTGTAATCCTGACATCACTCTATTTATTATACTACCGGCATCCTCCTTTTTTTAGGACGGGGATTGCAAATTTACCGTCCTTATTTGCACTTTTTTTATCTGCCCCCTCTGGCTCTTTGACTTATAAAAAGCAAAATGGTATGATAACCTTACTCAGTCTTTCCCCGCCAGACGGGGAAAGTCCTCCGGACAGACCGCCGGTCTTCCTCACTATATGGAAAGCAGGAAAGGACACACATGAACCAGGAACTTTTAAACAAACTGAAGGTGATCTCCCCCGAGGAAAAGCAGATCCTTGCCGGGGCGACGAAGGTACAGAAAAGCATTTATACCGCCGAAGACGATTTCATCGTGGACAGCCGCCAGATGCTGGATGCGGGAAAGCTGATTGATATCAGGCCCCATACCCGGTTTGTACGGTTTCCCAGCCACAGACATAATTATATAGAAATCATATACATGTGCAGCGGAACCACTACCCACATCATAAATAAGACGACAAAGGTCACACTGGACACGGGTGATCTCTTGTTCCTGAACCAGAACGCCACGCAGGAAATCCTTCCTGCCAAAGAAGAGGATATTGCGGTTAATTTTATCGTCCTTCCCGAATTTTTTGACAAAACCTTTCTGATGATGGACGAACGGAGTGCGCTGCGGGAATTCCTGGTGGGTTCGCTGAAAAAAAACCGCAGCTTTACCGACTATCTTCATTTTCATGTCAGCCAGGTCCTGCCCATACAGAATTTAGTGGAAAACCTGATATGGTCTCTGGTATACCGCCAGCCGAACCGCAGGAATATCAATCAGACCACCATGGGACTGTTGTTTCTCCAGCTTTTGAACCATACGGATAAAATCAATCAGGACGATCCGGGGCAGCATGAACAGAATATAGTCTTTACGGCAATGAAATATGTGGAAGAAAATTATAAGACAGCCACGCTGGATGAGCTTTCCGCGCAGCTGAAGGAACCGGCCTATTATTTAAGCAGGCTGATCAGCCGGATGACGGGAAAAACCTTTAAGAACTTACTGCAGACAAAAAGGCTGAACCAGTCAGCCTTTCTGCTTACCACAACCACGCTTCCCGTGGAGGAAATCATCGCGTCTGTGGGGTATGACAACACAAGTTATTTTCACCGGATTTTCAGGGAGCAGTTCGGCATGACGCCGCGCACCTACCGTCTTTCCCATGAGCCGGTCAGTTCTCCGGATACAGACAGGTGATACCGGAGCGTTCGAACAGCTCCAGCCAGGTATCGGACGGCTTTTCATCGGTAACCACCACCTGGATATGATTGATGTCACAGATTTTGGAAAATGCCACTTTTCCGAATTTTGTGTGATCTACCGCCAGAATACACTGCTTGGCGGATTTCAGCATCGTCTGCTTAGCCTGGGAAAAAAGTTCGTTCCCGTCCGTAATTCCTTTTTCCATATCAAGCCCTTTACAGGAAAGGACCACCTTTTCCACATTGAAGGCTCCCAGGCCTTCGATAGCCCTTGGCCCCACCAGCGCCAGATATCCTTCTTTCAGGCTTCCGCCTGAAGAAATAATATTCCAGTCCGCCACATCGGAAAGCTCCAGAATCACTTCAATGGAATTGGTGATTACCGTCAGACGTTCCTTTTGCTTCAGTGCCTTGGCGATGAATACGGCTGTCGTGCTGGGATCCAGGATAATATGATCCCCGTCCTCGATGAGTGTTTCCACGATTTTGGCTATCCGCTGTTTGCCTGCAGGATTATTTTTTTTTCGGATATTAAAGGGCATATCCAGGCTGGTATTTTCATTTAATACCGCTCCGCCGTAGCTTTTTACCGCCAGTCCGTCCTTATCCAGCTTATCCAAATCTCTTCGGATGGTTTCCTCGGATACCTGGAATTCCTGGCTCAGTTCGCTGACGATAACCTTTTTATCCTCCTGCAGCTTTTCAAGAATCAGATTTCTTCTCTCTACTGCTAACATAAGCAACCCTTCCCTTATATGCCTTATCGATATGCGTTACAAAATGGAACGGCAGATCTGTTCATCCGGGTGGGCAATCACGGACGAATCCAGATACATTCCGTTACCCGCGACGGACTGTTTTGCTTTTTCTATGGCCGCTTCCACCGCCGCAACCTCCCCGGTCAGTATCAGATAGGATTTTCCGCACATCCCTTTGGCGATACGAAGCTCAATCAGATCTACGATTGCCGTTTTAGCCGCCACATCCGCTGCCACGATAATAGACGCCGCGTCATAGGTTTCCAGAATGCCGAAGGCACTGATTTTATCAATTTGCGTAGCTCCGTAAATAGCCGGAAAAATACTTTCATGGGGATTTCCAAGAACAAAGCTGTCAATCAGCTCTTCTTCCCTCACCTTTCCCGCCGCTTCCACCGCTGCATTCACTGCGCTTAATTGTCCGCTGACTAAAGCAATGTACTTTCCCGGACAGACCGTCTGCGCTTCCAGCAGCTCCACATCCGCCGTCTTTACCATCACATCCGCAGCGGTAATTCCTGCGGAAACCGTTTTAAATTCAATCATGCCTATAGCCTTGCTCATATATTCTTACCTCTCTTACGACACAGTCAGAGTAATCACACCGCCGCCTACGCCTGTTACCCTGCCGCTGACAGAGGCATGGATCGGCACACTCAAGCCTTTGGCTGCGGCAGCTATTACCTGCCCTCTTTCCACCGCATCCCCCACGGATACCACCGGCTCCGCCGGCGCCCCGATATGCTGGCTTAGAGGGATGGCAACCACGTTCACTTTCTTCACTTCATCTTCAATAGGCGCTTCCCTGTCATAAGCGGACAGTCCCAGTCTGGCCTCCAGCCGTTCCTCCGGCGCTTTGCGGTATTCCCTGGATTCCCTTACGGGAGCGGGGAGAATATCCGCCGGAGGTTTCACTCCCGCTTTCCGAAGCCCAGCCTTATATTCCGCCATCAGGCTTCTTGGCGCCAGCCCCTGGGGACAGGAATACAGCTCACACAAACCGCAGGAGCTGCAGAAAAACGTATTAACAAAAGGATTGGCATCCCTGAAATCCCGGTTTGCTGCAGCCCGCATGAATTTATGAGGTTCAATTTGGTGTCCCAGCGCATGTCTGGGGCACAGATCCGTACACGCCTGGCACTGGCAGCACGCGGACGCCGCACGCTTTAATCCGATGGCCGGATTCTGGTTTTTCTTCTGAATCAGGGAATGCTCCTTTGGCAGCACCAGAACCGCATTGGTGGTTTTAGTCACCGGGGCCGACGCACTTTTTATATTCCCCATCATAGGACCGCCAACCAAATAAACCGGATCCTTCACGACAGCTCCCCCCGCAAATGCCACACAGGTTTCCAGCGGGGTTCCCAGAGGCACCCTGACCGTAACCGGCTCCGCCACTTCCCCTACTATGGTTACCAGTTTATCCGTCACAGGCTGGTTTTTATGCAGGGCTCTGTAAATATTATACATGGTTTCTACATTGAAGACAGCAATGCCTTCTTCTATGGGAAGACCTCCGGGCCTGACAACTCTTCCGGTTGCTTCATAAATGAGCACCACCTCGTCCCCCATAGGATACACACTGTCAAGAAGCTGCAGTGAAACCTTGGGAAACCGGTGGATGCATCCCTTTAATGCCGCCACGGTGTCCTTATATTCGCCTTTAATTCCAACAATAGCACGTTCCGCGCCCACAGTGTCTGCCACCAGCTGGAACGTTTCCAGTATTTCTTCCGCATATTTTTCAAGAAGCTGCCTGTGCAGCTTCAAAAGCGGTTCACATTCCGCGCAGTTTAATACGATGATCTGCGCCCGTTCATCAATTTTCATATAGGTGGGAAAGCCTGCTCCGCCGGCACCTACCACACCATTCTCTTTTATGATATTACTTAAGTCTTTACACTCCATAGCCTGCTCCACTTTCCCGGAATCACACCAGCCTGCTGGCATCATCGATGATTCCCACAATTGCGGCATCCACAGGGGCATCCTGCATATCGCAGCCAATTCTGGCCGCACTCCCCTGGGCTACAAGCACGTATTCTCCGATCCCCGCACCGATATTATCGATAGCCACCAGTCTGTCCGCATGACTTTTCATGGATTCCAAAGGCTCCACAATCATCAATTTATTTCCTACCAGCTTCTCACTTTTTCTTGTGGAAACAATGCTTCCTGTTACTTTACCGACTATCATATTTATACCCCCTGCATATCGCGGGTTTACCTGCGATACTGCTTTGATTAGTAGTTTAGCCTGTATTACAAAAATCTCCCGGTATTCAGACCTGAAAGAACAAGAATACCGGGAGAACGGAGTATATAACAATCCGGACAGGTCCGGGCCGTTATATACACTTCCATCAGCGGATAATTTTTACGGTGTCTCCGGTAGCGATTCTGCTTGCGTTGGCCTCATCCGTATCAATATGCATTTCCAGCGTAAAGCTGTCATCCACACGGATTTTCACATGGTCAAAAACAGTTCCCCGCTCGTTCTCTGCTTTCACAGAAACGTAATCGCCGTCTTTTACCCCTGCAGCCTGTGCATCCCGGGGAGACATATGTATATGTCTCATGGCCACGATGCAGCCCTCTTTCAGGTAAACCGCTCCCTGGGGACCTACCACAGCGATAGCCGCGCTTCCTGCCACATCTCCCGATTCCCGAACCGGGGCCTTAATTCCCAGCCTCATGGCATCCGTAGCGGAAATTTCCACCTGGGAGGCTTTCCTTACCGGCCCTAAAACCCTCACATTTTCAATTGCACGCAGCTTTAAGCCGACTATGGTAACCTGTTCGTTGGCAGCGAACTGCCCGCCCATGAGATCCTTCTTTTTCGTAAGCCGGTACCCCGGTCCGAACAGGATTTCCACATGCTCCTGGGTAAGATGTATATGTCTGGCGGATACGCCTACGGGAACCATAAACCCGTTTCCTGCGGGTTCTTTATCCATGGCTTCCATTACCAGTCTGGTAATCATTTCTATTTGATTCGTCTCCACAACCACACCCACTTTTCTTCAGATTCTCAGAATTATTTAACCTTGGGCAAAATCATTTCCACGTCTGTGTGAGGTCTGGGGATTACATGGGTAGCCACTAATTCGCCCAGTCTGCCTGCGCTGCTGGCTCCTGCTTCCACTGCGGATTTAACGGCTCCCACATCGCCGCGTACCATAACGGTTACCAGGCCGGAACCGATCTTCTCTGTTCCTACCAGAGCTACATTTGCAGCTTTGCACATAGCATCCGCTGCTTCAATTGCTGCAACAAGTCCTCTTGTTTCCACCATTCCCAATGCTTCCTGTGACATTCTTTTTTCCTCCTTTTTAACAACTGGCTCTTCTTTTACCTGTGCCTTTTCGGCTTTCTGTGCTGTTGCGGACGTCGTTTTGCGTGCGGTCTTGATAGCACCGCTTTTTGAAGCGGCAGCACTCTGTCCGGCTTCGTTCTGTGCTGTCTTATCTTTATGATTATTGTCTGCCATGATCTCTCCTCATTGTCCAAGCTGCTGCTACGGCAGCCGGGCGGGTGCACAACACCCTGTGCCTATACCTCCTGAAGATAGCTTTCCTCAGAAAGCATTCCCTCTGCCGGATTCTCCTCCCCGGCTTCTTTGGAAGCGGCCATAAAACGGCTTGAACTTTGCTTCACCAATCTGACAATTTCTTCATGGGGGTTGGCTATCACCCCGGAAGCTGCCAGCGGCTTAATCGCCTGTGCTGCCGCGGCTTCCACCGCAGCCGTTACAGCCGCCACATCTCCTTCCACAATAATGGTTACAAGCCTTCCGCCCAGTTTTCTTTCCCAGGTTGACAGAGTGACTTCCGCCGCTTTGCACATAATGTCAAGGGCATCCATTGCCGCTACTACCCCTGTTATTTCTATCAGGCCATATGATTTCCCCATGAACGTTTTCTCCTAAAATAGCAGCGGTTCAGACAGGTCCGAACCGTTACTTAACTTATCAGATAGAAGGCAGAATTTTCTCTACATCCGAATGCGGCCTCGGAATTACGTGTGCTGCCACCAGCTCGCCGAGCTTGCTCGCAGCTGCGGTGCCGCTCTCTACTGCAGCCTTAACGGCTCCCACATCACCGCGGACCATAACCGTTACCAGACCGGAACCGATTTTTTCCGTCCCCACCAGCGTTACTTCTGCTGATTTGGTCATTGCATCCGCCGCTTCAATTGCTGCGGTAAGACCTCTTGTTTCTACCATTCCCAATGCTTCCTGTGCCATTTTAATTTCCTCCACATAATTTCGTTGTATGTTTATTTTACTGAATAAGTTTATGACTTGTCAAATGCGCAGAGCTTCAACATTTTTTCCGTATCCTCTGTGGGCCTGGGAATGATATGTTTCTGCACGACTCCGGTAAGGCTTTTTGCCACCCGCTCTCCCGCTTCCATGGCAGCTTCCACATCGGAAACACTGCCTCTGAATTTGATGGTCACCAGCAGGGGGACCGGAAGGCTGTCTGCATTGGCCGGCTTATTTTTATCAAAAGGCTCCAGCCGCACATTGCCTGCCTTACATCCGGCATCCGCCGCCATAAAAGCACATACCAGACCAAATACTTCCAAAATTCCTACGGCTTCTCCCATGGGCTTCGCCTCCTAATACTGCTTATTGATTGATGATTGCAATCTTCAAACCGCTCATTGCCAGATTGGTTTTGTGCGCCTCATTGATTTCATCCAGCGGGAAAGTGTGGGTAATGAGCTTCTCAATAGGAATCCCTGCCTTCTTCGCGCTCTTTAAGAATTCAAAGGTGGTGGCATAATCCCTCAGGGTATATACCCAGGATCCCACAATGGTGATTTCCTTGGAACAGATATCAAAGTGCGGATTGATGGTGGCGTCACCGCCGTTAATGAAGAATCCCAGTTCACAAAGGCCTCCGCCGTTGCGGATGAATTTGTAAATGTTTGCATGGGCGAAGGGAGAACCGGTGCACTGGAATGCAAAATCTGCCAGATGTCCGTCAAACTTGGCTTCCACAGCGCCTGCAAGGGCTTCAATTCCCTTGTGCTCCTTGAAATTCACCGTATCGGATGCTCCCATCTCTTTGGCAAATTCCAGACGTTTTTCTTCCCCGTCCACGGCTACGATATGATTGATTCCCATCGTGCGCAGAATCGCAATACAGATCAGCCCGATAGGACCGCAGCCCTGTACCACCACCCTGCTGTTAAACCGGAGGATTCCTGTGGTCTTGGCTCTTTCCACCGCATGAATCAATACGGCGCACGGCTCAATCAGGATTCTGGAATACAAATCCAGGTCGCTCACCTTAAATACGGTAGAGCCTCCGCGGATAAAAAGATAATCGGAAAACCAGCCGTTAAGATGGATATCGTCATCCGGAAGCAGACCGTAAACATCCGCGCCCCCCACGTTCTGTTTATTCAGGTCGAACATGGTAATGTCCGGGTTATCTTTAAAGATCATGCAGGTAACTACCTTATCCCCGATTTTTAATTCATTTCCTGCACTGTCTTTCTTTACATTTTTCCCCATCTTTACGATTTCACCGGTTCCTTCATGGCCGAGAGCCACGGGAATCAGTCCGAAGGGATCTTTTTTAAATTCGTGGGCGTCGGTTCCGCAGATACCGCAGCCTTCCACCTTAACGAGGATATCGTCATCCCCTACCTCAGGGATAGGGAATTCCTTAATGTCATAATGCTCCAGGCTGGTAAGCATGGCAACACGGGCTGTTTTGGGGATTTCTCCTGCCGTATTTGAAGAAACGCTTTTTTCCGTGCCGGTACGTCCTTCCATGCTGTTTAGGACCTGTCTTACAATCTCTTCTATATTTGTTGCATTAACGTCCATTTTCTTTTCCTTTCCTGCCTTCCGCCGTCCATGCCTCTTTTCCGGCATGCCTGCACGTTCTGCTCTTTAACGGATGCAAAGACTGTCCGACATGACACATCTTCTTCTCTTGGTGAAGGTGCTTGCACTTGTCAGGCCTTCACCGGTCCTGCTGGCAATGGTGAAGGTACAGAAGCCTTCTCCACCGAAACCCAAAGCCGCATAGGAAGGTGCATTCTTAACCAGGATAGCCGTGTCAATTGCCCTGGCATACTTGGTGATGTTATCCACATTCTTGGAATGGATATGGGCGGAATGCCGGTTGCCGTGCTCCAGCCAGACAGCCTTCTCCACCGCATCGTCAAAATCCTTTGCTCTTACCAGCCCCAGAATAGGCATCATCAGTTCTTCCGCAATCAGCGGGTGTTCTTTTTCCCCTTCAAATACGATACAGCGGATATTTTCCTGTGCCTGAATGCCGATCATGGAAAGAAGTGTCCTCGCGTCCCTTCCCACGCATTTCCGGTTCAGGCCCTTAGGGGTCAACACCGTGGCGGTGAGCTTCTCCTGTTCCTCTTTGGAAATCAGGTAACAGCCCTGCTCGCTGATCATGTAATCCATCAGTTCATCGGCCACGCTGTCCACAGCAACGATTTCCTTCTCGGCAATACAGGGGAGATTATTATCAAAGGTACAGCCGTTTACAATGTCTGCCGCCGCTTTTCTCACATCTGCAGTCTCATCCACCAATGCGGGAGGATTTCCCGCTCCGGCGCCGATTCCCCTTTTCCCGGAGGAAAGGACGGCGGTAACCACGCCCGGCCCTCCTGTCGCGGCAATCAGCGGAATATCCTTATGCTTCATCATAATATTGCTGGTTTCCAGTGTGGGCCTGCTGACCGTACAGGCCACATTGTCCGGCCCGCCCGCCTCTATCGAGGCTTCATTCACCATATTAATGGCGAATATGGAGGTTTTGATAGCCTGAGGGTGGGGGTTGAATACCACCGTATTTCCCGCAGCTATCATCCCCATGCAGTTGCACAGGACGGTTTCACTGGGATTGGTGCAGGGTGTGATGGCGCCGATAACACCGAAAGGCCCCATTTCAATCAGGGTAAGCCCTCTGTCTCCCGACCAGGCTGTCGTTGTAATATCTTCCGTTCCGGGCGTTTTGTCCGCCAGGAGATGATGCTTTAAAATCTTGTCGCCCACGTTTCCCATGCCGGTTTCTTCCACACCCATACGGGCAAGGATTTCCGCGTTCTCGTGGGTCTTTCTGCGGATATTGGAAACAATCTGCTCACGCTGGTCCATGGTCATGTGGCGAACCTTCGTTTCCGCTTCCTTCGCCGCTTCAATGGCCTGGTTCATATCCGTGAACACGCCGTGCTGCGCTGTCCCGGCATTACCGGAAAGCTGCATCCTGGCAACCACTTCCTTTACAATATCCTGTACCATGCTCTCACTTACAGGCACGAGATTACCTCCTTTAACAAGGACGCTCCGTAAGCCGCAAGGGCGGTGTCCTGTTCGGCTGTTCCGCCGCTGACGCCCAGAGCTCCTATTATTTTACCTTCATAGATAAGCGGTTCCCCGCCGCCGAAAATCACAATCCTGCCGCCGTTGGTATACTGGATGCCGTACAGCGATTCTCCCGGCCGGGCGAGTTCCCCCAGAGCGGCCGTGGACATCTGAAAGGCCACACAGGTATAGGCCTTATTCACCGCCACATCCAGGCTTCCTATGTAGGCGCCGTCCATACTGCGCACCAGCTTCGGATGTCCGGCTTCATCTGCGAGGGCGGTAACTACCCGCATTCCCCATTCCTTTGCCTTTTCCTCCACTTTAGCAGCCAACGCTTCCGCCAGCTTAAGAGACATGCCCGTCTCCTGCAGGACTCTGCGGACAGTTCTTGCAATCAGCTCTTCGTTCATTATTTTATCTGCTCCATGACCTTTTTAACGATTTCAGCAACCATATCTTCGCTTACCTCTTTGGAAGCGGGTGAGGATACAGAACCGCAGCCGTTTCCGCAGTTATGGCAGTTTTTCTTCCCCTTATTCTGGCACAGATCCGCGGGATGCTTTCCGGGCAGGCCCATTTTTCTTCTGATTTCATACAGCTTCTCAATGGTTGCCTGATCGAATTCCTTCGGTCCGCCCAGCATTCTGGACTTGTACAGAAGCTCTGCATAGAACTCAACGGATTCCATCTTCATGTAAGCGGCCGTCAGGTCGGTGCTCCAGGTGAGGGCGCCGTGGCTTTCCAGCAGAACTGCATCGTAGTAAGGAAGGTATTTTTCCACATTATCGGGAATCTCCATGGTGGAAGGGGTGCCGTACTCAGCGATGGGAACACATCCCAGAGCGATAACCGCTTCCGGCATGATAGGCTGTGTCAGCGGGATGCCGGCAATAGCAAAGGAGGTTGCAAAGGTAGGATGGGCATGTACCACCGCTCCCACATCAGGACGTTTCTGATATACACGCATGTGCATTTTAATCTCAGAGGAAGGACGGAACCCCTTGTTTGCCTGGATTACATTTCCCTGTCCATCTACCTTGCAGATAAATTCAGGTGTCATAAAACCTTTGGAAACACCGGTAGGGGTGCAAAGGAATTCATTGTCATTGAGTTTAACGGAAATGTTGCCGTCATTGGCCGCCACCATATTACGGTCATAGATTCTCTTTCCGATGTCGCACATCAATTTCTTAAGTTCATACTCGTTCTGCATTGTTTCCTCCATTCTGCCGTCTTCCTGCGGCGTAAAAAATATGTTTGCATCCTTGTGCAGATTCTTTATACTCTTTCTGACTGTTTTTCCTGTTGACTCGTGTTCATTATAGTCCTAAATACAACACATGTCAACATTTCTTATGTGGTTTTTATTTGTTTTCATGCTTTTATTGTTTTTTATTTTTGTTGTCTGCCGCTCTTCCTTCCGGCGCTTCTTCCCTCAGATAGGCGAGGATGTCCGGAACGCCTGTCCCTTCCGCTGAATCCACGAAAAAAATCTTTTTACAGCCGGAAAGCCGGAGCCATCTGGCGGAGCGTTCCGGATCCGCTTTCGGCGCATTGATCTGGGTGACTATCCCCACCACTTCCCGGTTCACCATGCAGGTAATATTGGGCGGATACAAAGAATAAGGCTCCGTAGCGGAAAGAAGAAGTCCCACCACATCCGCTTCATAGGAATACAGGGCCAGGGCATATCCCAGCTCATGGGTCTGGGCATATTCTCCCGGGGTATCTATAATGCACTCAAAGTAGTTCACATACTGGGTTTTGTGATATTTGATTTCTTCCCCCTTCAGCGCCTGTGTCAGGGTCGTTTTCCCCGCACCGCTCCTGCCGATAAGAATTATCTTTTTCATGTTCTTGTTATGCCGCAGACTTCATACCCCAGTTTGCCCGCCGTATACTCCAGGACGGCCAGCGTCCCGGCCTCCACCTGTGACACTGTCCCCGTTACAATCAAGGAGCCGCTGAAGCGGTCCACAAACCCCAGGGACACGCCGGCGGACTTGATGGCGATATCAGCCATGATAATCGCTGTTTCTGCAGGAGTTACGGTCATGATTCCGATCGCCGCCCGGTTCAGCTCCACCCTCGGATCCAGTCCCAGCTTCTCATACAGTTCCCCGTCGGGGCTGGCAATTATATGGGCCAGAGTAATCTGTTTACCGGGCACAAGCTCCTGGACAATTCTTTGTTTTTTTTCCGGATTATAGTTTTCCAATTCCATTCTTCCTGCCTTTCAGCCGCCGATGCGGCAGTCCAGACTGCTCACACGTTCCACAGCCCGTTTCAGGTTTTCCATATGTTCGGCCGTGGGCGGCAGGATATCTTTCATCCGGTATTCCCGGCCCAATCCGTCATATTTATCCTGCCCCAGCCGGTGATAAGGAAGCAGGTGAATACGTTTCACTCCCGGAAGGGCATCCGAAAACCTTGCGATATCTTCGATTTCTTTTTCCGTGTCATTAAATGTTGGGATAACCGGCACCCGGATAATCAGCTCCGTTTTCCCGCCCTGTGCAATTTTGCGGGCATTTTCCAGCATCAGTTCATTTCCTTTTCCGGTAAATTCCTTATGCTTGCCGCTGTCCGTATGCTTGATGTCCATCAGGTACTGATCCAGCCAGGGAAGAAGCTTGTCAATGGTTTCCATAGGCGCACAGGCCATACTCTCCATTGCAGTGTTGATTCCTTCTTCCTTTGCCGCCCGCAGCAGCGCCGCCGCGAAGTCCGCCTGGCACAGGCTTTCTCCTCCGGAAAGAGTAAGTCCGCCCCCGGAACGTCTGTAATAAGGGCGATCCTTTACCACTGTTTCCATCACCCTGCGGACCGTAACGTCCTCACCGATTATTTTGGGTTTGCCCTGTACCAGCATTGTCTGTATCCCGTATTCCTGGGATTCCGGATTGCAGCACCAGCGGCACCGCAGAACACAGCCCTTCAGGAATACAATCGTGCGGATCCCTCTGCCGTCGTGGATGGAATAACGTTGTATGTCAAAAATACGGCCTGTTGTATCAAGGTAATCCATTTTTTCTTTCCTCTCTTCCTGCTGCTGTATGCAGCCTGCAGGCCGCATACAGCAGTGCGTTTGAACATAAGGATGCGCAGAGCGCGGCATCGTGGGTTACTGTTCACTCAGTACTGTGCATTTACCGGGCACGGAGTGAACAGTAACATCCGTTGTTTCCCGTCATCAGAAGCCCTGCTGTGTCCTGCGGATGATATCATCCTGCAGGGACCGGGACAAGGTGGTAAAGAGGGCGCTGTAGCCGGCCACACGGACTACCAGGTGCTGGTATTTTTCCGGATATTTCTGGGCATCCAGCAGCGTATTCCTGTCCACCACATTGAACTGCATATGGCTTCCCTTCTGATCAAAATAGGAACGGATTAAAGCCACAAAATTATTCAGCCCCTCATCCCCGCTCAACGCCGAAGGATGGAACTTCTGGTTCAGCAGGGTTCCATTGGAGGCGATGCCGTGATCCAGCTTGGAAACGGAGTTGGCCGTCGCCGTGGGACCGTTTATATCCCTGCCTGCCGTAGGGGAAACCCCGTCCGCAACAGGCGTATGGGCAAGACGTCCGTCCGGCGTTGCGCCAGTCTGCGCTCCCAGAGGAACATTGGCGGATACCGGGTACAGGCCGGCCTGGAAAATTCCGCCTCTGGGGTTTCTGTAGTTCTGGAGAGGTTTTGTATAGGTATAAGCCACCTCTCTGGCGAACATATCCACCTCTTCGATATCATTGCCGTATTTGGGAACCTCTTCTATCATGGCGAGCAGCCTTTCACAAAGCTCCTTGTCCTTATCCGGGATTTCCGTATCCATAATTCCTTTGACAATACCGGCAATCTGGGCCTGGCTGGGCTGCTGCCCTGCCTTTACAAGCTCTTTTATGATTTCCTTCGTCATTTCCTGGACCGTGATAGCATCAAAACCCTTTCCGAAATTCAGGGCGAGAGCCTTCTTGTATTCCGAAAGGGTCACTTTCTTTTCTTCAAATACCAGCTTCCGGATGGCGTACAGGGAATCCGCCACATTGGCAATTCCGAAGCCCTGAGGCCCGGTAAAGTTATAGACGGCGCCGCCCTCCTGGACGGTTTTCCCTCTCTTCATACAATCGTCCACCATGCTGGAAAGGAAAGGCAGCGGACAGCGGTCCGCATGGGCGGTGTCGATGGCATTGTCCGCATTTACCAGCAGGCTGATGCAATATTCCATCTGTTTCTTATAGGCTTCATAAAATTCTTCAAAGGTGCCCATCTGTTCCACGGTTCCCGTGGCAGGCCCTATCTGTTCTCCCTTATCCTTTCCGTTGGAGAAAACGAGCTCCAGCGGACGGCACATATTGAAAAACGCCGCGTCATGCCAGCCTTCGGTCTTGCCGGCCTTCTGGGGTTCCACACAGCCGATGATATTATAGGTCCTTGCATCCTCCAGAGTCAGCCCGCGGTTCATCAGGGAAGGGATAATCACCTCATCATTGTAATAGGCGGGAAGCCCGATTCCGGTTCTGGTCAGCCTGGCCGCCTCTACCATAAGCTCATGAGGGGTACCGTTCCATACCCGGACAGACAGAGAGGGCTGCGGAAGGAATACATGGGCGGATGCCCAGATGCACAGGAAAGACAGGTCGTTGGTGACATCTTCCCCATTCTCATTCTGTCCGCCTACAATCAGATTCTGGAACAGGCTGTAGCCGGCAAACCCTTCCGCACTGGCCGCATCCCTTGCTTTGTTCAGATCATTCAGTTTCACCCAGATACAGTCAACCAGTTCCTGCGCTTCGTCCCTTGTTATCTTTCCCGCTTCCATGTCCTTTTGGTAAAAAGGATACATATACTGGTCAAAACGTCCCGGAGAAATGGAATGTCCGCTGGATTCCATCTGCAGCAGCTGCTGGATGAACCAAAAGCTCTGGCAGGCCTCGTGGAAGCTGCGTGCCCCTTTGGCAGGAACCCTTTCACAGTTGGAGGCGATCTGCAGAAGTTCTTCTTTCCTGGCTCTGTCCGTACAGGAAACGGCTTCCTGCCTGGCAAGGGCGGCATAACGTCCCGCGTAACCGATTACGGCGGCACAACTCATGATTACGGCCTCCAGGAAACAGTGCTTCCTGGCATAGTCCCCATCTCCCACATTACAGCCTGCCAGCTCCTGCGCCGCTTCTTTTATGATGCCTTCCAGCCCGATTTCCAGCACCTTTTCATATTGGACGGTTACATGTCCCACACCGTTATAGAAATAGTTGCCCGGCGTAAAGATATTATGTTCAATTGCCGCGGCGGCTTCCGGCGCCATATAGGAGAGGGCGAGTTCACTTGTTGTCTTCCCCTTCCAGTATTTATGTACTTCCCGCAGTTTTTTCCTGGTATCCTCGGAAATGGAAAAAGGATCCGCGCTTCTCTTTTCAATCGTATCGAATTCCGCTTCCAGCCATTCATAAGAAAATTCAGGAAAGGTCTGGCAGCCTCTGGGCGCTTTGGTAGAGCTTCCTACAATAAGCTCCTCTTCACGGATAGTGATGGGGATATGGGCAAGAATATGGGCAAAGGCCCTGGCCCTTCGCATAATAATGGGTTCGCCCTCTGTTTCCCTGTAGCTTTCTGTCAGCAGTACCGCCCTGTCCGGTTCGATTTCCGGCATGTTACGGTACAGGTTTTCAACCAGCCTGGTGATACGTTCCGATTTGGCTGTGGGATCGGTGTTGAATTTACTGCTCATCCTGCGTTTTCCTCCATAGTTCTCTTCCGGTAAGACGTCCTGTAAAAAGACACGGTTTTCCCGGAAGGCATGATATCTGCTGCGTATCGTTATTTATGTGGTTTTGCAAAATCAGGCGTCAATTTATGTGGTTTTCCATAATTAGTATAGTTGCTCCGGGCAAAAATGTCAACAAATACCGCATATATTATATTTGTTTTTTGTTGTTTTCAACAGCCGTTCAGACGGCCCTTTGTGCCCTGCGGCATCCTCTCCACGAAGCGTAGGTTGCATTCCTCTTTCTTCTCCTTTATCCTTGAAGGAAGGAAAGACAGCTGCCTTATGCAGCGGAAAGGACACAAGAAATGAATCATTATATTACCGGAAATACCATCCGGGAACTCAGGGAAAAGAAACAGATTACCCAGAAAGAACTGGCTCAGATATTGGGTGTAAGTGACAAAACCATATCCAAATGGGAAACGGCAAAGGGCTATCCCGATATCAGCCTGCTGGAACCGCTGGCTGCGGCTCTGGATATTTCCGTTGCGGAGCTTCTCAGCGGAGATTATGTCACGAACCAGAATAAGATGGGAAACATGCTGCGCAGCGTCTTTTATATCTGCCCGGTATGCGGGAATATTATCCATACTATGGGGAAATGTGTGGTAAGCTGCTGCGGAATCACATTGCCGCCCGAAGAGGCGGAGGAAACGGACGGCGCCCATTCTCTTATTGTAGAACAGGTGGAGGATGAGTCCTATGTCACGATAGCGCATGAAATGAGCAAGACCCATCATATTTCGTTTATCGCCTGGATGACCTCCGGCAGGCTGGAGCTTTTAAAGCTTTATCCGGAACAGAACGCAGAAGGGCGGTTCCGGCTCAGAGGGCATGGCTATCTGTATGTTTATTGTAATAAGCATGGATTGATGAAGCAGAAAATTTAGAAATTTGCTCAGGTTTTTAAGAGCCGTTTAGTGAGGCAGACGCGCGGGCACACCCTTTGGCCCGTTGCCTGCCGGAATAAAAGCCACGGGAGAATAGTGATTCCCGCGGCTTTCCTCATTTACCGAAACAAATTCAATAATCTCTGCCAGAAAGTAAGCGGTTCTTCTGCATTTTCAGGCATTACCTCCTCCGGCATCTTAATCCCATCTGTCTTCATGACGAACTGTACCAGGTTGACATTGGTATTTTTATCTGAGACAAAAGAAAGGGGAGTGAAATCGCTTCCTGAAAAATTGTTTATCACCTTATCCACTTCCTCATCAATCTGCGTATCAATATCGGAACTCTTATCCTTGAATTCGTCGGTTCCATCCTTCAATTCTCCCACTCCGTCCACTAAATCCTGCGTGCCGTCCAGTAAATCACCGGTGCCATCCGCAAGCTGGCCGGATCCGTCCTTCAAATCATCGGAGGCATCTGTAAGTTCTTTCACGCCGTCCGCCAAATCCGATACCCCGGACTGCAAATCTTTGGTACCGTCCGCCAGTTCCCAGCCGCCGTCATTCAGTTCGGAAACGCCGGACTGTAACTGGTTGGTGCCGTCCGCAAGCTGGCCGATTCCGTCGGCCAGGGATCCTGCGCCGTCCGCAAGAGAGGCCACGCCGTCTTTCAGGGCGGAGGCGCCTTCGGTGAGTTGTTTGAGTTGGGATTGAGTGGAAGCACTTCCTAATTCCTGACGAGTCTGGTAACTACCAAGAAGTTGATCTACGCCTTCCTTAGCTTCTATCAATCCGGCTAATGCCACACTCTGATTTGTACCCGTATTTACTATCTGTATTACTTTTACATCTCTTTGCGAATTTGTTTTTTTGTCTCTATAATCAAGTGACGCAAATGTATATGAACCATATTTTTTCTTATATCCACTATTAATTATAGTTTCGCCACTCTGCATCTCCTCGTTTCTAGTAGTCTCCTCAACCTTTTTTAATTCTGTACTTTCTTTTTCTTCTATTGATTCTTTTCCTTTATCCTCACCCTGCTCTTCTGTCTCCCCCGTTATATCTGTACTTTCCTTTTCTTCTACCGTACCTTCTGTTGCTTCCGTTTCTTCGGTCACTTCTGTTGTTTTCGTTTCCTCGGCTTCTTGCTCATTTTCCTGTTCTGTACTCTTCTCTTCACCTTCCCTTTCAACCGAATTTCCAGAAACAGAAGAATAGAAAGAATCCTTATTTTCTACGATGGAATTAGTTCCAGTCGATGGTGGCATTCCTCCTGCAAGACTATTAATTGTCTGACCCAAAAAGCCAGATAAATTTTTCAACTGTTCAACCGCTGTATTTCCTGTCAACGTATAGGTAATGCCATTGCTTCTCAAAAGGACAATAATATTATCTATTATTTCTTTATCTTCTTGACTTAGCTGCTCCACATTACCCATTTTCTGCATCATCCCCACCAACGCACTAATCCCATCACTCAGCTGCCCGGCCCCGCTTTTCAGTTTGTCGGCGCCTTCCGCCAGCTTCCTCGCGCCGGCTGCTGCGCCTTCCTCTCCGTTATAACCTCCGGCCAGTTGATCCACACCTTCCTTCAGGGAGGAAATTCCATCCGCCAGCTCCGTTGCCCCGTCGGCGAGATCGTCCGTTCCGTCCTTCAGCGTATCCACGCCGTCTCCCAGAGACTGCGCACCGTCCGCATAGCTTTCAATCCCTTCCTTCAGGCTGTCGGCCCCATCCTTCAAATCGGCAGCGCCGTCCTTCAGCGCGCCTGCGCCATCGGACAGTTCCGCCGCACCGTCGGAAAATTCATCCGCCGCATCCTTGATCTCACCGGTTTTGTCATACAGGGCATCCATGGATAACGTATCCCTGTCCAGATCAAAGGACATGGGGACTCCCTGGAAGCTTATGGGATCCATTTCAAAATCCAGGATATCCGCCGTAATAACGATATCCTTTTCCTGCCCTGCCATAATATTGTATACCAGCTGCTTGGAGGTCCCTACGTTGCCTACAGCGGCCCCTGCCGCCTTCAGATTGCTGCAAGTATCCATATTCATGGTTACGGTGGCCTGAAGCAGGTAATTTTCGAAAAAAGCTTCGTCCACAC
This sequence comes from Eisenbergiella sp. OF01-20, assembly GCF_003478085.1. Classification (NCBI taxonomy): domain Bacteria; kingdom Bacillati; phylum Bacillota; class Clostridia; order Lachnospirales; family Lachnospiraceae; genus Eisenbergiella; species Eisenbergiella sp. OF01-20. Next base: position 65,028 of record NZ_QUES01000021.1, on the reverse strand, counting down.
TGTCATTTTTCCCTACATGTATGGTTATTTTCAGGCTTCCGTTCTTCCCGGCCAGTTCCTCCGCCTGCACTTCTTTTCCGTCCAGATAATAACGGATGGTGAGTTCCCAGGGCATCTCTTTGGTTTTCAGGTTTCCCTGGTAGAAAAAGTTTCCTGCGGGGGCCGCTGCGGTAATGGTATCCCCCTTTTTTTCCAGTTCCGCATCTGTTGTCAGATTTTTTACGGAATCGTATTTTCCGTAATCCACAATATCCGTTTCCGTTTCCAGCCGGAAGGAATTGACCACATAGATGCTGTGCACGCTTCCGTCCTGTTTCAGATTCACATATACATTTTCATCCTTTTGTGTATTGGCACCTGCCGCGGCTGCGGAAAAACCGCTGCCCAGAAACATCACTGCCGACAGGATACATGCGGTACCCTTTACTGCCAGGTTCTTATTTTTTTTCATCTTCTCTCCTCCTTAATCCGCTGCTTTCCCGGACTCCGCGCTCTCTTTTTCTTTCCTGTAAAAATCACAGTGCAGAGTCGTACGCCTTATCACTCCGTCAAAAAGGAGCAGAAGGGTGGGCAGGACAAATATAACCAAAACAAAGGACAGCGCCGCGCCCCGTCCAATTAATATTCCCAGCTGGCTCAGTACGCCGTTGGTGGATACCTTTCCCAATATCACGCCTGCCAGAGTGAGTACGGACGCAGAAGTGAGAATGGATATGGTACAGGTCTTCAGTGTCATAAACGCCGCTTCTTTTTTGGAAAGCTTTTTCCTGAAATCCATATACCGGTCGGAAAACAGAATGGCGTAATCAATCGTCGCTCCCAGCTGTACGGTGCTGATTATCAGATACCCGATGTAAAACAATGTCTGTCCCTGGAAATAGGGGAGCCCCAGGTTAATCCAGATGGAGGATTCGATAACCAGCGTCAGAATCACCGGCAGGGACAGGGATTTAAAGGTCACCAGCAGAATGCAGAACACAAAAGCAATCGCCAGAAAGTTCACCTTGGCATTATCCTGGGTAATGGTAGTTTTCAAATCCTCCGTGCTCACCAGCTCTCCTGCATATTGGATTTTATCCCCGTAATATTTTTCCCCGATGTTGCGGATATCGTTCACCTTTTCGTACCAGTCCGGATCCTTTTCCTCCGTCTCCAGCGTGATAACAAACCGGCTGTAATGGGCGGAATAAAGCTGGGACACGGTTTCGGAAGGCAGGAAAGAGGAAGGGATGGCATTCCCAACAGAGTTCACATAAGAAACCACGCTTGTTACGCAGTCCAGCTTTTTCAGTTCCTCATTCATGGCAATTTCCTTTTCCATGTTTCTCTTGGGAACCATGAGTACGACCGGATTGGAGGAGCCAAACATGCTGTCGATCGCTTCCATATCGCGTCCCATCTGTGTGGCCCTGGTGCTGTATACCTGACTTCCTCCGTAGAAGAAAGCATTCTTCTGCTGGCCCAGGAAAGAAACCGGGAGAATCAGAGCCACCAGGACAAGCATGGGAATCCGCAGCTTCATGACCAGTCCGGCAAATTTATCAAACGTAGGGATAAAGCTGCGATGCTGTGTTTTATCTATCAGGCGGTATGTAGAAATAGCCAGGGCAGGCAGGAAACAAAGCACGCTCACAAGGCTGAATACAATAGCCTTTGACATAACCCAGCCCATATCAGGCCCTATTTTAAAGCGCATGAGCACCAGGGCCAGGAAACCGGTAACCGTTGTCAGCCCGCTGGAAAGGATGCTCCCCACAGACTGCTGTACCGCCTGTGTCATCGCTTTTTCCACTGGAAGGCCCTCATCCCTGTTTTCCGCGAAGCGGTGGAGAAGGAAAATGGAGTAGTCCATGGATACCGCCAGCTGCAGCACACTCCCGGCCGCATTGGTCACAAAGGAAATGGTGCCGAACATCAGGTTCGTTCCCCGGTTAATCAGGATAGCCACCCCGATGGTTATCATAAACAGTACGGGTTCAAACCAGGATTTGGTAGTCAGGATCAGAATCAGGAAGATAATCGGCACAGCCAGAAACATGATCTGCTGCACCTCCGCCGACGTATTTACCGGAGCCAGCACGGAGGTCACCGCAGCGCCCGACATGCAGTTTTCTTCCCCGATAATTTCCCTTACCGCCGGTATCACGCTTTCCTGCTTTTTTTCGTCTACGGTCACGCTGAACAACGCGTTTCCGTCCTGATACCAGTCATCCACGGTTTTCTGCTCCGCCAGCTCCAGCGGCTCGTAAATGTCTACCGCATCATCCAGCCAGTTAATTTCCTCCACACCGTCCACCGCGGCTATTTGTTCCTTATAAGCCAATGCCCGGGGAATGGAAACCTCATATACCAGCACCCTCATATTCGGTACGGACTGGCTGTACTCCTCATCCATCACCTCCAGCGCTTTCGTGGAGGCGGACGTATCGGGCAGATAGTCGGCAAAATCATAATTTACCCCTACCAGGCCGGAAAGAACGGCGCACAGGACGGCAGCTAAAACGAATACACCGATAATCAGTTTCTTATGTCTCAGCAAAAATTGGGTATATCGTTCCATTTTTTTCACTCCTCAATTACTCAACTGTATTTTATTACTCAACAGCTGTTCATTTTCTTGCTTTTCTAAATTATATTAATTATAATTATCTAATACAATAATCAGTGTTTATATTTGTGTTTGTTACTGAACACATTCCGGCTTTGTGTTTAGTTTTTTATAGTTTTTTAAGAAAGAGAGGATCGTATGGAACCTGCAAAAACCGACCGGCGGGTCCGGAAAACAAAAACACGTCTTCTGAATTGTCTGACGGAATTGATGAAAGAAAAAGAGGTCAAAGACATTTCAGTCAAAGAGCTCTCCGACCTTGCCGATATCAACCGGGGTACCTTTTACCTGCATTACAGAGATGTATATGACATGCTGAATAAGGTGGAGGATGAGCTTTTCTCGGAATTTAACGAGATACTCGACCGGGACTTTACCATAGTGCCGGACGATACCTTATATACCATACTGGAAGATGTGTTTACCTTTCTGTATGCTAATGTACAGACCGCCCAGGCCCTGATGGGCCCTCACGGGGATCTCACCTTCATAAACCGGATGAAAGAGGTGGTAAAACAGCGCATCCTCCAGGTCTGGCGCAAAAACCAGCAGCCCTCCGAAACCTTCGACTACTATTATTCCTTTCTGGTATCCGGCTGTATAGGTATGATCGAAGCCTGGCTTAACAAAGAAACGCCGGAGCCGCCCAGGCAGATTGCAGCCCTGGCAGGCGATTTAATCAAGCGGGGGTTTATAACACCGGTTTTTTAGCTTCCGTACAAAAAAAGCTTCCTGCCGCACAGACAACCGGAATTGTTGTCTGTCTGCGGCAGGAAGCTTTTTTACCAACGGCAGCCGCTGTCTTTTAAAGAAAACGTGCTGTCATAAATTCTGTGCCATAAATGCCTGCAATTCCTGGTAGGCTACCTCCTCGTCCTTTCCTGAAATCTGCAGGTGCAGTCTGTCCCCCTGCTGGATGTTCATATGCAGAATCCCCAGCAGTTTGCTCAGATTGCCGCTTTTCTCCCCATCCGTAAGAATGACGTCACTTTCAAAATCCTTTACAAGATGCATCATTACCCCTGCTACCCGGGGATGCAGCCCGACAACCGAACGTACCGTATGTTCAAACTCTCTCATAAAAATCCCTCCATAATGCCCCTTGTTACACAAACATTATATCATATGCATACACATTGTACAAGTATTCGCGCCGTCTGTCGTCATTTTTTTGTATGCTTTTACATTGTTTTTGCATTTATGAGAGGTTTTTGTGCATTATTGTCATATTATGGCGTTTCTATCAATTTTCTGTTTCACTTATGAAAAGATTTCTCATTCTGCGGACCACGGATGTAAGGCCGGAGTCTGTTTTCTGCATCATAAAAAGCATGGTCATCCGGGCCGCCGGATCATTGGCAAAGTAACAGCCAAGCCAGCCGTCCCAGCCGTATTCTCCCACATGATTCAGGGTTGCCGACTGGCCCGGATCCTTCATTACCCGCATCAGATTCCCATAACTAAAGCCCGGCATATTGGAAAAATTGCGGACAAATGCGAGCTGCTGCGCCTGATTCAGCTGGCCTGCCGTCATAAAGCGTACCGTAGCCGGACGGAGAATCCGTCTGCCGTCCAGTTCTCCTTCATTCAAAAGCATCTGGGCAAACCGGGCATAGTCATCAATGGTGGAAACCAGCCCGGCTCCGCCGGACTCAAACGCAGGCTGCCTGTCCATGGCATTGATAATCCCCAGATGGTTTTCTTCATATCGCACCAGTTCCCCGTTGTCATCCATACGATAGGCCGCCGCCAGGCGTTCCCGTTTCTCCTCCGGCACATAAAAGCCGGTATCCTTCATTTCAAGAGGGGAAAAGATATATTTTTCCAGAAAAGTGCCGAAGGTCATCCCGGATGCCGCTTCCACTACCGCTCCCAGCACATCCGCGGAGGTTCCGTAAAGCCAGGAGGAGCCCGGATGGAATTTCAAAGGCCCTCTGCCCAGCGCTTCTGCTATTTCCGCCGTTGTCATTGCCTGATCCGTCAGCAGTTTTTCATCCACCCGGCGGAACACCTGTGTGGCATATTCTCCTGCCAGACCCGGATTTCCGTTATACAGCAGTCCCGAAGTCATGCCCAGCAGATCCTTAACCGTGACTTCCCTCTCCGCCGGCACCAGACTTCCGTTTTCTTCCACCTGCTGTCCCTTAAAAGCCGGCAGATAGGTGGAAACAGGCTCCGCCAGATCCAGTTTTCCCTGCTCAAACAGAACCATCGCAGCCGCCCCTGTTATGGGTTTGCTCATGGAATAAAGGCGGTAAATCTGATCTCTGCGGATGGCCTTCCCCCGTTCCCTGTCCGCCATACCGCTTTCCAGATAACAGATTTCTTCTCCATCCTGTCTGATGAGCAGGCTTCCCCCCGCCAGTTCTTTATGGGCAACTGCGGTATCCAGCATTTCCTGCATTTTTTCTCTGATTTCTGCTTTCATTTCTGTTTCTTCCCCTTTTCTTTCTCTCTTTATACCGGGTCTGCATTATGCATCTTTGTCAGACCTTCCGGTATCTGTCTTTCTCACAGCATCCTCTCTTAAAAAGGCGCCACCGCTATTTTTAACACATGATCCCGTTTGTTTTCAAAAATATCATAGGCCTCCATGATACGTTCCAGCGGAAACCTGTGGGTTATCATACAAGTGGTATCTATGCGGCCTTCCGCAATCAGGGCCAGGATTTCATCACAGGAGCAGGCATCCACGCCGCCGGTTTTAAAGGTCAGGTTTTTCCCGTACATAGCGGGCAGCGGAAGGCTCTGTGCTTCCTCATACAATGCCACGATGTATACGATGCCGTTGGGACGGGCCGCCTGCCATGCCAGCTGAAAGGTATCCGGCCCGCCTGCTGCCTCAATAACCACATCGGCACCTCTTCCGTCTGTCATTTCCCTCAGCACCTCTTGTACCTTTTCTTTTTCGGGATTGACCACCCGGTCCGCAAGTCCCCTGCTTCTGACCAGCTCCAGGCGTTCTTCGCTGATATCCGCACAGACAATAGCACCCGGCTCATACAGCGCTGCACACATAAGGGTACATAACCCGGCAGGCCCGGCGCCCAGCACCAGCACCGTATCCCCTTTGCGGATTTCACTGTTTTGGGCGGCCCAATAACCCGTGGACAGGATATCCCCCGTAAAAAGAGCCTGTTCATCACTCACACCTTCCGGGATCCGGTTCAGGCCGTTATCGGCAAACGGCACCCTCACATATTCCGCCTGCCCGCCGTCAATCCGGCAGCCCAGCGCCCATCCGCCATGGGCATCCGTACAATTATTCACAAATCCCTTCCTGCAGTAAAAGCATTCCCCGCAAAAGGTCTCCACATTGACGCTCACCCGGTCGCCGGGCCTGAATTTCTTCACTCCGGAACCGGCCTCCACCACTTCCCCCACCATCTCATGTCCTACAATCGTCCCCGGAACCGCCCGGGGAACACTGCCATGCCTGATATGGAGGTCGCTGGAACAAATGGAGCATAATGTCACTTTAACGATGGCGTCTCCAGGCTCCTGAAGTACGGGGACAGGCCTTTCCTCCAGGCTGAAAACACCTTTTTCCTTATACACTACCGCTTTCATAGCATCCCTCGCTTTTCCCTTTTATCCTGACGGCGTCCTCCTCAGGGACACTGCCGCGACACAGCAAAGTATACCACCAGTGCGTTACCTCTGCAAGCCCGGCCTTACCGTCAAAAAACGGACAGGCGCAACGCTTCAGACAAATCTGAACCGTTGCGCCTGTCCGTTATTCCCGTTTTTCATACACCTTCCACAAGACTGCCGTCCTTCCATATGACCGCTTCCACATCATTTTCTTCCCGATAGCCTTTTCTGCGCAGGACTTCGTTTACCGCCTCCCGGAAGTCTTCCATGGAAAGCGTTACCTTCTCCTTATTCTTCAGGACGAGGATACAGCCCTCCTGGAATTCGCAGTTTTCCTCACAGGAAATCCGGTACAGGTTCTTTCTGTCTATGGCCCCGATTTCTTCCAGCGTCTTTACCATACGGTATACGGTTGCAATCCCGATAGAAGGGTCTTCACGCACCGCCTTGTAATAGATTTCCTTACAGCAGGAACATTCATCCGAAAGAATAATATCCACGAGCAGTCTTCTCTGGCTGGTAATGCGGAAGCCGTTCCTTTTCAGTTCTGTCAGAATCCGTTCCCGGCGTCCGGTATTTTTCATAAACTGTCTGTTATCCTGTTTTTCTTTTATCATCCAATCCACTCCTGTCCGTCTTATTCCGCCTTGTGTTCCCTCATGCTCCCGTGGCAGGCACATGTATGGGAACAGCCGCCGCAGGATCCTCCGCATCCGCCTTTTCCCGCCTTCTTATCCCGTATCATGGTACGCAGCACCAGGACCACAACCGCAAGGAGGACAATACCTGTCAATAGGGTTCCTATATTATTTATAAGAAAGGTCATATGCTCCATCTCCTTTTTCTTTTGAGAATGGCTCTCATTTACTTTATCTTAGGTTAGTATAAACTAACTTTTATTTTTTGTCAATAGCTTCTTTCCATGATTACCGTTTATTTCCTGTTTACAGAACATATGTTCTGTCATATACTTTTCTCATGAAACCAATTATTTTTCATGTGGATGTAAATAACGCCTTCCTGTCCTGGGAAGCGGTATACCGCCTGAAGCATCTGGGCGGAAGGACAGATCTGCGTGAACAGGTCTGTGTGGTAGGCGGGGATGCCCAGAAAAGACATGGCATTGTTCTTGCCAAATCCCTTCCGGCGAAGGCCTGTGGGATCCAGACCGGGGAAAGCCTGATGGAAGCACGGCAGAAATGCCCCGGCCTGTTTGTCGTTCCGCCTCATTACCGTCTCTACAGCCGCTGCTCCCATGCTTTTATGGATATTCTCCGGGAATATACGCCCGGTGTGGAGCAGTACAGCATTGATGAAGCTTTTATGGATATGAGCGGGACACAGGATCTTTGGGGTGATCCTATTCTGACAGCGGATACCCTGCGCCGGCGGATTTACCAGGAACTGGGATTTACGGTGAATATCGGCATTTCCGAAAATAAACTTCTGGCAAAAATGGCCTCGGATTTTCAAAAGCCCGACCGGACCCACACCCTTTTCCCGGAGGAAATTCCCCGCAAAATGTGGCCGCTCCCGGTTACTGATCTTTTTTTCGTGGGACGCGCTTCCTTTTCCCGGCTCCGCAGGCTGGGGATTTGCACCATTGGGGAGCTGGCTCACGCGGACAGGGAACTGCTGCTGGCCCATTTCAAATCCTATGGGGAGGTGATCTGGAATTATGCCAACGGCAGGGACAGTGCCCAGGTAGAAACCATGGTACCCCCTAACAAGGGGTACGGCAATTCCACCACCATTGCTTTTGATATCTGTGATACGGTTTCGGCGGGCCTCGTGCTGCTCTCTCTCGCTGAGACCATCGGCACCCGCCTGCGCCGGGATCAGGTGCGGATCCAGGTAATCGCGGTCAGTATCAAATATGCGGACTTTACCTGCGTTTCCCACCAGAAAACGCTGCCCGCTTCCACCAATATCACCAATGAAATTCATCATGCCGCCATGGAGCTTTTTCAGGAAGCCTGGGACGGCTGTACGCCAATCCGGCATCTGGGAATCCACACGAACCATGTCCGGGACAACACCGACTGCCGCCAGCTGCATTTACTGGACATGGAACCGTCCCCCCTTTACAGGGAAGAGGTACCCTGCTATGAGAAGCTGGCCCAGGCGGATACCATGGCGGACCAGATCCGGGGCCGTTTCGGCATTGATTCTCTCAAAAGAGCCGTATTTGTAAAACAAAATGCCATGGATCACATGGCCGGCGGTATCACCCGTGAAAAAATGGATGTGGATTATGACAAAGAAAGGCTATAGGAAACAGAGAAAAACCCGCAGGGAAAGGGGGCATAGGCTTGCTCATTCATACGGACAACGACATCAATTACCATTCTGAAGCCGAGGAAAGGCCGAAAAAAAACCGGAAAGAAATCGCCTGCTGCAGCTGGACGACCGCTTCCGGTCAGATAATCCCTATTCTTTTTAAAATGCAGGATGAGGAAGGCATGATCCGTACCTTCAATAAAATTCATGTAAACCACTCCGCCAAAAAGCTCTATGCCGGAATCCCTTCCTATGAATTTGACTGTGATATCCTGGTAAACGGCCTCGTAGTAAATGTCCTGCTCCAATACTATCCGGAGGACAGCCGATGGACTCTGAGTGAACATCCCTGATTCATGGCTTGGGCGGCGTTTCCCCTGATTCAAAAAGGGAAAGCTGCCCCTTCATTTCCTTTTCCAGAGGCCCCGGCCTTTTATGGAGGAGAATGTCCGTGGCCTCCGGATCAAACATCCATGTATCCACTTCTCCCGGCTCCAGTATCAGCGGCATCCGGTGATGGATCCCTTCCAGAGAGGCATTGGCCTGCGTCGTCAGTATCACAAACCTGTCCGTTCCTTCATATTGTCTGTAAAAACCGGCAAACAGCAACACCCTGTGATCCGGGGAACGGAAAAAATATTTATCCTTTTTTTCCGACCATTCATAAAAACCTGTCGCCGGGACAATACAGCGCCGTTCTTTCACACTGTCCCGAAAGGTTCTCTTTTCCAGTGCGGTTTCACTGCGGGCGTTAAAGATAACGCGCTTTTTGTCAAAGCCCGGGAAACCCCACATGAATTCCTCCGCATACAGCCGGTCGTTCCTTCCGGTAATGACCGGCGCTTTCCCGGAAGGATATACATCCCTTTCCCTGCATGCCGTCAGAAGGCTGTCATTGATCTGCCGGATAAGCCGCTCTATTTCTTTTGCCGTTTCATCATTGATATAATATCTTCCACACATTACCTATTCTCCGGAATTCTTTCTGTCCGCCAGTTCATACCGGATTTCCTTCATGGAGGGAGCGTATTTCCTGAAAGAGCTTTTTCCTTCCATTTTGGCTGCGAAAAGGGCAATATCCGCCTTTCGGTAAAGCTCATCAAATCCGGTACCCTGATCCGGGATCATGGCATAACCCGCTGAAATGGAAAACTGGATATCCCGGTTCCCGTTTTTGCAGCAGACCACCATGGTTTCCACCACGCGGGACAGTTTGTTTATTAAATCCTCTTCCTTTATATTCTTGCACAAAATCAGGAATTCATCCCCTCCGATTCTGCAAATAATATCCTCCCGCCGGAAAAACTGTTTTAATTTCCGGGCATTATCCGATATCATGGTATCTCCGTAGGCATGTCCGAATACATCATTAGCCAGTTTGAAATTATCCAGATCAAACATGATCAGCGCCGCCGTCTCTCCCTTCATGCCGCCCAGGTATGAGTTGATCCGGGGAACCGCTGTCTGCCGGTTAAAGAGTCCTGTCAGGGAATCGGTGCTCACCACGCCGGCGAGGGCTTCATTCAATCCCTGCTGTTTCAGATCCGAAACATCTCCGTAGGTAAATAAAAAGACAAAACTTCCATCCTCTTCCCCGATATATGCGGCATTCAGGCTGATCCACTGCTCCCCTTTTTCCGGAAGGAAAATAGGGAAAATATGGCTGAAATCCCCTTTATTCCGGATGGCATCCATCAGCTTGCCGCGGATACGTTCCTTATCCCTGTCCGTAAGCATTTGCTCATACCGTTTCTCCTTAAGGTGTTTTTCATATTCCTGCCAGGTGTAACCCAGATCACGGTACATGCCGTTGGCGATGATTTCATAGCTTATTGTGTCATCTTTATATCTGGCAAGGACGATATTCTCCGATATATGATCGATAAGCAGGCGCATGTTATTACGGAGCGCCACTTCCTTCGTCACATCGCTGAGAGAGGCATAATACATCCGATGCCCGTCCTGTTCCTTTATGAAAAACACATGCAGCTGCACCCACAGGGTACGGCCCTTGCCGGAAAGCCGGCGTACCGCCCCTTTTCCTCCGTTCACGCGGCTGCGGAAGGCTTCCTCAAAAATATCAAGAAGCTTCTGCCTGTCATCCGCATAGACATACCGCATGCCTTCCTTCCGATGCTCCTCCAAATCCACGGAATTGGAACCGGTTACCCGGTAGTACTGCTCATTGACACAGAGGATTTCCACCTGTCCCTCATAGACATCATAAAAAGCAATGCCGCCCAGAATGTTATTCACCACCGCTTCACTGAACATATCCCCGCCCAGAAGCTCCCTCACGTTCAGGCTTTCCATCTGTCTTGCCTTAATTCCCCGGAAGTCAATATTCTCTTCTCTTTCCAGCAGGGATTCCAGCGTTTCCACCGGCATAGGGCGGTAAAAATAATACCCCTGTCCATACAGACAGCCTGCATCCAGAAGAAAATCCATCTGTTCCCTGGTTTCCACCCCTTCCGCAATGAGCCGCAGGCCCATAAGGCGAGCCATACTGATAATGGCTTCCAGAATCCCCAAACCTTTTCCTGCGCTCTCCACCTTCATTTCCAGGAATTTCATATCGATCTTCAGGACATCCACATTGACATCCTTGAGCATGTTCAGAGAAGAATAGCCGCTTCCGAAATCATCCATCAATACGGTAAAACCGGCCTTTCTCAACTCCTCCACCACGCCCGTGATTATCTGCGAGTCCTCGGCATAAGCACTTTCCGTAATTTCAATTTCCAGAAACCTTGGCTCCAGTCCGTATTTACGGATCAAATCCCGGAAGGTCTGCACCACATCCAGCGTATAAATGTCCACACGGGACACATTTACGGACACGGGGACCGCATTTTTCCCCTGCCGTATCCACTCCTGCACCTTGCGGCAGACCGCTTCCCAGATGTACAGATCCAGATTGGTAATAAATCCGTTATTTTCAAGCAGGGGGATAAAATCTTTGGGAGGGATGATTCCTTTTTCCGGGTGGACCCACCGCACCAGGGATTCCATGCCCACAATTCTTCCTGTGGCCATATTGCATTTCGGCTGGGTATAAAAGGTGAATTCCCCGTTGTCCAACCCCTTCTGCACCTCGGAGAGCATCACCAGGTTTTCCTCCATCTCCTGTTTCATCCGCACATCGTACCAGCGTGCCCTCTGTCCATAATTTCCCTTCACCGTCGCCAGCGCAATGGATGCCCTGTCATACATACGGCTTACGGAATCCTCCTTATCATCTATAGCGTACAGGCCGAAAGCCGGAAAAAAGCCGGCATTGTTCCCATACTGCTTCACATATTCCAGAATTCCCTCCTGAAGCTCCTTCAGAATGGCCTCATCTCCGGGAAGGATTACGCAAAAATCATCCTCACCGATGTAGCCGGCGATTCCCAGTCCGCTCTCCTGCACCTTCTGCAGATGGCGGCCGATATCCGCAAGCAGCCTATCCCCCTCCGCTTCCCCGTACCAGGAGTTAAACAGTTTAAAGTGTTCGATGTCAATGGTCATCAGGCAATAGCCGCTTCTCCTCACGCCCGCAAGAAACTGCTGTGCTTCCCGGAAAAAAACATTTCTTTTATACAGGCCGGTAAGTGTGTCCAGAGTATCCTCCTGCCTGCCGTCCTTTCTCCGCCCCCATTGATCCTTCGTGATCTGGGCGTCAATATCCTGGATAAAACACATAACGATCTTATCGCCGCTGTCCCCCTGAAGCAGGGGCACAACAATCTGCGCCACCCAGCAGTATTCCCCGTCCGTCTTTCTTTTGCGGAACTCTCCTCTTAGGACATTGTTCCCTTCATTCTCCCCCAGACGGGGAAGCAGGTTATCCAGGTTCCAGAATTCCAGGAATGCTTCCCTGTCACCGGGATGGATCATCTCCCTGTCCGTCACCTGTCTGAGCATAAAGGACAGCTCTCCCTCTTCGTCGGGTATCACATATTTCCCCTTCAGATGGTACAGGATTTTATAGGTGTTACGGGTTATATTCAGTTCAAACAGTTCATCATAGACCGACAGGCTGGTCAGATTATAGAACAGGTTCTTATTCCCTTCATCAATACGCCTGGTGAAAACAAAGTTGCAGTCCCCTTTTCCGGGCCACTCCCCAACAGCAGTACTGCATTCCAGCCACCTTTGCAGCAGCTTATTATATATGATCGTGCTGCGGTTCCCCTCCTTGGATAAGGGACACTCCCGGCAAGGGGCATATTCCCCGCAGAATACACGATAACACAGATCTCCGCATACAATCTCCGGGAAGCTGCTCTTAACCAACTGATTAAAATGGACAATCCGGTATTCCTTATCAATTATATAAAGGCCATTGTCCCCGCACTCCGCTCCTGGTCTCATCCCTGGTCCGCTCCCCTCTGTGCGCCGTACCGCGCGACTAAAGAAAGGACAGGCAAACGTTTCTTCCTTTACCTGTTTCTTCCAACACTGTCAATTCACCGTAATGCTATTATTATAATAGCATTAGCGTCAAAGAGTCAATTGTCATATTCCATACCGCCGAAGGCCTTCAGGAATTCCCTGACCCCATATCCCGGAAACTCTGCGGTCAATACGGTTTCATCCTCTAAGATCACCCTGCCTCTGCCATATTTCCGGTGGGTAATATATCTCTCCGGTACCGCTTCCTCTTTCTGTTCCGCCGGCTCCGGTTCTTCCTGCGGCTTCCCGGCCGCCCGTTCCTCAAGTATCATCTTTTTCAGCGTCTGCAGATCATTTTCCGTCCCGGCGGGCGTCCCCTTCTCCACCAAATCAGGAGGCAGCATTTTAAGGAACCTGCTTTCCCCAGGTCTAACTCTGCTGTCCGGGTTGGTATAAAAAGAAAGCTCCAGATAATCCCTGGCCCGTGTCATTCCCACAAAAAACAGCCGCCGCTCTTCGTCCTCTTCTTCGAAATCCCTGGTCCGCAAAGGGATCAGGCCATAATTAGCCCCGATAATAAACACATGGGAAAATTCCAGGCCCTTGGATGCATGCAGCGTCATCAGCTTCACGCAGTCCCCGCCCTCTTTTTCTTTCCTGTCAGGAAGGCCGTATAATACGGAGGTATTCAAAAACCCTTTCCATGCGGCCTCCAAAGCTGTCCGCCTTTCGTGTTCCCCTTCCTCCGCCGGATAAGGAAGCACGGAAAAAACAGCGTCAAACAATTGAAACAGCGCCGTCCTGTCCTCCTGCCAGGTCCGGGAGGAGGGATGGATATGGCGGTCCAAATCAAAATAGGAATACAGGGCCCCGGGGCTGTCTATTCCCGGACAGGCCTCTAAAAAGCCCCGCATCCGTCTATACAGGGGGTACTCCTCCGTCTTTTCTTCCCGGAGGATACCAGAGGCCGCTTTTTCGGAAAGTGCCTTACCTGCCTTACGTTCCCCGTATTCTCCGTGGCTCAGGGCATAAATACCGGCTCCCCTGTCCAGCGGATTCAAAGAAAAGCGCAGCACCTGCAGCATCCAATACAGGACGGGAACCTCCCGCAGCGTTTTTTTTACCGATACCAGGCAGGGGATCCCGTTTCTGGCAAATACCTCCTCCAGTACCTGCGACTGGCTCTGCAGCCTGTAAAAAATGGCGATTTGCCCGCAGGGGATCCCCTCCTGTAAAAGCTTTTGAATCCGTTCCGCCAGATAACAGGCCTCCTGGAACGGATCATAATGGTTTTTTACCACTATCTTGCTTCCGCCCTTCCTGCTGCCGGTAAAACCGCCGCCGTTTTGTGCAAAGGCCCCTGCCGCCTCAAGGATGGGGGCGCTGGAACGGTAATTGACGGGAAGGGACAGCTCTGTGGCATGGCAGGCGGCCCGCAGGGTATAGAATACATTACAGGCACTGCCCCGCCAGGAATAAATCACCTGATTGGGATCCCCTACCGCAAACAGGGCGCATCCTTTGTCAACAAGCTTCCGGATCATGCGCAGCTGCAGTTCGTCACAATCCTGCACTTCATCAACTATGACCCAGGCCGGCTTCCAATCCGCAGCCTCCAGCAGCTGATCCGTATGGAGGATTAAATCGGAAAACGTCATCTTGTCCCGTCGTTTTTTTTCTTCCTCAAGCGCTTCCAGAAGGAGAGGCATATCGTCCTGTATGCGGGAAGTATTTGTACCCGCAGGACCTGTACTGTTTTGTTCCAGCCTTTTTTTCAGCCGGTTTTTATATTTAATCTGCAGTTTTTTCTCCCGGATCAACTCCAGGGCCAGATCCATTTCCTCTTCCGGATCCATGACCTGAAAATCAGGGGTATAACCCAGCGCTCCTACCGGCAGGACTTCCCGCAGAAGCTGCAGCGCCACACTGTGAAAGGTGCCGAAATACCGCATATCCGGCAGAAGAGAAGCTTCTTCGGAGGCCGCCAGCCTATCCCGGATCTCCTTTGCCGCTTTGTTCGTGAAGGTAAGAACCACCATATCCCGGTAGCTTATATGCGCAGTTTCATGAAGATATCTTATTTTCACTGTCAGCACCGTGGTTTTCCCGCTTCCCACATTGGCATTGACAAGGCAGGCGCTGCTGTCATCCAGCACCGCCTTTTTCTGATATTCGTTGAGAAACGCCGGCATTACAAATTCACCCATGGAGCACTCCTTTTTCCAGCTTTTTCTGAATGGTTCTGCGTTTTTCCCCGTCTTCTCTTTCTTCCAGACGTATCTCCAGCTTCAGGTTTCCGGGAGCCTGGGTATAATAACGGAAAATATTCAAAAGGCTGCGGTAATTATTTTCTTCCATAATCCACTCCCGGTAAAAGGGAAGGACGGTGCCAAGGCACAGGGTATTTCCTTCCAGAACAACTCCGGGCACCGTATACAGAAAGGCGGAAAAGGGATCTCCTTTATCCTTCAGATAAAGACAGAATTCCTTCCATTTTTCAGGCTTTTCCAATTCCTTCAGCACAAAAGGCTTTTGGAAAGCGGGCATTTCCCGTGGCCGGTTCCAAAGAATGCCCGCAGGCGGATCCGACTCCTCCAGAAGGTTTTTAAGTCCCCACAGGACCAGCTTTTTATCCAGCCAATGGTCGCCGATACAGGCGGCACAGCCGTCCTCACAGGGACAGCCGGATACCAGGGCGGCCGCATTTTCCACAATTTGCGTAATAAAATCCGCAATTTTATCCGCATAGCCAAGCCCTCCTGCATACTGGTCATAGAAAAAAAGGGCCGTTTCCTCTCCAGGCGGCAGATCCCCGTCCTGCCAGAGGGCAGGATCCCACTCCCCGCCGCCCAAATGGCCGGACATAGCCGTCCCTATATCCTCCCTTTCCGTCATGGTTACCATCATGGCTGCGTTTTTAAGAGCATAGGCAAGACCTTCAAAATGATTGTTCCTGACAATTTTGCCATCCTCCTTCACCTGCATCAGCCTCCGGTAGACTGCCGCCACATTGTCGGGAATGGCAATCCAGGCGCCTTCCGTATCAAAATCTTTGGAAAGAGGTGCCGGCAGCTGTTCAAATCCCAGATTCTGATGGTTATGGAACTGCAGCTTCCGGTACATGGAAACCATGGTATGCACATTGACATCCCCGAAGGATATACGTGTCCGCCGGTATTCCTTTTCCCGGCTGCTGCGTATGACGGAAATTTCCGTCCCTCCGCCCGGGACGGTATAGTAATTCCCAAAGAAAGGTTCTGCCGACGCGGTTCTGGTTTCCAGGTTCAATCCGCTCACCTGGTACTGCACACCGTCGTGCATATATACCGCGCCTTCATGGATTTCCCGGAAGGCCTGCATCTCGTCCATTTCGGTAATGACTCTGCCGTTTTCCCGGTTGATCAGCTTGTATCTGGCCTTATCAATATTACGCAGGCTGAAATCCCCTGCCGGAAACGCTCCCCCCGACCAGGCAAACCTTCCGTCCCGGCCGTCCACCTCCTTCACCTTCAGCAGTACCGGTATGGCCTCCCCCAAATCCGGGAACAGGGCGATATCATCCAGTGTCAGCGGTATTTCCGCAGCTGCCGCCCGGATATGGGCCAGCTCAATGAGAAGATTGTTCTTATCCACGATGGCGGTTTCACTTCCGCCGCCGAACAGCCAGTCGGGATTCACAGCAATATACTGGTCAAAAGGAAGATTTTCCAGGATCAGATAGTTCAGACAGCCTTTCCCGCTTCTTCCGGCCCGCCCTGTCTGCTGCCAGAAGGAGGCTCTGGTGCCGGGATATCCCACCAGCACCGCGGACTCTATCTTGCCGATATCGATCCCCAGCTCCAGTGCATTGGTGGAAATCAGGCCCGTCAGTGCTCCCGACACCATCTTATTTTCAATTTCCTTACGCTCCGCAGACGTATAGCCTCCCCGGTAACCGGATATTTTATCTGCCCTGCCCGATCCTCCTTCCGATTCCAGGATATCGGAAGCCTCCTTCAAAACCACCTCCACATTTCTTCTGGATTTGGTAAAAGCAATAAAGCTTCTTTCCGCTTCCGCCAGCTGCACAAGCAAATGGGAGGCTACCTCCGTGGAAGAAACCTGTCCGTAATTTTTCCCATCCTTCCCTTTGATTACGGGCGGCTGCAGAAACACATATGTCCGCGGCCCCGCAGGCGAACCGTCCCTGGATATCCGGGTAAAATCCTGTCCGCATATCTCCCCCGCAAGCTCCGCAGGGTTGGCTATGGTGGCAGAACTGCACAGGAACCTGGGTGAGGATCGGTAATATCTGCACACCCGTTCCAGGCGCCGGAACACATTGGCAAGGTGGGAGCCGAAAGCCCCCCGGTAGGTATGCAGCTCATCTATCACCACAAATTTCAGATTGCTGAAAATGAAATCAAATCCGTATCTGCTGTGGTTGGGAAGAAACGCGCTGTTGAGCATTTCCGGGTTTGTCAGAATCAAATTCGCGTGCTTGCGGATTCTGCTCCTTTCGCCCGCCGTCGTATCCCCGTCATACACTCCGGCGGCTATCCGGTTTTCCCCAAAATATTCCACCACCGGCAGAACCGCCCGGTACTGATCCGCTGCCAGCGCTTTTGTAGGATAAATGAAAATGGCTCTGGCCTGGGGATTTTTCAGGATTTCCTGAATCACCGGCAGCAGGAAGCTCAGTGTCTTTCCGCTGGCTGTGGAGGTGGTGATCACAAGGTTTTTCCCCTCCTGCGCTTTTTCAAACATTTCCGCCTGATGGCAGTACAGCCTGCGGATCCCCCGGCTCTCCAGATATGCGGCAAGCTCCGGGAGCATATTCTCCGGGAAGTCCGAATAGACAGCCTCTCTTGCCGGATATTCTTTGGTATATATTATCAGATCCTTAGTTTCCATGAATAACTCCTGTTATGCCTGTATCTGATCCAGTATATAAGGATCCTTTATCCTGGCATCCTGTGCAAACAATATAATTTTGGACATAATTTCCGCTGTCTTGGGGTCCTCGTCCAGAAAGGGAAGGAACAGCCTTCCCCTGCTCTGGGAATGGACGGGCAGTACCTGAATCTGATGCCCTCCCTTACGGTGGATCACACCGCTTCCCAAATGAATGCTGTAGGCAGCCCTGCTGCCCTTTATAAGGGCATGGCTTCCCTCCAGGGTAACATTGGATATACCGAAAAGAGGCAGATTATATTCCACAATCGCTTTCCTCATTTCCACGGTGGAATGGCTGGTCTCCGGATCCACACCGCCCGCATGGGCCACACTTACCGCCAAATCCACATCCCGCATAACCTCGGAATAGACAATGGCAGGAATATCCCTGATTGGAATGCCCTCAAAGGTTTTCCTTTGGGTAAACTCCACCCATTCCAATGCGGGCGCTTCCACTTCACTGGGCGAAAACCAGTCTGCCTGGGCATAAATATGGGCGATAATATTCTCTTTATAATAGATTTTCTGAAGCCCTTCCTCATAATCCGCCACCCAGCGCCTGGATTTCAGGCAGGCAGCCGTTTTGGCAGGTTGGATCTGATTCCCGGCAAACATAAGGGAATGGGTTCTGTCCAGTTCCTCCGGAAGTTTTACGTACAGCTCGCGGAATACCTGCTTAAAGGGCTGCCTGAGCCCTTCCGCAAACAAAAGCTTCTGGTATTCTTCCCAGCAGCCCAGCTCATAGAGGTCAAACGGGTGGGCCACACGCAGCATATCTTCTCCCCGGAGGAGCACACGTTCCTTTTCCCAGCCGGTCATGCCATCCTCTCTTATAAAACCGGATACCGGACAATCGGCGGGGCCTGCCGGGCTATCGCCGATAAATACGAGACTCCGCACCACCGGCGCTATTACCGGATTACACAGAAGCGCCTGCAGTTCCTCATATCGGTAAGCCTCCCGCTCTTCCATAGCCTGTTCAAACATTTTGACGCATCTGGCATACTGTTCTTTCAGTTTCATGTGGATTTCCTTCAACTGCAGATAGTACGCATTCTTTTTCAGCCTGGCCGGTACGGTTTTCAGGGGCTTGCCATCTTTTTCAGCCATAATGGACGGTCTACCGTTTTCATCCACATAAAGACACAGGAAAACACCGTCCTCTTCTTTTTTCTCAAAGAAAACACGATACTCCTTTACCAGTTCCGTTTCCATGGCAAGGGTCAAACGGGTCACATCCGCATAGCCCGCCTTGGTAGCCATATTTTTCATAGCCACCGACACGGCGAGGGACTCGCTGGCCCGGCGCTGCGCTCCGAACTGCCTGCTTTCCTTCAGGAACCGCTGCAGAAATTCATACCGGCGGGGCAGCTCGCGTTTCCCCTGCACAGGCACCAGGCCATAGCTCATCAGCAGATCCTTATTCCTTTTTTCCCGGATTGCCTGTTCCAGCGCCTGCGCAGTTACCCGTCCCAGAGCCGCGTCTGCGTATTTCCTCGCCCGGGCATGCTTGCTTCCGTCGGAGATATATTTGGCGGCATCATACAGTCTGCCGAACCGCTCTTCCCCCAGCAGGGAATAGGCTTCCTCAAACCAGTTCACATCAAAAGCGCCGTTATTGAGTTCTTCCGGCGTAAGCGGGGTATACCGGGCTATCATTGCTTTCTTTTTATCGTCGAATCGCTCGTTCATATGGGCCATGAAATAATAGCATCCGCTTTTCAGCCCGGGCCAGCCCAGATATTCCTCTATGATATCCAGCCACTGCGGCGCATACATGGCTGTTTCGATCATTTTCTGTTCTTTTATTTTCGTCCCCTTCAGCAGTTCCTTCAGCTTTCCGGCATCCTCTCCCTCCAGAGGATAGCATATCTGAAGCAGATAGCTCAAGCATTCCTTTTTCCCCGTCCTGCTTCCCGACCAGTAATAGTAGGCAGTCCGATCCAGCTTGTCATTTCCCAGGGCTTTCAGGATCTCTATCATGCGATCCATACCGTAAATCCGCTTGATAGAAGATATGCTGGAGGAAAACACCGTGGGAAGATCCCCGCGCTTTACTTCCACATCCAGAATCGTATCGGTAATACGGAAGAAAAACGCCCTTCCCTGTTTTATAAAAGGATTCTCCGGATTCCCTTTTTCTTCCGCCAGTTCCTCCTTTGACAGGTAAGCGGAAAGTCTGTTTCTATCGTAAGGCTGTAAATGATCGGAAACCAGACGGGACAGATCTTCCAGGCTGGCACGCAGGCCAATCGTTTCAAATGCGGCCTCGTAAACCGTATCCGCAGGGATAAGGCCCAGCCGGAACGCCAACACATACTCATAAATGGTCAGCAGCGTACGGGAATTCCGGTTATACGAATAGGCACTTCCGCTGCCATTGTGGGCATTGTAGTCAAAAAGCTGATCCAGACGGTAAAGGGCAGAGAATCCTTCTTTAAATTCCTGCTCTGTCCTCCATCCCGACAGAGGACGGATCAGGCCGTTCACGGCAGGAATATCCGTCAGGGCAAATTCCCCGGGATCCGAAACATAATAATAGCGGGTATCTTTCCCTTTTTCATACCACAAATCCCTGGCAGGGATCTCTTCCGCAAGCAGGGCGGCCAGTTCCAGGGCGGCCGGTCTCCACTGTGTATCCTCATATATGCTGTTCAGAATGGTAAGAACCGTATAGGCACTGCTTCCATATCCCGGCCGTACCCCCTGCTTCTGGGGGATCCGGAATTCCCCGATATTTCCCAAAAGCTTTTTCTGATAGCCCAGCAGGATTTCCTGATTTTTCACATTTACGCCGCTTCCCGTCCCGTTGTTCCATGCCAGCAGCAGAAGCTTTACCAGATGGGGATCCCCGATATGTTCCTCATAAAAACGGATCCACAGTTCTTTAAACGGATAACGATCCGCAAAAGGCAGGGAGGTATCGCTGCTGCTCACGACCAGATGATTCCCCAAAAGCATCTCATAACCGTTGGCGGCTTTATACTCCAGTCCTGCATTTTCATCCAGAAACGCATACAGGCTGCGTACGATCTCTTCCAGCTTTCGGATATCCGTCCGGAAAAAGGCCCGCAGGTTCTCACGGCCTGCCGCCGGATCCAACAATGCAGGAACCGCATCTTTACGGTACAGGCCATACCCTTCTGTTTCCAATATCCGGCTTGAGGCGGATTCTCCTGTGATTTCCTCTAAAAGGATCTGTTCCTTATCCGATTTTCCCTCCAGCTTTCCGGCTTCCTCCGCCAGGCTTTTCTGCACAGCTTCCGGCCTTCCGCTGATCCGGGCCTCTCTCACCAAAGTCAGGCCGCCCTCGCGCATCTCCTCCGAGGAAGAAGAAAGCAGGCGCCTCACCGATTCCTCCAGCCCCTTATCGCTCTGTTTTTCCAGAAGCTTCAGGACATTTTGTCTGATATCCCCTTTCTTATATTTCAAGAACGCTTCTATCTGCCGGTAATCCCCGTCGGACAGCTCCAGTCCCTCCGCCAGCCGGAATGCCGTCTTTCTGGTCATCGTTTCCTTATCTGCCAGAAAAGAAAGCAGAAGTTCCTTCTGGTGTTCATTTTCCGGGCTGTGAAGCAGCAGTTCCACCCATTTCGCCCTGCTTTCATAAGAACCGCTGATATCGATCTCCATCACGTTTCCGGCCGCCTCTTCTATGAGGCCGGAATCCCCAAGGGAATAAGCAATTACACACATTCGCTTAATAAGCTGTCCCCTGGTGAGTTCCACCCGGTACCAGGGAAACACACAGGGTGCAAATTCCAGCACTTTTTTCTTCATGCTCTCCAAGATATCTTTCAGCACCCCATAGTGGGCAATGGCTTCCCCGCGGCTGTCAAACAGCCAGCCGATGGGAATAGGACGATACTGCCTTTCCTCTCCGTTACCGGACTGACTGCCGCCCAGCGCATAACTGACATACCGTTCCGCGCTGCTCAGATAGGTGGGCATAAAAGCCGCGATCATTTCCGGATCCGATGAGAACTGCATGACTGCCTTTTTGGCCGTGACTCCGGTAAACGCATCCCATTCCAGTGTGCGGTTAAAATAGGACATGGTAAGGATCTGGTTCCTGGTTCCGTGCTCCAGGAATTCTCCCATCACTCCGATGGCATCCTGCAGTTCATAAAAAGCCAGTGTCCACAGGCCCACGGCAATCCGGATGCTGTCATTGGAAGCGATATATGCCTGCACTGCCTCCGGATCGCTAAGAGAAGCCTCCATGAGGGTTATCATCTTTTCCGATATCCGATCCGCATTTTCCACATCGCAGATACCGGTCCAGGTTGCCACTGCCCTTTTAACGGAGGCAAAACGGATCAGATTATTATCACATACCGCGGCAAAAATTGTCCGGAAAGCCTCCACTGTCCCGCAGTCCGCATTTTCACAGACCGCCTGTCTGACCCCTTCCTGAAGCCTGGCGGCAAGCAGGAAATCCGAAAGGAGACGGTGAAGGGGCGCACAAGAGCTTTTTACGATCCCCCTTATCCAGTCCACCGTGATTACGGCGGTATTGTTATCGCTTAGCAGCACATTTTCAGCCGCCGCTTTTACCGCCTCATCTCCTCTGTCTATCCTGGCCGCGATCATATCATCCAGACACTGCAGGGTAAAGCCGTAAGCCGGATTCCTTTTGAAGTCCAGCTTTTCTTCCGGCAGCCGGTCCAGGAGATAATCCTCCAGGCTGCATTCATAAAACTGCAGCACCTTGTAGGCATACAGCAGACGGAATACATGCTTAAGGCTTGGAAAATAAGCTTTGGTACGAACGGTTCTGCGGTAAATGCTGTGGGAATAGGGAAACTGGTTCAGCTTATCGATAATATAATAAAAATCCCCGGCAAACTCCTTTCCTGCATAAAGCTCCGTCAGTTTTTTATAATTTTTCCGCATGAAAGAAGAAAGCGTCAGATATGTCCCCTCACGCAGTTTTTCTTCCGCTTTCTCCAGAAACGGGCCGAATTCCTGTCTGTACTGCCCGAATTTTTCTATTTCCTCCACCGCTTCTTTCGTTTCGCCGGAAGCAAGAAACAACTTTTTTTTCCATTTTTCCCTGTAGGCTTCCGACAGCTTCTGCCTGCTTTGATAACTGTATTCCATCCCTTTTTCTCTCCTTATGCGCTGTAACTGTCCGGACCCGTCCCAACTGATATTACGCGCTTACCACATTCTTCCGGCAAGCATTGTCATTCTCACAAAAACAAGCTCACTGTTCTCCCGGAGTTCCATTTTTTCCTCCAGCCGCTCCAGCTTTTTCCCGTCCAGGAATACCACCACTATCCCGTCTTCAAAGCATTGCCAGGCATTTTCCACGGCCTCCCTGAATTCCGGCACCTTGTCCTTGCGGGAAAGGCCGAAGGTTACCTTACCGCCGCGTGCCTGTTCTTCGATATTTTCCCCGGAAAGGACGGCTTCCACCTCCGTATGCTTCCGCCGTTCTCCGTATGCTTTCCGATTTATGCGCACCGTTTCTTCCAGAAGCTTTCGGACGGTGTCTGCTGTTTCCGGATATTCATAAATAACCGGTACGATGCTACCGCGGTTTTTCCCTATTTTTTTCACTTGGATTCTTACCTTCATATCCTGCCCACCTGCTCCGGCACCGGGTTTGTGCTCTCCCTGCTGCCTGTTTTCTCTATTATACAACGGGCTGCCACAGACCAGCAACAAAAAGAAAAGAACTGGCCGGATGCGTTTTCTCTCTGAATGGTTATATCCTCCCGGAAAATATTATATTGCGGGCTTTTATGTTTTTCTTTGCATGATCACGATCTTTCGAAAGGAAAATCCCTGATAAAAAACAGGAAGAGCCGTCATATAACCGTCTCTTCCTGTTATTAAGCGTGTTTGTGGCCTGCTTTCTATCCGATGCGCGCCAAACGGTACACCAGCCTACTGACGCAGTTTTTTCTCCGTCTGCATGAGTCCCTGCTCATAATGATCTATTTTCTGATTCAGCCTATCCAGGGATTTCTGCATTTCCTCCATTCTTGCCAGTAATTGATCCCGTTGCTCGATGAGCAGCGTTTTCCTGGCATTAATGGTGGAATCTCCCTGCTGGAACAGGGAAACATATTCTATCAGCGCCTCAATCTGCACGCCCGCCCCGCGCATACACTTCATTAATTCGATCCAACGGCAGGAATTGTCATCATAATCCCTGATCCCGCTTTTATTCCTGGGCACCTGCGGAATCAGGCCGATGCGTTCATAATACCGCAATGTATCCGCCGTCATCTCATATTTTCTGCTCACTTCTGCAATTGTCATGGCTTGCCGCCTGCCTTTCTCTCAGAGAACGTATTTTTCACCTTTTCTTTTATCATACCATTGTGACCTAACTCCAAGTCAACAGGTTTTTTTGGACTTTTACGGACTGCACATATTTCACAAACCTTTGGAAGCAGGTAAAGGTATGTCAAAGGTTGTGTAAATCCAGGCCAAATGAACGCCGCGCAGGAAACTACGTTTAGCAGATTCAGCCCGGATATACAGAGAGTGGTGCTTTGGCCGACACGGATATACAGACGGCGACGGGGATTCGTTAACCAGATCTGGCTTACCTGCCAATCAGCTCTTAGTTATCTGCACAGGAGGGTTTTTCCGGACATAGCGGTTTTAGCGGACCACCGCATGAACTATTCCTGCAGCAGGACGGTTTGGGGCAGCATGGTTCCGGCGGACACGGCTTAGTTGTACATATGGGCCTTGGTTTGCGGGTACGTTTCGGCGAACATGGCGGTTCCGGCGGGCACGGCGGCTTCGGCGGACACGGCGGCTTCGGCGGACATGGCGGTTCCGGCGGATATGGTGGGTATGGCGGTTCCGGCGGATACGGCGGCCTGGGCGGATATGGCGGATATGGCGGTTCCGGCGGATACGGCGGCCTGGGCGGGTATGGCGGGTATGGCGGTTCCGGCGG
>NZ_QUES01000021.1:0-40299 GCF_003478085.1 Eisenbergiella sp. OF01-20 | reverse complement strand
CCGGCGGATACGGCGGCCTGGGCGGATATGGCGGGTATGGCGATTCCGGCGGGTATGGCGGATATGGCGGATATGGCCACACTGGCGGATAAACACAGCATGGGGGCATCTGCCAGCCACAGTTAATAAACCCCTGCATACCCAAGTTATTATTATTATTATTGTTGTTATTATTATTGTTATTTATCTGTATACCGGACTGTACCGTACATCCGCCGTCCTTTTCCTTAATACCCGCAGACAGGCACACACACATAGAAGCGTTAACCTCTATCATTTCATCCTGAAGAGATGAACCGATTGGCTGATAGTTGGGTGAACTGACAGGCCTCATCGTGATTACCCGGGTTATTGTTGCTGTAAATGCGGCCTCTACGGTAAAGCATATACAAGTACGGGTCGCCCGCACCGCTATATAAAATTCCTGTCCGATAACAGGCGATGTTATTACATTTCCGCAAAAATCCATAAAGGAAGCGGCAAAACCATCCTGACATACGCACAGAGGACGGACTGTAATGACCGGCTGGCCCGTTAAATTGGACTGAAGCCGGAACGGCCCTATCAGGAGCCTTCCGCACAGGGAACGCACTTCATCCGGGCAGCCGCTGAATACAAGATAGGACTCATTGACAGCACCCGGAATGGTACCGGCATTACAACACTCCACAGGGGAATCCTTGCAGCAGCACATAGTGTTTGCCGCTGTCGGCGGCAAAGGATCGGCAACAGAATCTGCGAAGTCCCCTGCCATCTGCAGAAGCTTCAGCACGGTTGCCCGAAGCCTTTCCGACTTCGGATGCGTTTCTCCTGATCCGCAGTCCAGAAAAAAGACTTCGTCCTCGGCAATCTGTCCCAAAAGGACCCACAGGGCAACCTGCACCGCCGCATAGGCATCGTTGTCATCCAGCACCGGGCTGGATGTATAGTCCGTTCCGGTTAGCTGAAAGGTTTCTCCGGCACTCACCGCAGGATACCCGTTGGCAAGTATCCAGGCAAGCATCTGTTTCTGCCTTTCCGTATCCGCCGGGAATATTGTTTCAAAGGGCGCGCTCTCATAGGGAACATCATTATAAGGGCCGTCCGCAAACTTATCAAGACAATAGGCCATTCTCGTTACTCCGTTTTGTGTCAGGCGGAATTGAAATATATTATTATGATCCGCTCTGTCCAGCCGGTATCTTGATTCCGAAGTATAAGGCAGGGCACAATAATTGCGGACCTGCGCATCCCCGGTAGCCGTACCGGTCAGATCCGTACCGGAATAAATAACAAAGGGACGGGACACCGGAACAACGGCTTCTAAATTATTCTTTTGCATCATTCTCCATTCTCTCCTGTAAGGTATTCTACTATTACGGTATTCCCATTGTTCCCAAAGGTTCCTCTACCTCACAGAATACTTTTCATCGAAGAATACTTGACATTAAAATATAAGCTTTATATAATGAGCATGGTTCAACAGGAGGATAAATGATGAACAAAAATGTTACATCCCGTCAGGAGCTTATTGACGCTGCTATGGAAATCGCCCGGACCGAGGGAATACATAAGGTCAATATCCGCAACATAGCCCGGAAATGCTCTATTTCTGTGGGTGTTCTCTATAATTACTTTCCCAATAAGACAGAGCTTATTTTTGCTGTGGTGGATTCCTTCTGGGCAGATGTTATCCATAGTCTGTCCGGCATCAACCCCCGGACTGTCTGTTTCACCAAATTCGTATCCCAGTTTTACGCAGTTATCAACGAGCAGCTTTCCGAATTTGAACGGGACTGGCTGACTCAGCTGGAAACCATGCCCCCGGAAGATAAAAAAAGAGGAAGGGAACTGGAAAACGAATGTTTCCAGGTTCTCCTGGAGCTTCTTCGCAAGGCTCTGCAGAGAGACACCTCTATTCCTGCATCCGTATGGTCGGAGGAGTACACACAGGAAGAATTCCTTCAGTTTGTGTTCCATCATCTTATTGTCCTTCTTCATTCCGGCCATAAAAACTGTGATTTCTTCGAAAAAACCCTGCAGAAGATTCTCTATTAAGAGAATCCGCTGCAGGGTTTTTGCCTATTTCTGCACCCGGAACTGTACAGGGGTCATACCATAGGATTTTTTAAACAGCCTGTTAAAATGCTCCACGCTTTCATAACCCACATCCTCGGCAATCGATTCCACCGAATGCCCCGATTCCTTCAAAAGCATCCGCGCTTTTCTCATTCTGGCTTCTCTAACCACATCCTGAAAATTCATACCAGTCTTGTCTTTGATATATTTAGAAATATAAGGCCTGGAAAGATTGAAGTTTTCCGACAGATTTTCCAGGGTCACCTCTGCATAATGTCCATT
This sequence comes from Eisenbergiella sp. OF01-20, assembly GCF_003478085.1. Lineage (NCBI taxonomy): Bacteria > Bacillati > Bacillota > Clostridia > Lachnospirales > Lachnospiraceae > Eisenbergiella > Eisenbergiella sp. OF01-20. The sequence goes on along the minus strand of NZ_QUES01000021.1, from coordinate 37,959 downwards.
AATATATTTGATAATATCCACGATTCGTTCCTCCCTGCCTTCTCGAAGATTTTCACTCTCCGCCAGTTTATTGCCCGCTGAAACAAGAGCGGCCACGGAGCTTTTAATAATATCCTCATCAATTCCCACGCCCCAATAGTTCTTTCCCTTACAGCTAATTCCCACATAGGCCGCTGCTTTGGAGGAAGAACCGCTGGAAATCGCATGTTCCTCATAAACGGTGAGTTCATAGCTTATGCCGAAATACATTTTTACCGCATTGCTGACCGCATCGAGACGGCCGTTTCCTGAAGCTTCTATCACTCTTCTCTCTTTTCCCTGTTCAATCGTCACCTGTGCGGTAATCCCGTCTTCCTGGCGGAAATGACATTCCGGGATATGAAAAATCGAGCGGGGAGTGATATAATTTTCCTCAAAGATCTGATAAATATCCGCCGGTGTCAGTTCCTGATGTCTCTTATCGGATACTCCTTTCACCAGATAGCCTACTTCTTCTTTCATCCCGTCAGGTATGGAAAAACCAAAATTCTGCTTCAGGATAAAAGCGATTCCTCCCTTTCCTGACTGGCTGTTAATACGGATGACGTCAGATTCATATTCCCTTCCCACATCCTTTGGATCCACCGGCAGATAAGGCACCGTCCATTTACTGCCGCTCTTTCCTTCTTTCCACCATGTCATTCCTTTGGAAATCGCGTCCTGATGGGAACCGGAGAACGCAGTGAATACCAGGTCTCCGGCATAAGGTGTTCTCTCGTATACCTTCATACCGGTCAGAAGCTCATAACTTTCCCTTATTTCCATAATACGGCTGAAATCCAGTCCTGCTTCCACGCCGTGGCACATCATGTTCATAGCCAACGTAACCAGATCCACATTACCCGTTCTTTCCCCATTTCCGAAAAGAGTCCCTTCCACTCTGTCCGCTCCCGCAAGGATACCGAATTCCGCATCGCTTATCCCGCAGCCCCTGTCATTATGGGGATGTACGCTTAAAACCACACCGTCCCTGTACTTCAGGTTTTTGTGAATATATTCCACCTGACAGGCAAATACATGAGGCATGGCAACCTGTACGGTAGTGGGAATATTGATGACCACCTTATGGTTTTTATCCGGCTTCCATACATCCAGGACCGCGTTGCATACCTCCACAGCATAATCCACTTCTGTCCCCGGGAAACTCTCCGGACTGTATTCAAAAGTAAAATTTCCTTCCGTTTCCTCCGCCAGATTTTTCAAAAGCGCCGCTCCGTCCACCGCCAGCTGCTTCACCTCATCCCTGCTTTTTTTGAAAACCTGCTCCCGCTGCGCCACCGATGTAGAATTGTACAGATGAACGATCGCATGGGGTGCACCCTTTACGGCTTCAAATGTTTTTCTTATGATATGTTCTCTGGCCTGGGTAAGCACCTGGATCGTCACATCCTCCGGGATCATATCCCTTTCGATTAACGCCCTTATAAAAGCGTACTCCGTGTCGGATGCGGCAGGAAATCCCACCTCGATTTCTTTAAAGCCGATTTTGACAAGCATTTTAAAAAACTCCAGCTTTTCTTCCAGTCCCATTGGTTCAATGAGTGCCTGGTTCCCATCCCGCAAATCCACACTGCACCAAACCGGCGCTTTTTCAATCGTATCCTTTTTCACCCAATCATATGTCACCACCGGCGGCATAAAATAAGATCTTCCATACTTTTCTGCTGCTTTCACTTATGCTTCCTCCTGTTTCTGTCCGGGCACAAAAAAAGTCTCTATAAAAATGACTTTTCTGTAATCCGGTCATTTTTATAGAGACGCAAATTCACCTTCGCGCGGTACCACTCTATTTCATGGCGCAACACCATGCACTCGTCAGCACTAACATGCCTTTCCCCTTTCTACGGCGGGTGTTCCGTCTGCGCCTACACAACCCTGCGGTCTTCAGCCAGCTGCTCCAAGGTCAGTTCACGATCCGCTTCAGACTGCCTCGCACCACCCGGCAGTTCTCTGTTTTCCAGCATTCAGCTACTACTCCTCTTCCTTGCATTTGCTTTCTTATTCAATTTTCTAAATAGTAACATAGATTTCGAGTGACTACAAGGTGCAATTTTAATCAATTTGATTGATTTATTTTATGCTGTAACAGCCAGGACTTGTCTGAACCGTTACGACATCCGGTCAATGAAATTGCCGGACATTATACCGCCACATTTTCCGCAGCCTGTGCGGTAAAAGCCAGTCACTTCCCTGGCTTCGTCGAAGGCGGCAAATATCTGTTTTGCCCGCCGCTCATTCTTGTATACCTTCCAATAGCCTGTGAGCAGACAATTCCTGCCTTCATTAGCAATAAAGCCTTCCACATCCTCCGTCGGATATCCGGGAAGCACACCTATCTCATGAGGAAAGTTTTCTTTTGTCCTGTAATAAGACTCCACTCTTCCGGAAAGTTCGGACAGAATCTGACAGATAGGAAACGGATGAGTCTTACCGTTCTGCAGATATCCTCTTTTTTTCAGGAATGCTGAAACATCCTCTTTTTGCAGAAATCTCTCCAATTCCTTTCTTCGGTAAATAAATACCATATCCTTTCCATCCTCATGGAGCAAAAAATACCAGTTCAGACCAGCCCGGGCTGCCAGGCCGGAAAAGGCAACGGACTGCTCTCTTGGAAGGCTGACGACAGCACTTTCCTTGATTCCTTTTAAAAACGGTGCACAATGGATTGCCAGCTGCATATGTAACGCCTTTTGACAGCTCTGCCCATTGGTCCGTAAATACTGCGTAATTTCTTCTACAGGCATATGTTCCTTCCTCCGGGATCCGGAAAATTATCTTCCGGCGTCCATCCATACGCCGGAAAACAATCTCCTTTTAGTACATGTCAGGCTATAGTTAGTTTTAACTAACTTAATGATACAGATTACCACAGAAAACCATTTGCTGCAATATCATTAGATGATAAGATATATCAATCAATACACTGTCATCAGGAATATATAACGCAGGCCGCCTGTTTATTCAACAAAACCCGTTTTCTTCCCTAACGGTACACGGAAGAAAACGGGTTAAGCTTTCAGCGGCTATTGACTTACAAAGCTGCTGTTATTTATAATTGACGATTTTTCCGAAGTCAGGCTTCAGAGCCGCACCGCCGACAAGACCTCCGTCGATGTCAGGCTGAGCGAACAGTTCTGCTGCAGTCGCTGCATTAACAGATCCGCCGTACTGGATACGGATGGCTTCCGCGGTTGCTTCATCATACATCTCACCGATGCAGACACGGATGGCAGCACAAACCTCCTGTGCCTGTTCTGTGGTCGCCGTCTTGCCTGTTCCGATAGCCCAGATAGGTTCGTAAGCGATAACTGCAGTCTTAGCCTGCTCTGCACTTACACCCAGGAAAGCGATCTTAATCTGCTGACGGATCCAGTCAATGGTAATTCCCTGCTCTCTCTGTGTAAGTGACTCACCGCAGCATACGATAGGGGTAATACCATGCGCAAATGCCTTGAGAACCTTTTTGTTAACGGTCTCGTTGGTCTCCGCAAAATACTCTCTTCTTTCGGAATGGCCGATGATAACATATTTTACACCTGCGTCAGTGAGCATATCAGGAGCGATTTCTCCGGTATATGCACCCTTCTCTTCGTAATACATGTTTTCAGCGCCAATTTCAATGTTGCTTCCCTTGGCGGCTTCGATAGCCGGAATGATGTCGATAGCGGGTACACAGAAAACAATGTCCGCATCTTCCGTAGCTACAAGGGGCTTTAAGGTATTGATTAATTCAACGGCCTGGCTGGGAGTCATGTTCATCTTCCAGTTGCCGGCAATAATTTTCTTTCTTGCCATGATTATGGTCTCCTTAACATTTATTATTTATCATTTGCTGCTGCAACACCGGGAAGTTCTTTGCCTTCCAGGAATTCCAGAGAAGCACCGCCGCCGGTGGAGATGTGGCTCATCTTATCACCATAGCCCAGCTGGTTAACGGCTGCTGCGGAGTCACCGCCGCCGATGATTGTGGTTGCATCTGTTTCAGCCAGCGCTTTGGCAACTGCAATCGTCCCTTTTGCGAGCACAGGGTTCTCAAAAACGCCCATAGGTCCGTTCCAGACAACAGTCTTCGCGGTTTTAACAGCCTCTGCATAAGCGTCTGCTGTCTTAGGTCCGATATCCAGTCCCATCATATCTGAGGGAATGGAATCTGCCGCAAATACTTCCACATCGATTTGGGCATCGATAGGGCTGGGGAAAGATTTGGCAACGACAGCATCCACGGGGAGAAGAAGGCTCTTGCCCAGCTTTTCCGCTTTTTCCATCATTTCTTTACAGTATTCAATCTTTTCGTTATCCACCAGGGATGCACCGATTTCATAGCCTTTTGCTTTCAGGAAGGTGAACGCCATACCGCCGCCGATAATCAGGGTGTCACATTTTTCAAGCAGGTTGGAGATAACATTCAGCTTATCAGCAACTTTGGCTCCGCCCAGAATCGCTACGAAAGGTCTTACAGGAGCCTCTACCGCATTCCCGAGGAAGTCGATTTCCTTCTGCATCAGGTAGCCAACGACTGCGGTATCAGCCAGCTGTGCCACACCTACATTGGAGCAGTGTGCCCTGTGGGCGGTACCAAAAGCATCGTTTACAAAAACATCGCACAGAGAAGCCAGTTCTTTGGAGAACGCTTCGCCGTTCTTTGTCTCTTCTGCCCTGTAACGGGTATTTTCAAGAAGGATTACATCGCCGTCCTTCATGGCTTCCACAGCAGCTTTTGCGTTAGGGCCTACCACTTCAGGATCCGCAGCGAATTTCACTTCCTGTCCGAGCAGCTCGGAAAGGCGTGCTGCAACAGGTGCTAAGGACAGCTCCGGTTTTGGCTCTCCCTTAGGCTTTCCCAGATGGGAGCAAAGGATAACTTTTCCGCCGTCCGCAATCAGTTTTTTGATGGTAGGCAGAGCGGCAACCAGACGGTTTTCATCTGTGATTTTGCCTTCTTTAAGCGGAACGTTGAAATCGCATCTGCAAAGGACGCGTTTGCCTTTTACGTTGATATCATCAACGGATTTTTTATTTAATGACATGGTATAAAACCTCCTTATTTATTACTATCCAGACTCGGTGAATCTGCAGGGAACGGTTTTTGGACAATCCTGCCCCCGCTTATCATGAGAAAAAAGGGCCCGGCCCTCATCAGACCGGACCCTTTATGAGCCTATGCCTTTACACAGCTGACTGCGTATGAAAATTAAGCGTTCAGCAGTTTGCCAAAGTGTTTGATTGTACGAACCATCTGGCTTGTGTAGGAATTCTCATTGTCGTACCAGGAAATAACCTGTACTTCAGATGTATTCTCGTCAATAGGAAGAACCATGGTCTGCGTAGCATCAAACAGGGAACCATATCTCATTCCGATAACATCGCTGGATACGATTTCGTCTGTATTGTAGCCAAAGGACTCATTAGCAGCTGCCTTCATAGCCTCATTGATAGCTTCTTTGGTAGGCTGTCCTTTTACTACAGCTGTCAGGATGGTTGTGGATCCTGTAGGGGTAGGAACACGCTGAGCGGAACCGATCAGCTTGCCGTTCAGTTCAGGGATTACCAGGCCGATAGCCTTGGCAGCACCTGTGCTGTTGGGAACGATATTCACTGCTGCTGCACGGCTTCTTCTCTTGTCGCCCTTTCTCTGAGGACCATCCAGAGTCATCTGATCGCCTGTGTAAGCATGGATCGTGCACATAATACCGCTCTGGATAGGGAAAGCATCGTTGAGAGCTTTTGCCATAGGAGCCAGGCAGTTTGTTGTACAGGAAGCAGCGGAGATGATGTGATCATCTTTGCTCAGAGTCTCATGGTTTACATTGTAAACGATGGTAGGCAGATCGTTTCCGGCAGGAGCGGAAATGATAACGTGCTTAGCGCCGGCATCGATATGTGCCTGAGCTTTTGCTTTGGAGGTATAGAATCCAGTACATTCCAGAACTACGTCCACACCGATTTCTCCCCAGGGAAGCTCTGCAGCGTTAGCCTTTGCATAGATTTTGATTTCTTTTCCGTCAACTGTGATGGAATCTTCACCGTAAGATACTTTGTCGCCCAGTTCATATCTGCCCTGAGTTGAGTCATATTTCAGTAAGTGAGCCAGCATCTCGGGAGATGTTAAATCATTGATTGCTACGATTTCAAATCCTTCTGCTCCGAACATCTGTCTGAAAGCAAGACGTCCGATACGGCCAAAACCATTAATTGCTACTTTTACTGCCATTTTTAATTCCTCCTAAAAATGATTTAATATATTATTTTGCCAAGCGTAGCAAACGGACCCGCGCACAACGCAAGTCCTTACTCCGGACACACCAGAAGCTTATCCGGGCTTGTCCCCATAGCTTGACAAAATTTTATCAGCAAACTCATTTTACCTAATTTGCATAAAAATATCAAGCCGAAAATAAAAAAATATTGGAAATAACGCCTTATTTTACAGAAAGTTTATAAATGGCAGCCATTCCGACCTGTCCGGACGGTTCCCCGGTTCTTTCTCGCGTTTGGGCATCCGGTGCCTGTAAATGCCCTTTTTTTTCTTTGCCTTTTCCTGTCTCATACGCTATACTTTTGTTTAATCGGACAGACAGATAAAAAACAACAGTGCAGAAAGGCGGCAGACATGGCTATCAAAGCAGATTTTCATTTACATTCTTCTTATTCCGGCGACTCCCAAGCCCCCATGGAAGAAATGATACGTAAAGGGATTTCCCTGGGGCTTTCCCAGATGTGCTTCACGGAGCATATGGACTTTGATTTTCCCGTTTCCACGGATACCCCCGCAGGATTTTTTGAAGTGAATACGGATTCTTATCTGTATGACTTATTGAAATATAAGGCGGAATACCGGAAAGAAATCCAGGTTTCCTTCGGCATAGAGCTGGGGCTGCAGGCTTATCTGACCGGGCTGCAGAGCGCTTATACGAACGCTTTCGACTTTGATTTCATTATCGGGTCCTCCCACTTATGCAAGGGCAGGGACCCTTATGATGCTCTCTTTTATGAAGGACGGACGGAGGAAGAAGCCTACAGGGAATACTTCTCTTCGATTATCGAAAACCTGGAGGCCTTCCATGACTTTGACATATACGGCCATCTGGACTATGTGGTCCGCTATGGCCCGGGCAAGGATAAGAATTATACTTATGAAAAATATCAGGACTTGTTCGAACGGATACTGGATCTTCTGCTGGAAAACGGAATCGGCATGGAAATCAATACGGGAGGGCTGCGGTATGGCTTAAAGGAGCTTCATCCCTGCCGGAAGGTTCTGGAACGTTACCGGGAAAAGGGCGGAGAAACCGTAACGGTAGGATCCGATGCCCACCGTCCGGAGGATATCTGCCGGGAATTCGGCCGGGCGGAAACACTGCTGAAAGACTGCGGATTTTCCTATTACACGGTGTTCAGCAAAAGGACCCCTTCGTACATAAAGCTATAGCTTACCTTCGTTTACCGGCCCGTCAGTCCGTATGGCAGGCGTCCGTATGCCCTCCCGCGAACGGGTCATATCCCGTTTTTGTAAAATAGGCTTCCAGGGCCGGTTCAATGAAAGAATGCACCACCGCCTGTTTTTCTTTCCATCTTCCCTTGGGATCCTCAAAGGTTTCAGCTTCCATAAGATTGGAAAGCATGCTCATATCCCCGTCCGTAAACGCGGTGACCATCTCCCAATATGCCTTCGCAAGGCGCTGCCCTTTCCCGCTTTCCGGAGATACCCCTTCCCTCTGAAGCCGTACCGCCTCCTCCTGCAGGGAGGTGAAGGTTTCCAGCATGGCCCTTCCGCTGTCTTTATCAAACCGGCTGCGGAAATGATCCAGTGTCCTGTTATCAAAATTCTTTATCAGCCAGTAGTATTCATTCTTCATCTGCAGATTCACCACGATATCGGCGTATTTACCGAAGTCAACCGCATTCATCATAAGCACTTCCTCTTTCAGCGCTTCAATGGCTTCCAGGGAACCGGTAAGCTTATCTATTTTCTCCCGCAGCGCGGCAGCCTGTTCGGAAAGAGCCTCTGCCACATCCTCAGGGGTGTCAAGAGGTATCAGGCGGTTCTTAATATCATCCAGTGAGAAACCGAGAGATTTCATGGACAGAATCTGGTGAAGCCTGACCACATCTTTGTCCGTATAAAGCCTCCGTCCGCCTTCGCTTTCTGCCGACGGGGACAGCAGTTCCATTTTATCATAATACTGCAGGGTGCGCACGGTTACGCCGGTTTTCCCGGCAACCTGGCCGACAGTCATATATCCCGGGGGAATTGCTTTGCTTTTTTCCATTTTATCACCTCATTCCCTTATTATACTCTATTCCCCAGCGTAACAGGCAAGGAATTTTATTCCTTGTATACTTTTGAGGCAACAAACGGCTGCATTCCTCCCTGAAGGATATCAGGGCATACAAAAAAACAGCGTACCCCATGCCGGTTCCATTTCCCTATCGGATACCGGCATGGCTGTACGCTGCCCGTTCTTATGTTTTTATTGTCCGCAGAGCACGATAATTTTTTCAGGGGTGGTCTGTGCCGGTATGCTTCTGGTCGTCTGGCTGTAAAGCACTACCAGAGTATGGTTTCCGGGATTTCCCATAAAGGTCTGGTTATTTGTAGTCACCACCTGGGTCGTAGGGGCGAGGTTCAGCTTCAGGCTCTGATCGCTGCTCATGAGCAGATTGTTGAAATAACCTACAAATACCATCTGCCCTTCCTGCTGCGGCGCAACCACCGCCGCCACATACTGAGGCGGGTAAATTAAGGGAGCTGCCGCGTTTCCATTATAGAACACGGTTACCGGCATGCTTTCATACATGGTGGCGTAGTCCACCACAAAGGTATCGGCGCTGACAAAGAAATTCACGGTATTCCCTGCCTCATTTTCCACTGTGATCATCTGGTCGCAGGCATCGTAGCGGCCCCGGTCTCCTCCCGCCACTTCCATATGGGTGATCACACCGGTAAATGACATAAAGGCAGGACGCTGCCTCATTCCGTATAACTGATTAAATTTTGACTCCAATTTATTCTTTCCTTTTTTACCTTTATTTATAGTTATGCACAAAAAAGAAAAGAGGTACCAAACGGCCTCTTTTCCTGTATGCTTATTCGATTGTTCCTCCGCCCAGCACATACTCGCCGTCGTAAAACACTGCGGCCTGTCCCGGAGTAACCGCACGGACCGGCTCATCGAAGGTACATTTCACCCTGTCATCCCCGATTTTTTCAACCAGACAGAAAGCTCCCTGATGGGCATAACGTATTTTTGTTTTTACCCGAACCGGTTCCGTCAAATCCGGTACCGCCATAAAGTTAAGCTTACTGCATGTCAGATGTTGTGTAAACACATCCTGGTTCTCTCCGATAACCACTTCATTGGTTTCCGGACGGATTGCGGTCACAAAAACCGGATGTCCCAGGGAAAGGTCCAGCCCCTTCCTCTGTCCCACCGTATAGTGGGTAATTCCTTTATGTCTGCCGAGGATTACGCCTTCAGCGGTAACAAAATTCCCTGGGCCGGGCACCTCTGTCCGGCTTTCCCGCGCAATAAAAGCGGCATAATCATGATCCGGTATAAAACAGATCTCCTGGCTGTCCTTTTTATGTGCCACCGGCAGCTCCGCCTCCTCTGCCATTCGGCGGATTTCCTCTTTGGTATAAGCGCCCACCGGCATCAGCGTATGGGCAAGCTGATTCTGTGTAAGATTATACAGGGCATATGTCTGATCCTTGGCCGCCGTCACGGAATTACGGATGGCAAACCTTCCTCCCGGAAGCTGTTCGATCCTTGCATAGTGCCCGGTTGCAATATAATCGGCCCCCAGCCCCAGGCTCTTGGCAAGAAGGGATTCCCATTTTACGTACCGGTTGCAGGCAATACAGGGATTCGGTGTTCTTCCCCTGACATATTCCCTCACAAAGTAATCGATGACATTCGCCCGGAATTCCTTTTTGAAATTCATCACATAATAAGGGATATCCAGCTTCTGGGCCACTCTCCGTGCATCGTCCACCGCGCTCAATCCGCAGCAGCCCCCGTTCTCTTCCCGGATCTCCTCCGCCTCATCCTGCCAAATCTGCATGGTGACGCCAATGACATCATAGCCCTGTTCCTTCAGCAAAAGGGCCGCCACGGAGGAATCCACTCCTCCGGACATGCCCACCACTACTTTTTTGCCCATATTTTAGTATTCTTCCTCTGCTTCTTCTTCACCTTCATGAATATCGGACTTCGGCTTCTCCAGGCCCTCAATGCTGATGCCGTTTTTCTGCGCATAGTCCCACAGAGCCGCATGGATAGCTTCTTCCGCCAGAAGAGAGCAATGTACCTTTACCGGAGGCAGGCCGTCAAGCGCTTCCATAACCGCTTTATTGGTAACCTCCATGGCTTCCCTCACACTCTTTCCCTTTACCAGCTCGGTAGCCATACTGCTGGTCGCAACGGCGGCTCCGCAGCCAAAGGTTTTGAACTTCACATCCCGGATAATCCCGTTCTCATCAATATCCAGATATATTCTCATGATATCGCCGCATTTGGCATTCCCTACAGTGCCCACACCGCTCGCATTCTCTATTTCCCCCACATTACGGGGATGCTCAAAATGATCCATTACTTTTTCGCTGTACATATTTCTTCCTTTCCGTATCATAGCGGCCGGAACCGCCTTCCTTCTTATTTATTCTGCTTTTTGATAAAATCCTCGTAAAGAGGGGACATGTTCCGAAGCTTGGTAATAATTTCTTTCATCGCTTCCACCGTAATATCCAGCTCTTCCTTTGTATTTTCCTCATTCATGGACATACGCAGGGAACCATGGGCGATTTCGTGAGGAAGCCCTATGGCAAGGAGCACATGGGAAGGATCCAGGGAGCCGGAAGTACATGCGGATCCGCTGGAGGCACATATTCCTTTCATATCCAGCATAATCAGCAGGGATTCCCCTTCCACGAAGCGGAAGCTGAAATTCACATTATTAGGCAGTCTCTTATGCCGGTCTCCGTTCAGGCGGCAGTAAGGGATTTCGGCTTCGATACGGCCAATAAGGTAATCCTGCAGTTCCCGTTCCTTTGCCGTCTTTTCCTCCATCATGGCAAAGGCTCTTTCCACAGCGGCGCCAAGCCCCACAATTCCGGGCACATTTTCAGTGCCGGCCCTTCTTCCTCTTTCCTGCTGTCCCCCATGAACAAAGGAACGTATCTTAATTCCCTTACGGATATACAAAAACCCTATCCCCTTCGGTCCGTTCAGCTTATGGCCGCTGGCGCTGAGCATATCAATATGGCACTCATCCACATTAATCGGCAGCTGCCCGTAGGCCTGCACAGCATCCGTATGGAACAGGACATCATGCTTCTTTGCAATTTCCCCGATTTCCTTAATCGGCTGAATCGTCCCGATTTCATTGTTGGCATACATTATGGAAATCAGGATGGTGTCCGGACGGATTGCTTTCTCAAGCTCATCCAGCTTTACTATACCATTTTCGTCCACATTTACATAAGTGACCTCGTACCCCTTTTTTTCCAGATATGCGCATGTATGAAGAACCGCATGATGCTCAATCGCAGATGTGATAATATGTCTGCCCTTTGCTTCATAGGCTTCTGCCGTAGCTTTCAGCGCCCAGTTATCCGCCTCCGATCCGCCTCCGGTAAAATAAATCTCATTATTGGCGGCTCCCAGTGTTCCGGCAATAGTCTCCCTCACCTGGCTTACCGCTTTTTTACTTTCCGTTCCAAGGGAATAAATGCTGCTGGGATTCCCATAATGTTCGGAAAAGAAAGGCAGCATAGCCTGTACCACTTCCGGGGCGGTTTTCGTTGTTGCCGCATTATCCAAATAAATTAACTGATTCATATATAACTCTCCTGACTGCATGTCTTCATGCTTTTTCTGTATTTCCAGGGTTACCGGTTTTTCCAATTCCTAGTAAACCACTTCGTATTCTATGGTTAATATAACACCGCACCTGCGTTCTGTCAACAGGCTCTCCTGCATATATTTACCAAAAGAGCTATTGCCTACAGATTGGAGCCGCATGCGCATCAAAAAAAATACCCTGATCACCGGAACGATTATCCTGACAGTAACAGGACTTGCCAGCCGCCTTATCGGTTTCTTTTACCGGATTTTTCTCTCCCGGCTGTTCGGCGAAGAAAATATGGGAATCTATCAGCTGATTGGGCCGGTAATGGCTCTTGTTTTTTCTCTTTCAGCAGCCGGACTGCAAAATGCTATCTCTAAATTCGTGGCAGGAGAAACAGCCACTCATGATTATAAAGCATCTTTACGCATTTTGCTAGTAGGATTTGCATTCTCTCTTATATTATCCATGGGCTGTTTAATCGGTGTTTATCATTTTTCCGACTTTATCGCCTCCTACCTTCTTTTTGAACCACGCTGCGCCCCTCTTTTACGGATAGCAGCACTGTCCTTTCCCTTCGCCTCCGTCCATTCCTGTGTCAACGGTTATTTCTACGGAGTGAGGAAAACCGCGGTTCCTGCCGCAACCCAGTTAACAGAGCAAATTTTCCGGGTGGGAAGCGTATACATAATTGCTTCCTGGTGCCTGGCGCAGGGAAAAGAGCCTACCATAGCTGTTGCCGCTGCCGGGCTTGCCATCGGGGAGCTTTCCTCCATGCTTCTCGCCCTTCCCGCTGCTTACCTGCATTTTATCAGGAAAGCCTATCCTGCCGGCCGCCTTCCCTCCGGCACCATATACCGCAAGGCCTCCGGAACAAGTCCCGCACGGCTTGCACTGGTATATGGAAAACTGAGCCGGCAGATCATCGGGTTTGCCGCCCCTTTAAGCGCCAACCGGTTATGCCTGAATCTGCTGCAGGCCATTGAAGCTGCCTGTATTCCCGCCAAGCTGCAGGTTTACGGCCATACGGTCAGCGATTCTCTCAGTGTTTACGGCGTGCTTACCGGAATGGCTCTGCCGCTTATTTATTTTCCCGGCACCCTGACCAATTCCGTTTCCGTCCTCCTCATGCCCGCTATTTCCGAAGCGGATGCCGTCAACAACCAAAACGCCATCCGCCAGGCCGTGCGCAAATGCCTGGGCTACTGCCTGCTTCTCGGCTGCGTCTGCTGTATCGGTTTCCTGGCTGTGGGAAAAACCGTGGGGCTTATGCTGTATAACAGCGAAATGGCCGGTCATTTTATTATCATACTCAGCTTTATGTGCCCATTCCTCTACCTGAATACCACCTTAACAAGCATCCTGCATGGCCTCGGAAAAACCAGCTATTCTTTTTTCTTAAGCCTGACCAGCCTGATGCTGCGCCTTGTTTTCGTATTCCAGGCGATCCCGCTTTACGGCATCAAGGGTTATCTGGCCGGGATGCTGTTAAGCCAGCTCTACACCACCATCTGCTGCCTTTTGCCCCTCCGGCAGTATCTTCTGCCCGGATAAGCCTTGGTACTTGCACTTTACGTTTTTCTATATTATAATGTACGCGAACAGCCACACCGGTCCTCCGGCAACGGCTGTTCCTACTGAAAGCTGCCCGGCAGGCCTGTTTCCGGCCTGCTCGGTTTCTATTTTACAGACAGGAGAAAATGCGTCATGAGTTTCGAATTCATAAGAAAATTACCCACCCCAGATGAAATCAGGAAAGAATATCCCATGCCGGAAAAGCTTATCCGGCTAAAAAAAGAAAGAGATCAGGAGATCCGGGATGTCATCACCGGAAAAAGCAGTAAGTTTCTGGTTATCATCGGCCCCTGCTCCGCCGATAACGAAGATGCCGTATGCGACTACATATCGAGGCTTGCCCGTATGAATGAAGCGGTTAAGGACAAGCTGATTCTGATTCCGAGAATCTATACAAACAAACCTCGTACCACAGGGGAAGGTTATAAAGGTATCGTTCACCAGCCGGATCCGGAAAAGAAACCGGATTTCCTTCAGGGACTGATAGCGATGCGTAAAATGCACATCCGGGCTATCGAAGAATCCGGCCTCACGGCGGCGGATGAAATGCTTTATCCGGAAAACTGGCGCTACCTGTCCGACATTCTTTCTTATGTTGCTATCGGTGCACGATCCGTTGAGGATCAACAGCACCGCCTCACCGTCAGCGGCTTTGATGTACCCGCAGGCATGAAAAATCCCACCAGCGGCGATTTCTCCGTTATGCTGAACTCCGTACACGCCGCCCAGCATGCCCACTCCTTCATCTACCGCGGATGGGAGGTCAACACCACAGGAAATGAGCTGGCCCATACCGTGCTTCGCGGAGCCACCAACAAGCATGGACGAAACATTCCCAACTATCATTATGAAGATTTAAACACGCTTCTCAATCTTTACAACGAAAGGGATCTGAAAAACCCGGCCTGCATCATCGATGCCAACCACAGCAATTCCGATAAAAAGCATGACCAGCAGATCCGTATTGTCAAGGAAGTCATGCACAGCCGAAAGCTGAATAAGGATATCCACTCGCTTGTCAAAGGAGTTATGGTGGAAAGCTATATTGAAGAAGGCTGCCAGAAAGTAGGCGGAGGTATCTATGGTAAATCCATCACGGATCCCTGTCTTTCCTGGGAGGATTCGGAGAAGCTTATCTGCGATATTGCCGAATATGAATAAAAAAATCTGCCGGTTTTCACCGGCAGATTTTTTTCAGCCCATAATTTTTTCTACCCTTCCCATTCTTCGGAAATACGCAGGCCCGCCGTATCCGCCACCGGTAGGGAAAACACAATGGACTTTGCCTTACTTTCCAGACCGGCATTTTCCATCACCGCTTTCATGATCTCTGTCTTTTTCTCCGTTCTCGCTACGATAAATATGATTTCCTTTTCCGCAGCAAGGGAGACGCCCAGGAATTTCTCTGCTTTCTCCATTCCGGTGCCCTTGGCATGTATGACGGTTCCCCCGCCTGCCCCGGCTTCCCTGGCCGCATCCATGATCATGTTCGTATATCCGAAATTGGAAACCACAATAATAAGTTCATATTCCGTTTCCTTCAATACCGCTTCCTCCTCCTTTTCAAACTCCTGTCCCGCCAAAAGGAACTGGAGCGTCTTTCTGCCCCCCATACTGCTCACAGGTACAATAAATGAAATACCCGTGCCGGGCACATCAATATTCAGCTTTGTCTCCATTCCTTTTTTAACCTGTTTCCAGACTTCTCCGGTAACCGCGGTAAATAGGACTATTTTGTCGCTTTCTTCCAGCCCCAGATAATCCAATACCTCGCTGCTGGCCGTTCCTTTCCCCAGGGTGACCAAAATGACGGGAAGATTCTCCGTCTTATACATGGAAGAGAACCGTTCTCCCTGGTCACGTCCGGTGATAGTCACCATCCAATAGATTCTGCTCATATACGTTTCTCCTACAAATCGATGATATCATAATCGCCCCATGCCGTTTCTTCAGCAGGTATGGAAGCAAGCTGTGCTTCCTCGCTTTCCGCTTTCCTTGCACGCAATTGGAAAACCAGACCCAGTATCTGTATCGTTATAAGAGGAGTCATGGCTACCATGGCCACTACGCCGAAAGCATCCGCGATAATATCTCCTCCCACCGCCAGACATGCGCCCATCGCAAAAGGCAGAAGAAAGGTAGCTGTCATCGGGCCGGAAGCAACGCCGCCGGAGTCAAAGGCAATCGCCGTGAATATTTTGGGGACAAAGAAGGACAAGCCCAGCGCTATAAAATAACCGGGAACAATAAACCAAAGAATTGAAATTCCGGTAAGGACCCGGATCATGGCCAGCCCCAGGGAAATGGAGACACCTACGGACAGGCTCAGCCCCATAGCCCCCGAAGAAATGGCCCCGTCCGTTATTTCCTCCACCTGTTTGGTAAGGACAAAAACCGCAGGCTCCGCCCGGACAACGAAATAGCCGATAAGCATGCCTATGGGGACAATGATCCAACGGTAGGGAAGCCCTGCGATTACCTGCCCCAGATAATTACCTGCAGGCATAAAGCCAACATTCACCCCGGTCAGGAACAGCACAAGCCC
The DNA here is from genome assembly GCF_003478085.1 of Eisenbergiella sp. OF01-20. Classification (NCBI taxonomy): domain Bacteria; kingdom Bacillati; phylum Bacillota; class Clostridia; order Lachnospirales; family Lachnospiraceae; genus Eisenbergiella; species Eisenbergiella sp. OF01-20. The sequence goes on along the minus strand of NZ_QUES01000021.1, from coordinate 21,953 downwards.
CACATATGTATAAACGAGGCCTACCCCTATTTTAATCAGGCTTTTTCCCGGCACCAGTTTAAATATGATCTGAAACAGGAAAAAGAACAGGACTATCGGCAAAAGGGAAATTGCCATTTCCTTCAGATAATCGGGAAAACCTTCCAGGAAATACTTCCATAATTCCACAGAATCTGCTATTTCCGGGATTTCCACAGGTACATAATCCCCGCCGGAAGGACGATAAATCATCCCCAGCAGCATCACAGCCAAAATCGGTCCGATGGAACAGAGGGCTACCAGGCCGAAGCTGTCGTCCGAAGCATGGCGGTCACTTCGTATAGAGGAAATACCAATACCCATAGCCATGATAAAAGGAACCGTCATAGGTCCTGTCGTAACACCGCCGGAATCAAACGCTACAGCCAGGAAATCCCTGGGGACAAAAAACGTCAGAATAAATATCAGGCCATAAAAGAATACCAGCAACGGAGGAAGCGCTATGCTAAAAAGCATACGCAGCAATGCCACTATCAGGAATACTCCCACACCGCAGGCAACCGACAGAATCAGTATCGCGTTGGGAATGGAGGGCACCTGTTCCGCCAGAACCTGGAGATCCGGTTCGGATATGGTAATAATAAAACCAAGAATAAAACTCATCGGCACAATGACCCACAGCTTTTTGGACTGTGTCATACAGGTTCCCACCCGTTCCCCCATTGGCGTCATTGCCATATCCACGCCCATGGTAAAAAAGACCATCCCCGCAATGAGCAGCACTGCCCCGACAAGGAAAGCCATTAAGATTCCCGGTGACACCGGTGCAATTGTAAAACATAAGAGCAATACAATAACGATTACAGGTAATACGGCCTTAACTGTTTCTTTTAACTTTTCATGGAGGATTTTACGAAAAAACTTCAAATATACTCTGCCTTTCTGCTTTGCCATTGGCCGGGAAGCCAACTTCATTTGAGGTTACCGGATATACAAGAAATGCTTATCTTCTATGATTATAACATAATTATACATTATAAAAACAGAAAAAAAGGCGGCCCGTTTTTATATTTAGCGCTTTCTTAGCGCAGGAACAAGCAGAGAAGGATCCCTCTTTGTTTAGGAACTTATCTTCTTGGATGTGTCCTTTGGTATACGGTCCTCAGCTGTACCCCGTTACGGCCGGCATACACCTGTGTGGAAGAAATGTCGGAGTGCCCCATCATTTCCTGGACACTGTGTAAATCCGCACCGTTTTGCACCAAATGGGCGGCAAAAGAATGACGGAGAGTATGTGGTGTAATATCCGCTTCAATTCCTGCCTTCTGCGCATATATCTTAATCAGCTTCCAAAAACCCTGACGGCTCATGGGCTTTCCCGCGCAGTTTACAAAAAGAGTATCGACGGCGGCCCCTTTGGTCAGCTGATCCCTGGCTCCCTTCAAATAACAGGCCAGCGCCTCTTTTGCCTTGTTTCCAAAAGGCACCGCCCTTTCCTTAACACCGTCTCTGCAGATAATATATCCCAGACGGAGATTCAGATCCGAACTGCGCAGAGAAATCAACTCCGAAACCCGGATTCCCGTAGCATACAGAAGCTCCAGCATGGCTTTATCCCGGATATCTTTCGGGGAATTGTTACCGGGCTGCTCCAGCAGCCGGACAGCTTCATCCACAGTGAGCACTTCCGGCACCTTTTTCTCTATCCTGGGCGCCTTCAAATGCTCCGACATATCCTCGGAAACCATCCCTTTTCTAAGCATAAAATGAAAAAAAGCCTTTACGGCCGCAATGTGGCGGGATACGGTAGCCGGTGCAAACTGATTCTTTTCCAGGTATAGCACATAAGAATTCAGGGAAGTTTCCGTTATTCTTCCAGCCTCCTCAATTCCCTGGTTTCGGAGAAATGCCTGCAGCTTCTGCAAATCCCGCTTATAAGACAGTTCCGTATTAACTGAAGTTTTTTTCTCCTCATGCAGATATGATATAAAATCCCGTATCTCGTTTTCCATGCCCCAATGCCTTCCCGAAAAATGTTTATGTAAACCAAAAGAATATGTAAAAAATATTATAATCAGTTTTTCGAAGAAAAGCAATGCGCATTTTCCCTGATTTTACGGGATTTTCCTGTTCATTTTGCCTCAGGCACTAGATATCGGTAATCGATATTTTGTCATCACAATATGTGGTAAGCCCTTCCTAAAAAAAGTGGAAAATTTTTTGGAGAAAGATAGGATTTACATAACTTTCCACCAGACACCCGGTAAGGAGCATTCCTAAAATAAAAATAAGAGTCCCCGCCCGCACGGCGGACAAGCCTGCATGCTTCCCTGCTGCGTTCCCCGGATAGCGTGCGGTCCGCATTCGTTCCTGGAACCCCTGGCACCACCGGAACAGAAGAAGGTATGCCGGAGCCAGAAGCAGTATCTGCGGGAAAATTCCTCCTGTAAAAATAAGAATGCCCCGTATCCCATACCGTATGGACAGAACGGACAAGATGGTGCCCGCACAGAACCCGGCCCAGATCAGATACACACTTACCGCAATGCTTCCCACTCCCGCAAGGGTAAGGGCAATCAGCAGTATTGCCGGTGAAAACCGCTCTTTCATACTGTAAAAAAACAACATGGGCTTATCTATATCCAGTACTCCCATACGTCCCACACTGAAGCTGTCCAGAAAATCCGCGTTTCCCACAAGGCTTTCCTGCCCCACATAAATAAGAGCAAGTCCTGCTAAAAAACCGGCTATAAAGAGAGCCAGGATACGTCCATTCAACTTTGTCTCGGCCAAACCGCCTCTTTCCATACAAAAAATCCCCTTTGCCTGCTTTTTTCAATATATGCACCGTACCAAGCGCACATGCATGCAAAGGGGCCGCATCCGCCCAATTAAATCGCTTCACGACAGGCCGGATACTTCCTGCTGCCCCGTTTTCTTACGGTCTGCGCAGTAAATGCGCAGGCCTGCCTGAACTGTTACTGTTACAAGGGATCAACTGCTACTTCCTGTATTTGGCACGGTAACTCATAATCGCAGAAATGGTTTTGGAGTCTTCGATTTCTCCTGCAAATATTTTTTCACATAATTCATCAACCGTGTAAGCTTCCACATCAATATATTCATCTTCATCCAGATGCTGGCTTCCGGGGATTAAATCCGTTGCTACATAAATATCTATTTTCTCATTGCAGAAGGCTACGGTAGTCCGGATCGTAATCAGCCACTGTATCTTTCCCGCGCGATAACCTGTTTCTTCTTCCAGCTCCCTTGCCGCCGCTTCCTTTGTGGGTTCGTCCGGCCCGTTCAGGCCCCCTGCCGGGATTTCCAGAGTATACCGGTCAAGGGCATTCCGATACTGTCTCACCAGCAGAAGTTTTCCATCCGCTGTCACCGGGACAACAGCAGCAGCCCCCTGATGCTTGATAAAATCCCATTTGACTACTCTGCCGTTGGGTACCTGCACAGTATCCTTGTAGAAATCAATAATGGAGCCTTTATACACCAGTTCCCTGTCCAAACGTTTAAATTCGTCCGCCATTCCTCTTTTCTCCTATCCTCAATATTTAAAAGCCCTGCAGGAATACCTGCAAGGCTTTTACAATTGCTATTTTGCGTAATCAGAAACACGGCTTTCTCTGATAACATTAACTTTAATCTGTCCGGGATATTCCAGTTCCGCTTCAATCGCTTTGGAAATATCACGTGCCATCAGTATCATGTCCGCATCCGATACCTGTTCAGGAACTACCATAACGCGAATCTCTCTACCTGCCTGAATAGCAAAAGATTTGTCCACACCTTTGAAATTGTTTGCAATGTCTTCTAACTGAGTTAATCTGCTTGTATAAGTTTCCAGGGTTTCTCTTCTCGCACCCGGTCTTGCCGCAGAAATCGTATCTGCAGCCTGGACAATACATGCAATCAATGTAGTAGGCTCCACATCACCATGATGGGATTCCACCGCATTAATAACCGTTGCGGATTCCTTATACTTTTTACAAAGTTCCACGCCAAGCTGAATATGGGAACCTTCCATTTCGTGATCCACAGCTTTACCGATATCATGCAGTAAGCCGGCACGTTTGGCCATTCTCACATCTAAACCAAGCTCTGATGCCAAAAGTCCTGACAGCTGAGCCACCTCTATTGAATGCTTTAACGCGTTCTGTCCATAACTTGTCCTGAACTTTAATTTGCCCAGTAATTTTACGAGTTCCGGATGAACACCATGAACACCAACTTCCAGTATCGCGGATTCCCCTTCCTCTTTAATCATAACTTCTACTTCTTTTTGCGCCTTTTCCACCATTTCTTCAATTCTTGCGGGATGGATACGTCCGTCAACAATAAGCTTCTCAAGCGCAATTCTTGCTACTTCCCTTCTGATTGGATCAAAAGAGGATAAAATTACTGCTTCCGGTGTATCATCAATGATTAAATCCACGCCGGTTAAGGTTTCAAGGGTTCTGATATTCCTTCCCTCTCGTCCGATAATTCTTCCCTTCATCTCATCATTAGGAAGCTGTACCACGGAAATAGTCGCCTCCGACACATGGTCAGCCGCACATCTCTGAATAGCTGTAACCACATATTCCCTGGCTTTTTTGTCTGCTTCCTCTTTGGCCCTGCTCTCCATATCCTTGATCATCACGGCCGATTCATGCTTCACTTCATCTTCAACAATTTTCAATAAGTAATCTTTTGCCTGTTCGGAGGTCAAACCTGAGATTCGTTCCAGTTCCTGTACTCTCTGCTCATTCAGCTTCGCGATCTCTTCCTTCTGCTTTCCTAATTCCTCTTCCCTGGCTGCCAGCACGGATTCCTTCTTTTCGATGGCATCCGACTTCTTGTCCACGTTCTCTTCCTTCTGCTGCACTCTTCTTTCAAAGCGCTGCACCTCGGCTCTGCGTTCCTTGATCTCCTTATCCAGTTCGTTTTTGGCACGAATGGATTCTTCCTTCACTTCCAGCAGTCCTTCCCGCTTTTTGGATTCCGCGGTCTTTACCGCATCATCGATAATCTCTCTTGCCTTGTCTTCGGCGTTGCCGATTTTGGTTTCAGTTTCTTTCTTCCTATATGCAGAAGTTACTGCAAACGTAACCGGGATAGAAATCACCAAAGTAACCGCTACTGCTATTACATAACTAAGCATAGACAGGAGCACCTCCTTATTAAATTTTCATTGTGCGAATATCTGTTATAGAATGTATGTACGCCAAACATTCTTATAAGCGATTTTACAACACTTCAATTTTAATAAATAACAGGTATTATGTCAAGTAGAAAAGCATATTCTCACCAATTTTCATAACTTTTGCACAAGATTACCTGCTATTCCCAGGAATTTTCCGCTCCGTAATCCTCACAATTCATGGCTCTGCGTATCTTATCGGGCGAAAAACCTTTCCTGTATAAAAAGGCCTGCACCCGTCTTTTCTCCTTTAAATCGGCATGCTCCGCGTCATAATGCTTCTTTTTCAGCAGCTCTTTGATCATCCCTTCCTCGTCCTGAAGCCCATCCTCCTCCTGAACGATACGCATGGCCTCTTCGATGCCGTTTCTGTCGATCCCTTTGCGCCGCAGTTCCTCTTCCATGCATCTGCGGCTTTTGCGTTCCATATAGGCAGACACATAGCGTCTGGCATAGGCCGCATCGTCGATATATCCGAAGGACTCCACATAGGCTAAGGCTTCCGCTATTACAGACGGCGGATATTTCCCCTGGCGGAGCTTGTCCTCCATCTGCTGTCTGGTATATTCCCTGGACTTCAGCAGATTCATACAGCGCAGTTTAGCCCTTTTGGGAAGCACATGTTCCATAATTTCATCAAATACATCCTGTGCCAGCTCCCGGTTTTCAGAAATGCCGTATTTATGAAGTTCGCCTTTGTACAAAACAAAGGCGAATTCTCCGTCAATACTGACTGCATATTTTGTTTTATTGACTGGTTCTGTTTTTGTAATAAGCATTTTTTACTCTGCCCTTCAGGCCTTTGCCGCGTCCTTGGACTGGGCTTTTGCAGGTTCTTTTCCCTCTTTTGCCGCTTTTCCATCCGCAGCGTCCTTCGCTGCCCCCGCCTTCTTGTCGGGATCTTCTTCTGCCTTCTTCCCGTCAAGCTCATAGAAGGAGCGCACCTTCTGCTCGATTTCCGCGCAGATGGCCGTATTCTCTTTCAGGAAGTTCTTTGCATTCTCCCGGCCCTGGCCGATTTTATTGCCTTCGTAAGCAAACCAGGCACCGCTCTTGTTTACAATATTCAGATTTGCCGCCAAATCCAGGATATCACCAACCCTGGAGATACCTTCACCGAACATGATATCGAATTCCGCTTCCTTGAACGGAGGGGCTATCTTATTCTTAACCACCTTGACACGGGTACGGTTACCAACCACTTCCCCGCCCTGTTTCAGGGATTCGATTCTTCTTACGTCCAGACGGATGGTGGAATAGAACTTCAGCGCACGTCCGCCGGTGGTAGTTTCGGGATTACCGAACATAATACCCACCTTTTCACGCAGCTGGTTGATAAAAATAACCGTACAGTTGGACTTGCTGATTACCGCCGTCAGCTTTCTGAGGGCCTGGGACATCAGCCTGGCCTGCAGGCCCACATGGCTGTCTCCCATATCCCCGTCAATCTCGGCCTTGGGAACCAAAGCTGCCACGGAGTCCACTACAACAACATCAATCGCGCCGGAACGCACCATCGTCTCCGTAATTTCCAGAGCCTGTTCTCCGTTATCCGGCTGAGAGATATAAAGGTTGTCAATATCCACGCCGATATTCTTGGCATAAACAGGATCCAGCGCATGTTCCGCATCGATAAAGCCGGCAATTCCGCCCCTTTTCTGTACCTCAGCAATCATATGTAAAGTGACCGTAGTCTTACCACTGGACTCCGGTCCATATATCTCAACAATTCTTCCCCTGGGAATGCCTCCCAGGCCCAGCGCGATATCAAGGCTTAAAGACCCTGTGGGTATCGTCTCCACATTCATCTGTGTGGAAGGATCTCCCAGCTTCATTACGGCACCCTTTCCGAACTGCTTCTCAATCTGTGATAACGCGGCGTCAAGTGCTTTTAACTTTTCTTCTTTTTCCATTATTTTCTCCTTCTCTTCCAGAACAGACGTTCTCTTTTCATATAATAAAACATCTGTTCGTATTTGTCAATTCCCAACTTTACAATCAATATATAAAATCCGGTGTCCGATAAAACTCCCTCACAGGCATCCCTCCTTCTTTTTGTATTTGCTTTGAAATTATAGGCGAAATGCCAGATATGCAAAGCAGATGTAACAGACAAGGCCGCTCCGGGAACGAAGCGCCTCCAGCCAAGATATGCTGTTATGATTGTAACACAGCCGTGCAGGAAATTCCACATAAAAGTACGGTGTATGCGCCTGTATTGCAAAACAGCGCGGCCGGGAATCGCAACAAAACGGCTCCGGACTGTTGTCCCGGAACCGTTTTGACCGCCGTTCGGACACGTCCTGAAGACAGACGTGCTTTCCGGCAATAGCGTGTGTTTGAAAATTCATTCCTGCAATCTGCACGCACCACTCTAGATTTTTTTCATATAACGTTCGTAATCCTTGATTGTGGCTGTGACCCATCCGCTGCTGGTGCTGGTAGTATAATTAAATCCGATTTCCAGGCCTACGGGAGTATAAAAAATAATATTGGTATCGGAATCCGACAAGAAGTCCTGGAGCTGTTCATCGGACATTTCATCCACCGCCTGGGCCGTCCCGTTCTGGTAGGCATCCTGATCACGGAATGCCTCGGCAAGCTGCGGCGTATATTCGATCATCTGCCCGTTGTCCATAAGTTCGCCGCTGACCAAATCTATATTGATACTATAAAGGGAAATATAGGACTCCATATTCATGGCATAGGACTCCCTGAGCACGATGCTTATCTTTTCTTCATCCATATAAGTCACATAGCCCTGGCTTGTGGAAGCGTAATACAGATCATCTTCCTCCTGCTGCTGTCTGTAATACCCATAAAGGTTGCTGTAATAGGTAGCCTCATACTTGATTTCTTCATTTAACTCATCAAGATGAGGAATGTTACCGCCCTTCAGCTGGGGGTATCTTCCCTGTGTGGTTGCCCCCGTTTCGTCATCCACATAATCATATTCTTCCCATTCCACGGTGTAGCTGAGATCATTTCGTATGGAATTGGCAAGTGTGACATAGTAGTCATCCGCAGGGCTGGGAATATAATCCTCTTCTTCCGGTTCGGATTCATATCCGCCGTAATTGTCTTCCTTCTCATCATACCCGCCGTTTCCATCCGGAATGCTCTCCGGCTCCGCCGTTTCCGCGCTGCCATATACTCCCTTATAATTGGAAAGGCCGCTTCCGGCTTCTTTCACCGTCCCCCGCACGATCACATAGACAAGCACCAGGACAATACAAAGAAGAACCGCTATAACTGCAATGATAACCGCCGCCAGGGTCCGTCCGTTATTCCGTTTCTGGGGACCGCCGGGATAAGCGCCGTAAGGGGGATAAGGCGGGATCTGTCCCTGGTACCCTCCCGTTTGCCCATAGGGTGTGCCGTAGGAGCCGTTCTGTGCCCCGGGCATCCCGTAGGAGCCGTTCTGCGGGCCGTAGGGCGGCACATTCTGCTGTCCCTGCTGTCCGTAGGGAGGAACGTTCTGCGGCCCGTATTGGGCGTTCTGCGGGCCATAAGATGTATTCTGTGAACCGTACGGGCTATTCTGTGCGCCATATGGAATATTCTGCGGCCCATAGTTCTGTGCCCCATTGGAAGGGTTCTGCGGCCCATAGGGAACATTCTGTGAATCACCGGAAGGATTCTGCGTATTGCAGGAAGCATTTTGTTCTCCGCAGACAGCCTGCCCGTCAGGGATTTGGGATTCGCCGGGTAAAGGCCCCTCCCCGGATGCGCTTTCTTCTGCCGGAGCCTCCTCTCCCTCTTTCCGGCTTTCCTCCGCCGGTAATTCCCCGTTCTCCCCAGCCGCATTAAATAGGGAATCCGTTTCTTTTTTATTTCTGTCATATCCGCAGCTTATGCAGACACCGTTTTTCATCAGCGCTCCGCATTCCGGGCAGAAACCATATTCTTCATCCTCGTACATACTATTTCCTCCATGCTCAGGCAGAATTCATGCCGAAAGCTCTCATTGCAGGGCAGGACCTACACTTATTTTCCAAACGTCTTCTGACTGTAATACTCCAAAATACACTGTCTCATCATCGTCAAAGCGGCGGATACCGCCGTTTCCCTTATTTTAGCCCTGTTCCCGCTGAAATGGAATTCCCTGACCTGTGTGGTTCCGCAGACATAGCAGCCCATATACACCAGTCCAACCGGCTTTTCCTGGCTTCCGCCATCCGGCCCGGCAATCCCCGTTATGGAAAAAGTGACATCCGCTTTGGTGAGCAGCGCCGTCCCCCTCGCCATCTCCTTGGCCGTCTGGGGGCTTACCGCTCCGTATTTGTCCAGGGTTCCTTTTTTCACGCCGGCTATTTTCCTTTTCGCTTTATTAGAGTAGGTAATATAACCGGACTTGAACACCTCGGAAACACCAGGTATGTTAATCAGTCTGGCGGCAAGCATTCCGCCTGTGCAGGATTCAATGGTGGAAACCGTAAGTTCATTTGCAAGCAGCAAATCCACCACCGCTCCCTCCAGGGAAACCTCTTCCTCCGTGGTATATACCGCGCTGCCGAAACGGGATTTCAGTTCCTTCACCACCGGCTTCACTTTTCTTTTGGCCTCTTTCTCATCTGCCGCACGGGCCGTAACCCGCAGATGAACCTCTCCGGTCTTGGCATAAGGGGCGACTGTGGGATTTTCCATATTTTCCAAATCCGTGATCAGGCTTTCCACCTTACTTTCCCCCATTCCGCAGATTTTCACTGTCCTGGAGAAAATAATACCCGGTTCCAGCGGATTCTCCAGTCCGGTAAGATAGGGGGCTATCCTGTTTTCAAACATGGGCTTGAGTTCATTCGGAGGTCCGGGAAGCAGAATCATACGCTTCTCCCCTTCCGTAAGGATAAGCCCCGGAGCCGTTCCGTTGTCATTATCAACTACGAGTGCACCCTCCGGCACAAGAGCCTGTTTCTTATTATTGTCCGTCATTTCCAGATTCCGCTCTTTGAAAAAAGCTTCGATCCGCTCCAGGGAATGGCCGTCCATTTTCAGTTCCCTGTTCCACACATCCGCTGCCGTCTCCTTGGTCAAATCATCCTGCGTAGGCCCCAGTCCTCCTGTGAGGATCAGGATATCCGACCGCTCAAGCGCTGTGCGCATCACTCCGGCCAGTCTTTCCCGGTTATCGCCCACCACGGTCTGATAATAGCAGGACAAACCCAGCCCCGCACATTTTTCCGCCAGGTACGCTGCGTTAGTGTTAACGATGTTCCCGAGCAGAAGCTCCGTCCCTACTGAAATTAATTCTACTACCATACCGAACCTCTTTTCTTTACTTCTGGTCAGCCAGGCAATCTTTGTTCTTAACCAGATAGTCTGCCAGTGAAATTACCGTGAGTATCAATGCAATCCACATCACAATTGCGGTTACCAGGGAAAGTGCCTGGATATCGGCAATCATCAGGATAATCATCACCATCTGGAAGGTGGTTTTAAATTTGCCCCAGTAGCTTGCCGCAATAACAACGCCGTTATCCGACGCCACAAGCCGGAAACCGCTGATAATGAATTCCCTGCTGATGATGATTATGACGATCCATGACGGGATTTTTCCCATCTCCACCAGACAGATCAACGCGGAGCAGACAAGAAGCTTATCCGCCAGGGGATCCATGAATTTCCCGAAGGTGGTCACCAGATTATATTTTCTGGCAATCTTGCCGTCCAGCAAATCGGTGAGGCTGGCTATTACAAACAAGGCCAGGGCGATCCATTTCGCCACACCGGCCCCTCCTATGGGAACCAGCATAAAAACCACAAAGGGTATTATCATTATCATTCTCACTATTGTCAGCTTATTCGGTAAATTCATCTTCCAGCTCTCCTATCAAATCATATTCATACGATCCCGTAATACACACATTCACGAAATCACCGGTCATCAGCTCCCTTGAGGTATTGATAAACAGCAGTCCGTCCACATTCGGCGCGTCCTTGTAGGTTCTTGCCACATAGGCGTTCTCCCCGTCCACCTTTCCCTCAATCATGGCAGGAAGCCTCCTGCCCTTCATGTTCTCCGCCTTTTCAAAAGCGATCTCCTGCTGAAGCTCCATAAGCTCCGCCTGGCGTTCTTCTTTTATTTCCTGGGGTACCTGGTTCTCCATCTGTGCGGCAGCCGTCCCTTCTTCCAGGGAATAGGTAAATACCCCAAGTCTGTCAAATTCCAGTTCGTCCACGAAATTATATAATTCTTCGTGATCTTCCTGTTTTTCACCGGGGAAGCCGCTGATAAGCGTGGTGCGCAGACAGATATCCGGGATTTCCTCCCGCAGTTTCCCGATGCGTTCCCGCAGTTCGGCCTGATTGGTACGCCTGCCCATCTGTCTGAGAATCCGATCCGATGCATGCTGGATCGGCATATCCAGATAATGGCAGATTTTCGGTTCGTTTTTAATGGTTTCGATCAGCTCATCCGTAATTTCCTCCGGATAGCAGTATAAAAGGCGGATCCAGTAAAGCCCGGGGATCCGGCACAGCTCCTGAAGCAGCCGGGGCAGCCTTTTTTCGCCATACAAATCCTTCCCGTAAACGGTAGTTTCCTGGGCAACCAGGATCAGTTCCTTTACACCGCCTTCCGCCAGTTCTGCCGCTTCCTTTACCAGAACCTCCATGGGAACACTCCGGTAATTCCCACGTACTTTGGGTATGATACAATAGGTACAGCGCTTATCACAGCCCTCCGCAATTTTCAGATAGGCGAAATGGCCGCCTGTTGTTACGCTGCGGTGCTTTCCATAAACCAGTGCCGCATCCGGATCCGTAATGTGATTGCGTTTCTGCCCGCCTGTCACCTCTGCGATAGCCGCCACCACACTGTCAATAGCCATCGTTCCCAGGATCTCATCCACTTCCGGTATTTCCGTCTGTATCTCTTCCTTATAGCGCTGTGCCAGGCAGCCGGCTACAATCAGCGCCTTCAGCTGTCCGCTTTTTTTAAGTTCTGCCATCTCCAGGATGGTATTAATACTTTCTTCCTTGGCATCCCCGATAAAACAGCAGGTATTCACCACCGCCGCTTCTGCCTCCGCTTCCTCATCCGTGAAGGTATGCCCGTTTGCCGCCAGCATACCCAGCATCATCTCGGTATCCACAAGATTTTTATCGCAGCCCAGGGAAATAAATAAAATCTTCATATTTTTTTACGAAAAAAGAGAAATGCACACGGCAATTTCTCTTCTCCCTTCCCCCATTTTACTCTTCTGTTTCTTCATCCCCGAGAATCTTAATCTTGCCTTCATTCAGTTCTTCCACTGCAACGGATAAAGGCTTCATGCCTGTTTTCATATTTACCAACGGCTCATCGCCTCCGATAATCTGCCTTGCCCTTTTTGAAGTGGCCATTACGATGGAATAACGGCTGTTAACTATATTGGTTTCGCCGGGCTCCACATCGCTGTTCACTACTTTCATTAAATCGGTATAAGAGGGATGTAACATGTTTCATTCTCCTTTCACTAAAGCGTCCAGTTCGGAACGCATATCAGCTATCAATTCTTTATTTCTCTGCGGGCTTCTGCGTGCGGCGTTAATGATGCCGTGCATCTCCTTCACACAGTCGTCCAATTTATCATTGATTATGATATAATCATAATTTTCAATGCCTTCTGCTTCTTCCGCCGCGCGGCTGATCCGCTGGCAGATGATTTCTTCACTCTCCGTCCCTCTGCCCTCCAGCCTTCTGCGCAGTTCCTTTGCGCTGGGCGGCATAATAAACAGGAGAAGGGTTTCCGGAAACTTATCCTTCACCTTAAGGGCTCCCTGGATTTCAATTTCCAGTATCACATCCCGCCCGTTATCCAGGCAGGCTTCCACATATTCCCTGGGCGTTCCGTAGTAGTTGTCGCAGTAGCAGGCATACTCTATCAGCCCGTCCATTTCAATTGTCCGCTCAAAGGTTTCCCTGTCCACAAAAAAATAGGATTTTCCTTCTTCTTCTCCCGCTCTGGGTTTTCTTGTGGTCATGGATACCGACAGCGCGTAATTGTCATAGGTATTGATAAGTTCCTTCATCAATGTTCCTTTGCCTGCGCCGGAAAAACCGGAAACGACAATCAGGATTCCCCTATGCTTCATCATTATCCTCCCGTTCGGCCTGTGCCCGGTTTGCAATGGTTTCCGGCAAAAGTGCGGAAAGCACCAGCTGTCCGTTTTCCATTACGAGCACCGCCTTTGTCTTTCGTCCCTGTGTTGCGTCCACGGCCGTCCCTGCCTCCCTGGCAGTCTGCACCATCCTTTTAATGGGTGCGCTATCCGGGCTGACCACCGCTATGATCTTTGCAGTATTTACAATATTGCCAAATCCAACATGAATAAACTGACTCATATCTTCCTCCGGATCTATACGGCTCACAGCCGTTATTCAATATTCTGGATTTGTTCCCTGACCTTCTCAATCTCGGTTTTCAGCTCTATGGCACGGTTGGAGGTCTCCAGATCATTTGCCTTGGAAAGAATGGTATTGGCTTCCCTGTTCATTTCCTGCGCGATAAAGTCCAGCTTCCTTCCAATACTTCCGCCCGTCATCAGGGCATCCCTGGTCGTTTCGATATGACTCCGCAGGCGGACCAGTTCTTCATCCACACATACTTTATCGGCGAAAATAGTCACTTCCATAAGCAGCCGGTTTTCATCCACCTGCGTATCTTCCAGAAGTTCCTTTACCTTATCCCGAAGTGTCTGTCTGTATTCTGCGATAATCTGTGGGGATCGTTCTTCAATAAATGCCACACTTTCCAGCATACCGTCCAGCTTGGCCGTCAAATCCTGTTTCAGGTTCTCCCCTTCGGTAAGCCTTGTCTGGGCCAGGCCCTCAGCCGCCCCGCGAAGAGCCTTCTCCAGGCTCTTCCATATTCCCTCTTCGTCTATGTTCTGCTCCTCCATGGAGAAAACCTCGGGAAATCTGGATAAGGAAGAAACCCTGATATCGTTGTCCAGGGAAAACTCGCCTGCCATCTGTTTCAGATACTCCATATATTCAGCGGCGATATCCCTGTTGTACTTAATGGTTACATTGTGCTCTGTAAAATCCTCATAAGATATGAAGACATCCACTTTACCTCTCTGGATATATTCCTTTAGGAGGCTGCGTATGGATGACTCGAAGAAATTCAGTTTCTTCGGCATCTTTATGCTCACATCCAGGTATCTGTGGTTCACGGATTTCATTTCCACGGTAAATTTACGCTCGGCCTCGCTGATCTCACATCTGCCGAAGCCAGTCATACTTTTTATCATCAGTATTCCTCCAGAAGATACATTCCCATAATTCATTTTATTATAAAGCACCTTCCGAAAGTAGTCAAGGATTTCATTTTCTGCCGTTTATACCGGATTTACCAAACTTTACAAAATCCCTGCCATAGTTGACACTTCCCTTCCTATAACCTTTCCCCTAAAAACGCTATACTGGTACTATCAAAGCAAACAAAGAAAGGTGCATAAACAATGAATACAAATATGAACATAAGCCCCGGCAAGCCTCTCCTTGATACGAATCTTGACACAAACTTCCTGAAGCTGATCGCCATAATCAGCATGCTGATTGATCATATGGGGGGTGTGTTCTTCCCGGAATATCCTGTTTTCCGCTGGTTTGGCCGTCTTGCTTTCCCTATTTTCTGTTATTGCATGACCGTAGGGATGCTCTATACCAAAAATATCCGAAGATATCTGGGCAGGCTTGGTCTGTTCGCCGTTATCTCCCAGCCGTTCTGGATACTGGCCTTCAATCCCCAGGATATTCTGGGAAATCTCACAAACTGGAATATTTTCTTTACTTTATTTATAAGCCTTCTTTCCGTATGGGGCTTTAAAGAAAAGAAGTGGTGGCTTTTTATCCTCGCCTTCCTGGTTATCGCCCTGTGGAATTTTGATTATTCCTATACCGGCATCATCCTCATGCTCATATTCTATCTCTGCAGAAGGAAACCGGTTCTCGGAGCCTGCCTGTATGCGCTGACCTATCTCCCTGCCCTGTTTATGGCATCTCCCGGGGATCCTTTGAATCTGGTGCTTGGCGGACATAATATCGGTTTTGAAGCCGGGGCCCTGTTCGCCCTTCCCCTGATTTTCCTGCATACCAATACCTCCCTGAAGATTCCCAAATGGTTTTTCTATGCTTTTTATCCTGCCCATCTGGGACTGATTGCCCTGCTGCGTTACCTGCTTGGCTTCTGAGCACTTGTTCTCTTTTCCATCTTCTGCTATACTGAATCCAACAGCATTTATTCTACCGCACAGAGAACACAGCCGGTATTACGCGCGGCTGTGTTTTTCCCGCAGAAAGGACTTTTGTATGGCATTCGACGGCATAACCATTGCTAATATAAGAAAAGAACTGGAAGATACGCTGAGCGGAGGACGTATCTTTAAAATCGCCCAGCCTGAACCGGATGAGCTTCTGCTGACCATAAAAAACAATGGGGCACAGCACAGGCTCACCATTTCCGCTTCGGCGTCCCTGCCCCTTATTTATCTGACAGAGAAAAACAAACCCAGTCCGATGACCGCCCCCAATTTCTGCATGCTGCTGCGCAAGCATATTCAGAACGGGAAAATCATAAGCATTACCCAGCCGGGGATGGAGCGTATTCTGAATTTTGAAATCGAGCATCTTGATGAAATGGGCGATCTTTGCAGGAAACTGCTGATTGTAGAGCTGATGGGCAAACACAGCAACATTATTTTCAGCAGCCCGTCAGGCACCATTATCGACAGTATCAAGCATATTTCAGGACTGGTAAGCTCGGTGCGTGAGGTTCTTCCCGGCAAGGAATATTTTATTCCCCATACCCAGGATAAAGAAAATCCACTTTCCGTAACCAGGGAAACCTTTATGGCACGCTTGTCCGCAGGCAGTATGCCTTGCTTCAAAGCACTGTATACCAGCTTCACAGGCCTGTCTCCCGCAATAGCCCATGAAATCTGCTACCGGGCGGGGGGAAACGCAGAATTTTCCACAGCGGCCCTGGACGAAACAGGAAGGGAAGCCCTCTTCCGCTGCTTTCAGGATATCATGGATTCGGTGCGTGCCGGCAGTTTTGCGCCATGTATTGTGTATGAAAATAATGCGCCGTCGGAGTATGCCGCTCTGCGGCTTACCTCTTATCCCGAGAACGCAAGAAAGGACTATGATTCCATATCCCGGCTGCTTGAAGATTATTACGCAGAAAAAAATACCATAACACGTATCCGTCAGCGTTCCTCCGATCTGCGGCGGATCGTGTCCACCGCGCTGGAACGGAATGTCAAAAAATATGATCTGCAGCTGAAACAAATGCAGGATACGGAAAAAAAGGATAAATACCGGGTCTACGGCGAATTGCTGAACACTTACGGCTATGATGTGACGCCCGGTTCCCGTTCCATGACGGCATTAAATTATTATACCGATGAAGAGATTACCATTCCTTTGGATCCCACTCTGACGCCGGGAGAAAATGCGAAAAAATATTTTGACAAATACAACAAGCTGAAAAGGACTTTTGAAGCCTTATCCCAGCTCACCCTGGAAACAAAAACGGAAATTGAGCATCTGGAATCCATCAGCAATTCCCTGGATATCGCGCTGAAGGAAGAGGACTTGGTACAAATCAAAGAAGAATTGATAGAGAGCGGTTATATCCGAAGAAAAGGCGGAACAAAAAAAGTTAAAATTACAAGCCGTCCCTTCCATTATGTGAGCAGCGACGGGTATGATATTTATGTAGGGAAAAATAATTTTCAAAATGATGAGTTAACCTTCAAGTTTGCCGCGGGCAACGACTGGTGGTTCCATGCCAAAGGGATTCCCGGCTCCCATGTGGTAGTAAAATCCCGGGGAGATGAACTCCCTGACAGCACCTTTGAGGATGCGGCACGTCTTGCGGCCCATTATTCCAAAGGGCGCGGCCAGGAAAAGGTGGAGATTGATTACACGGAGAAGAAGAATGTGAAGAAGCCCGGCGGCGGAAAACCCGGCTTTGTGGTATATTATACTAACTATTCCATGATGATAGACTCGGATATCACCGCTTTAAAACAGCTTGAGTAAAATACCCGCAGGGGTCTAATACCCCGCAGCGAGCTGCGGGGTATTTGACCCTCGCGGCGGTCGCCAAGTGGATGCACTCGTGCATCCGTTTGGCTCGTTGCCCGCGGGAATAAAGAAAGGTTTCTATTATGAAAAAAATTTATAGACCTTTACAGCAGGATGAAATTTTATCTGTTTATGAAACCTGGGGTTCTTCCCATTTTCCGGATGATGAACGCAAACCGCTCTCTTCCATACGCAGCCTGATCGATCGGAAACAGTATTCGGGTTACGGCCTGTTTTCCCGGAAAGGGGAAACGGAATCGATTCTGGGATATGCCCTGCTGCTGCATGATGCAGAAAAAAAGAAAATGCTCTTGGATTATTATGCGTTTCTGGAGGAACACAGGAACAAGGGGTTTGGCAGTATTTTTCTGCAGAATATGAGAAAGCAGACAGATTTCCCCGGCTGCTTTCTGGAATGCGAAGACCCTGATACCGCCTCCTGCGGCGAGGAAAAGTCGCTTCGGAAAAGAAGAATCGGTTTTTATCAAAGAAACGGTGCTTTTCTTACCCAAGTACGTGCCTGTCTGTTTGGGGTAACCTACCGAATGCTCTGGCTTCCCTCCGCTGGAGATGTTGGAACGGAAGATGGTTCCCTCGGGGCTGTCGGAACGGATAGCATTTCTCCTGCCGAGGCTCCCGATGCGGATAGCCTTCTTACTGCCGACGGCAGGAAAAAGAACGAAGTACCGGAAGGGGACGAGGCCTTTTTGCAGGATCTTACGGATTTTTATCTTTCCGTTTTCCCACGTTCTGTATTTGATAATAATATAAAGCTCTGGCTTCCCTGAAAAAAGCCATTGTACGGCGTTTATGCCGCGCAATGGCTTTTCAGCTTTTCTTACAGTGTTCCTGAAGTAAACAGACCCTTTACATGGTCAATTTCTTCCTGGCTGGCCTTCTGGGCCGGTACATAATAGGATTTATCCCTTGCGATCTGGTAAAGCTGCTCCTGGGACTGCTCACATGCTGCACGCATCTGTTTCAAAGCGCTTTTCAGTTCTTTATTTTCTGTCTGAGGAATCATTTCCCCAAATCTGACAAGTTCACCGTTAATACCTGCCAGAGTATCAGATACCATTGTTTTTTCCTGCATCATGGTTATTCTCCTCCTTACTGCAAAAATTTCATAAGCTGCTGTTTATTTTCCATTGCGGATTTTGCACCCTGTTCAAAGAACTGTTTTACTTTCGTGTCCTCTGCACAGGAAGCGTATTCCTTCATTTTGCAATGAGAAGTGTCATAACCGCCAATCAGATGGCGCAGGTTCTGAAGATCGAGTTCTGATAAATTTGCCATGTCCATACCTCCATTCATTTTGCTTCTGCCTTTATATTGTGCGCATTCATGAACGGGAATATACCGGCAAGTTTTTACATACCCAAATCCGCATAAGGAATCGTCACTTCCGTATAGCCTGCCGCATAAGGTGCGATTTCATAAGGGGAGGAATAAAATACCACACCTTCCACGTTAAGGTAATAGGAATCCATGAAGTCCGTTTTTGCGTTCAATGTCTCCGCCGCGTCTTCAAAAAATCTGTTTTCCGTATCTTTTTCTACCAATTCCAGGAATTTACCTCTTACCATGGTATTCAGCTCATCCCCAGATTTGTTTATCAGGCCCGACAGGGTCAATTCTTTTCCTGTTTCCGAGTCAAAAAGGAAAGTAAGCCTTCCCGGCATACCGTGTGCGCCGCCTTCATAGGTATAGGATTCATGGAATACAGATATTATATTATCCCGTGCGACTACTCCGCCCACCGTAAAATCTTCTTCACTGGGCGGCATAGTAAAGGTTTCGGTTTCTTGTGTTTCCGACGTCTGGGCATTTTCTTCCTCAGTACGGTATTGAAGCGCATAGCCCACGATGGATTCGGGATTCTTTTCATAGTCTTCCATTTTGCCGGAAATCCACTCCTGGTAAAATTCGTTTATTTTTTTCTCGCCTTCTGTATCCCCTTCAAAAACCGGGTATTGGATTTTGACGGTACACGCCAGCTGGCCTTTCGGCGTAGACCAGGATTTTTCTTCCGTTTCCAGATGATACGAGTATGCCCCCGCCTTCATGCTGCCTCCTTCGGAAGAAGTCTGGGTCTGTGTTTCCTCCTCTGCCGTCTGTGTGGCAGCCTGCGTGGTTTCTGCGGGACTTGTGGTTTCCTGTACGGTACTGCTTTCTGCCTGTCCTGCGGTTCCGGCGCTTTCCTCATCTGTTTTTCCCGTACAGCCCGTTAACAACAGGGCTGCAGTCAATGCCAGACACATAAATTTTTTCATGCGATTTCCTTTCCTCTCTGTTTTTTTCTATATTTTTTATCCTTCCCAATGAGAAGGTTTTTAAACGTACGAAAACCATCCGAAACCGGTTTTTTCAACCGTTCCGAATGGTTTCCCCCCTTATTCTTACACATACATCCACAAGAACTCTGAATTTTTTATCCAATCAGCCAATCATACATTTCCTGGTATTTTTTTGCAGATACCTGCCAGGAAAAATCTGCGGCCATTCCCCGGTCCACTATTTTATTCCATTCCCTCTTTTTATCATAGAAAATCCGTTCCGCATACCGGATGGCGCCCAGCATTTCATGGGCATTATAATTCATAAAACTGAATCCTGTGCCTGAACTTTCGAATTCATTATAGGGCTGAACGGTATCCTTCAGCCCGCCGGTCTCCCTTACAATAGGAACGGTCCCGTAGCGAAGGGCAATTAACTGGCTGAGTCCGCAGGGTTCAAAAAGGGACGGCATCAGGAAGGCGTCACAGGAAGCATATACTCTGTGGGATACGGCTTCCGAATAATAAATCTGTGCGGATACCTTGCCGGAATACTTCCATGCATAGTGGCGGAACATGTTTTCATATTGTTCTTCCCCCGTTCCAAGCACCATAAGCTGGATATTATCCTGACAAAGTTCATCCATGACGTAAGCAACGAGATCAAAACCCTTCTGATCAGTAAGCCTTGATACCACACCGAGCACCATCGCTTTATCATCCTGATTCAGACCGAAATCAGCCTGAAGGGCACGTTTGTTTTTAATCTTTTCTTTGCGGAAATTGACTGCATTAAAGGGATGCGTTATATACTTATCCGTTTCGGGATTGTATTCCTCATAATCGATGCCGTTTACAATTCCCCGCAGGTCACCGCTGCGTGCGCGGAGCAGGCCGTCCAGCGCTTCTCCGTAGAAGGGGGTCTTAATCTCTTCCGCATAAGTATCGCTCACGGTAGTAACCGCGTCTGCATAAACAATACCGCCCTTGAGCAGATTGGCATCTTTATAGGCCTCCAGCTTATCCGGCGTGAAAAATGACATAGGTAAACCGGTGATGTCCTGTACCTCCTTAATGCTCCATTTGCCCTGGAATTTCAGGTTATGGATCGTCATTGCCGTCTTGATTCCGCGATAGAAATCGCTTCCCTGGAACCGTTCATGAAGATAGACGGGAACAAGCCCCGTCTGCCAGTCATGGCAGTGGATTAAATCAGGGCGGAAATCAACAACGGGAAGTATGGACAGCGCCGCTTTGGAGAAAAATGCAAATTTCTCGATTTCGAACAATGCATTATCACAATAAGGCTTAAAACCGTTAAAATAAAATTCATTATCTATAAAATAGTACTTTACTCCGTCATATTCGGCTTCCAGGATCCCCACATACTGGTTCTGCCAATGGAAATCCATATAAAAATGGGTTTTGTAATTCAGTCTGTCCTTCATTTCCTGGGACATACATACATATTTGGGCAAGATTACACGTACGTCATAATATTTTTTATCGATGCATTTGGGCAGTGAACCTACTACATCCGCCAAACCGCCTGTCTTTATGAACGGTACGCCTTCTGAGGCCACAAATAAAATTTTCTTCATGCTGAATCCTCCCGTAATTTCTTAATACCTTCCCCGCTGGGCTTACAGATATTATACATCATTACGGCATTTAATAAAAGGTTAAATTTTATATTGAAGCCTTATTTTGTCTGCGATGAGCGCAATGAACTCGGAATTTGTCGGTTTCCCTTTGCCGGTATTGATGGTATAGCCAAAGAGGGAATCCAGTGTTTCCATCTTTCCCCGGCTCCATGCCACTTCGATAGCATGTCTGATCGCACGCTCCACACGGCTGGGTGTGGTCTGGTATTTCTTGGCAATAGTAGGGTACAGGATTTTGGTGATGGAATTGAGCATCTCGATATCTTCCACAGACATCATAATGGCTTCGCGCAGGTATTGGTAGCCTTTGATATGGGCGGGAACGCCGATTTCATGAATCATGTCCGTTACATCCTTTTCCAGGTTGTGGGCGGCGGCAGGTTTGGCAGCGGCTTCTTCCTCTTTTGTTATCTCTGACAAGGATGAGGTACCGGATGCCGGTACGGTTATCATTATCTGGAATTCTTTATTCGTTTTCATCAGATCCGTGAGGATCTGCACCACTCTTTCGTTGTCTTTTCCTGCGCTCATGCGTAACTGTTCCATATATATCCTCCATTCCAACAGAAATCTTTTTCTTTCTGTCTCTTCCTGCATTAATTATATAAGAATGACAATTTATGGCAACCTTCTTTCGTCGCATAAAAGGCGGTGTATCGTGTTTTTTCGGGGGTTATCGCGGGATGGGAGGGCGAAATATGGCGAAAGGTGGGGAAAGCTGGCGATAGATAGCGGGAAGGGTGGGGGAGAAATGAGAGGGA
>NZ_QUES01000020.1:0-107409 GCF_003478085.1 Eisenbergiella sp. OF01-20 | reverse complement strand
TTAGGGGGCGTGAACAGTATCGGAGGTACCTGCAGCCGGCAGCGGGAAGAACCAGGAAAGGTTACATATAAAACCAGGAGGTAGGAAGCAAAAACAGGTAAGGAGCTGTGAAAACGGAAAGGGAGAGGGCCAGTTTTTTCCGGATAACAGAATCCGGCACTGCTTTTTTCAGGGAGAAATGATAGTTAAACAGGTAAATGCACAAGCCGCTGAGAAGAATGCAGGCGGCCGACCAGAGAAATGCCGGGAGAGTGGAAAAGGGGTTGAAGGTAACGGCATTTGTCATATTATTGTACCACCATTGGCGAACGGGAGACTGATAATGCGGAAAATCCAGAAGGGAATCAATAATGTTTACCAGGAACATGAAAAAGGTTCCCACAAAATCGGAAAGAAAACCGAAGAGCCATATTTTCCAGATGGAACGTCTGGCCGTTTCCTTACGGCCGGAAAGCTTCAGGCAGCGCATGGTGATGACGAGCACGGCCAAATCAATCAGAAAGTTGGCTGGCAGGATGACTATCCAGGTAACAGGAAAAAGCCACAGAAGCCACAGCGGAAATATGACATTGTAAAGCGTGACCTTTTTTGCGGAAAATTTCAGAATAGACTTAAAAATAGATGATTTTTCTTTAATAATACTTTTTAATTTAAACAATTTTATATTTTCTCCTTACTATATTAAAACAAGGCAATGATGGCATCCAGTATCCCGGCAGCCAGCAGAGCTGGCAGCATATTTCCCACGCGGAATTTTTTGCCGAAGGCAAGATTGACTCCCACACAGAAAATCAGGACATTACCCACAAAAGAAAGATCGGATATGATCTGTGCTGTGAGAACAGGTTCCAGAAATCCGGCAAAGAGTGTTATGCCGCCTTGCCATATGCCTACAGGAAGTGCGGAGAAGATGGCACCTTTTCCATAAGAAGAGGCAAACACGAGAACGATAATCCCATCCAGGACAGCCTTGGCGGCCAGCATGGAATAATCGCCCCGCATACCGTCCTCCAGAGCGCCCACGATAGCCATGGCACCGACACAGATGATCAGGGATGCGGATACGAACCCCTCAACAAACTGGCTGTCATTTTTTCCGCCCGCTTTGATACGTAGCCATTCCCCGAAATGATCCATCCATTTTTCTATTTGGATCCATTCCCCGATAAGAGAACCCAGGACCAGAGAAGAGATCAGCAGCATGGTTCCCGAGGTTTCCAGAATACCGTCTTCTATGCGGTACATTCCCTTCAGGGCACCAGAAATGCCTATAAATATGGTGCAGACCCCCAGGGCCTGCATCAGGATCTGCTGATACCGTTCCTTAAGTCCTCCCTTCAAAAGCAGTCCGATGCCGCCGCCGGAAATAACAGCGGCTACATTAATGATGGTTCCTATTCCTCTCATAGATGTCTCTCCTCAGGCGGACAGATCCTTCTGTCACTAGTTTTTCTGTAATATATTCCATTAGAAGATGTGATTCGTACAGGCTGCGGGCTAAAAGGACATATCGGCAAAGAAGGAAAAGGGCTTTTGGCTGACCCGCCGCCGCCGGTATTTCTTTCCCTTACAGATGTTACGTTACCATGCGGAAAGCCACTTTGATACCTTGTCATCCACCTCGATCAATTGCTTATCATTCCCGCCGGGAGATTTAAAAAACAATATTTTTGTATCCGCCAGATGTTTTGACGCATATTTAGTCATCGGAGGTATTACGAAAATAGAACCTTCCTCAAAAACAAACTCTTCCCCCGTGTCAAGAATTAATATTTTGCTGCTGCCGCTTATCAGGTAATTGTATTCTAGTGCCTGGGTATGCAGGTGCGGAATGTCGGCCGTAAATTTTCGGTAGTGGCTGATGCCCATTTCATTTTTTTCATCATGTATGTACTTTAAATCCTGCGGTTTTTTCAGATTTCCGCATAAATACACCCGGTATTCAGAATCCAGGGCGCTCGTTAGATCTTTTCCATATATATAATTCATTTTATTTACCTCACGTCAGCCATTTTTGCAAGGACTCTAATCCGGCCTCTCCCTTTATCTCGGTACAGATGGATCGGTTATTTTTAATGGAAATAAAGTTATTGATAAAAAAATTATAATTGTCCGGATCATCTTCCTGCCAAATAATAAAACTCCTTCTCTCATAATCTTCAGTAAGCGCACAGGAATACAAATCGACTTTGACATGGTTATATTTGCGATTTCCAAATTCGACATTCAATATTCCATAGGGCATGCTTATTTTGAGAAGGTATAAATAGAATGTGACTGGAACATTTTTATATCTTTTCTGATACACGGTATTGGTGGTAAGCTTGGAGTACATTTCCCGCAGTGCTGAGATTATGGTTTGTTCCGTGCTGCCGGCTCCTTTGTTGACGATTTTGGTAGCGGCATCCGTCAGGTTATACGGATTTGGTTCCGTCAATATATACTCTACTTTTGCTTTTGTTTTAGATAATATCATTTTCAGGACATCTGATAGCTGAAGATCCTTCATTTCACAAAGCTGTCCGTAGTCAGCCATTTCCGGGTTAATAATCAGACTGCCGGCCAGGTTCATTATGCGGATACAGCGGATATCTTTATAATTATTGTCCGAAATATGAAAGCGGCTGTCTACGGAAATGAGTTTATGCAATTTGGTGCGCGAAAGCATCAGCACATTTGTGTTAAAACGTTCTTCCCGGTAATCCTTTACACTATTGTTTAACCATTGTTCCAGTTTCTTTTCCATGTCTTCCATATGGACCGGATCGTATGGAATATAGATTTTACCATCTATGTCGGTAGCTTGATGGACACCGGGAACTTTACACAATGCAATAGCTCCTTCTCCCAAAACTCCGGCAAATATTCCCGCTTCCAATATGACGTTATCCCGTGGAAGCCATTTCGATGTTTCTCCGGTATCACACGAAGCCCTGTCGTCCCGATCAAAGATAAATACGCCACCACTGTGTCCATGGGCAGCCTTTAACAGTGCTTCAAATAAGTATTCCGAAGGCGGGAAGACATTTGAATCTTGCCAAAGTGTCGTCTTTGCTCCGAGTTTTTCAAGGATAGACTGAATCACAAGCGCTTTGTCAAACGCCTGGCTTGAACTTCCAATAAATATCTTTTTCATTTAGGCACCTCCTCTTAATTGGAAATTTTTTACTCAAACTTCGCAGGTGCCAAGTTTGAGTTTTTTATCTATAAAGCTTATTTTAATAGATAAATTATACCAAATGGAAAAGGACACGGCTAGCCTGAATTACAATAATCCGCTACTTTTTGACTGATATATCCGCTTCGGAAGTGAATACCTTATATTTGGGAGTAAAACGGATTCTGTTATTTATAATAGACTCATGTCTGAATTTTCAGATACCTTAATAAAATTCCCCGCAGCTTGCTGCGGGGAATGTATCTTTTTATTCAAATGTTATAGCTACTTTGAAATCTCCATATTTTCCGGAGGCATAATCAAAAGCGGTTTCCCACTCTTCCAGCGAGAAGGTTTTGGAGACTACCCCGTCTGTTTTCAGCTTTCCATTGCTGATATTTTCAATGACAAAGGGGTAGCAGTAAGGGCTGAGATGGGATCCCATAAGATCCAGCTCCTTCCGATCTCCGATAATGGACCAGTCTACGGTAACCGGTTCTCCAAAAACGCTGAATTCCACGAAACGTCCCAGCTTGCGGATCATTTTCAGACCCTGTACCACGCTGGAGGGGTGTCCGGTTGCTTCTATATAAATGTCGCAGCCATATCCGTCCGTCATATCCAGGATTTTTTGTACAACATCCTCTTTTCCCGGATTAATGGTCAGATCCGCCCCGAATTCTTTTGCTTTTTCCAGACGGTTGTCGGCCATATCCAGGGAAATCAGTTTGGCGGGATTTTTCATTCTGGCATAGGTAATCATTCCCAGTCCCAATGTACCGGCGCCGGAAATGACCACCACGTCCTCATTTCCAATCAAGGCGCGGTCAACGGCGTGCTTGGAGCAGCCATAGGGTTCTATCAGAAGTGCCTGATCCAAAGGCATAGTATCGGGGACTCTGGAGATAACCGAAGTCTTGGGGTATCTCACATATTCCGCCATACCGCCGTTGTTGGTATTCTGGAAGCCGAAAATGGAATGGGGCTGGCACATCCAGTATCTGCCGCTTTTACAGAACCGGCATTCCCCGCAGGGCACGATCTGATCTGCGGTAATGCGGTCACCTATGGAAAATCCGTTTGCCGCAGCCGCTTTGGCCCCCATTTTAACAATACGGCCCACAAACTCATGGCCCGGGATAAACGGGGGCTTTACCCAGGGAGCTTCTTTTTCGTCCCCCCAGAACATGGCGGCTCCATGCTGGCATTTCAGATCGCCCGCACAGATGCCGCAGCCCTCCGTTTTAATAATAATGTCGTCCTCTCCGCATGCGGGGACAGGATAGGATGTTTCCAGGCGGTAGTCCCCGTTGCCGTAGGCTACCAGCGCTTTCATGGTGTCAGGTAAATCACTCATTGTGTTATTCTCCTTTTCGGATACAAAGCTAAAATTCATAGGAACACAGATGCGGTATCCCGGCGATGATATCCGCCACTTCCTCCCGTTCCAGACGGGTGGATATCGCAAATACAATACGCAGCCGTTCACTGTGCTTATCCCTGTATTCACATTTCATACGGAGGATATCGATACCGTTTTCTGCAAGCCTGGATGTGATTTCTTCCATGTTTTCCTTCGTATTGGTAAGCTGGAAATCGATCTGCCCTCTCCAGGAATGCCGGGCCAGCCGGATATTTTTGTGCATGAAAAAATGCCCGAACAGAAGGAAAAGGGTGGAAAACAGCCCGATCATATACATGCCGGCCCCCAGGGACATACCGATTGCCACGGTGGCCCAGATGCCGGCCGCTGTTGTAATGCCGCTGGCGTAGCCTTGTTTTCCTGTTATGACAAGCCCGCCGCTCATGAGGCCCACACCCGCCAGGATGCCGGATGCGACCCTGGATACATCTACCGAAGTCCCATCCGGCCCTATGGCATCATAGAAACCGTATTTTGATATAATCATCATCAGTGAAGCTGCAACAGAAATAATAAAGTGGGTTCTTACGCCGGCCGCTTTCGTACGGTACTGGCGTTCCCAGCCGATTGCCACGCCGCAGAGTCCTGCGGCGGCAATCCGGCCGAGATAAACGAGCTGCACCATTATGTAGTCTTGCATATGCCTCTCCCGGGGGTATTATTCATTGAGAATGATGTCTACGGAATCGCTGAAGGTTTTCAGTGATTCATCAATATCCTGATCATCCAGCATGATTGCCTGGATACAGGTCCTGAATTCCGCAATTACAGGAGTCAGGTTAGCGATTCGGTAGCTGTCGTCGCCGTACTGAAGAGCGTCATAAGCGATTTTATAGTTGTCGCTTTCTTTCCACAGCTGCTGGATAGCGTCTGACTGCGCCATGGTTTTGGTAAAGGGAAGGTAACCGGAGCCCATAACAAATGCAAGGCCACCCTTTTCATCTTCAATAAACCACTTCATAAATTTCCAGGCCGCTTCCTGTTCCTTGCTGGCGGCCAAAATGCCGAAGCCGTTTCCGCCGGTAGGCATGGATTCGATTTTGCCTTTTACAAGGGGAGCTACCACATATTCAAAGGAATCCCCGATGGTTTCCCGTCTGGAGGTGATGGCGCCGGAGGAATTGATGGTCATGGCTGCCATACCGGAAGTGAACATCTGGTTATCCTGATCGTTTGCGGGATCGTTGTAGTAAAGTGCGCCGGAATCCTGTAAATCCTTCATAAAGCTGAATGCTTCTTTTGCGGTCCCGTCCTCCAGGCATCCCAGACCTGTCTGATCTTCGTTAAAGAATTTGCCGCCTGCCTGCTGAATCAGCGCAAAGAACTCCCACTGGTCAAAAGGAACGGACAGTCCATAACGTTTGGTTTCCCCATTTTCCACAACGGTACACTTATTGGCTACTTCCTTCAGTTCTTCCCAGGTGGTGGGAATTTCACAGCCCATTTCATCCAGTACGGTTTTATTGATATGAAGTATCTGTGCGGAACGGCCGAAAGGAATAACAACAAGCTGTCCGTCATAATACGCGTCGTTTACAAAGGCGTCCACGAAATCCTTATCATCCACACCGTCCTTCTGCATATAAGGGAGCAGGTCGGCGAAAGCGCCGTTTACGGCAAGCCTGCCCACGTTGTCCTGGGCCACCTGAAGAATATCAGGAGAGTTTCCTGCGAAAATAGCCTGCTCCGCTTTGGCAGCGGCTTCCGCATAGCTTCCCTGGAAGGTGGCAACCACTTCCACTTCATCCTGGGAGCTGTTGAAATCAGTTACCATCTGGTTGATCAAATCCCCGTTAGTACCGGACATGCAGTGCCAGAACTGGACGGTTTTCTTTTCCCCGCCGGCCTGGACGTCAGCGGTGCTTTCCGCAGCCGGTGTCTCCGCAGCCGGTTCCGATTCTGCTGCGGCAGGCGCCGGGGCAGAACTTTCCGTGGATGCCGGGGCCTGGCCGCAGCCTGCCAGAGTGGCCGCAAGAACCGAAATCCCCATTAAAATACCTAATACTTTCTTTTTCATAACAATATCCCCTTTCGTATGGTTTGGTTTACTTAATCCCTGAATAGGCAAAGGATTTCATAATTTGTTTGGAAGCGAACAGGTACACCAGCAGTACGGGAAGAACGAGAATAGCGTTTCCTGCCATGACGATCTGCCAGTTGGCCATTCCCTCCATTTCCTTCAGCTGTGCGATAGCAACCGGAAGCGTCCGGTACATATCCGCATTGGTCATGACAAGAGGCCAGAAATACTCATTCCACTGCCCGACGAAGCTGAAAAGGATAATGGAAGCGATTGCCGGTTTGGACATAGGCATCATTATTTGTAAAATCACCCTCCATTCCGATGCGCCGTCCAGTTTTGCCGCTTCTATCAATTCATTCTCTACCTGCATAAAATATTGTCTTAGTAAGAAGATAGCGAATGCATTTGTTATAAATGGTAATATCTGAGGAACCAGGGAGTTAATCAGCCCCCATTTGGACATCATCAGATAAACGGGTAAGAAAGTAATCTGTGTGGGCATCATCAATGCGATCAGGATGCTGCCGAACATAATTTTCTTTCCCTTGAACTCGTATTTGGCAAAGGCATAGGCGGCCGGAACCACCACCAGCATCTGGAGCAGAATAACGCTGCCTACCACAATAAGCGAGTTTTTCAGATAGATCCACATGCTTCCGCCCGGGCCGGAATGCCAGGCATCCAGATAGTTATGGAACTGGAGCACCGCCGGAAAGAAGGTGGGCGTAACGCGGTTTACTTCATCTATCGTCTGTAAAGAGGTGGATATCATCCAGAAGAAGGGCCACCCGAAGATAAATAAAAGAAACAATTTCATGATTACGCCGCCGATTTTAACCAGTCTTTTTTTGAGCCGCATAAGATTCCTCCCTGTCACCTATTGGTAATGTACCTTTCTGGAAAAGCCCCAGAAGTAAATAATGGTCAGTATACTCACTATAAGAAGAAGAATGACCCCGATTGCAGCGCTGTAGCCGATCCGCAGATTCAGCAGGGCTTCGGTATAAATGCTGTAAACCAGCGTGGTAGTGGCGTTGTTGGGGCCTCCCTGGGTCAGGATACGCACGGTATCAAAGACCTTGAAGGAGCTTATGGTACGGATTATCAGCGTAAAGAACAGCTGGGGTGAAATCATGGGCAGGGTAATTTTGAAAAACATAACCACTTTGTTGGCGTTATCCAGTCTGGCGGCTTCGTAAAGGGAGGCCGGAACACCCTGGAGGGCCGCCATGAAAATCAGAGTGTCATAACCCACGGCCTTCCACACCGATACCAGAATGACGGAGGGCATCGCGGTGGAGGAGCCGGAAAGCCAGGAGGATGTGGGAAGGCCCAGCTTCCTCAGCAGAAAATTAAACAATCCGAAGTTGGGTTCCATCATCCACAGCCAAATCAGGGCAATGGAGACGATGGATACCACATGCGGGCAGAAAACGGCGGCCTGGACAAGCCGGTTAAGCTTTGTGCTTTTTTCATTGAGCCAGACGGCAAGCAGCAGTGCGATTGCCGTTATGATAAGAACCACGGCTATGGTGTAAACCACGGTATTATTTAAAGATTTATGGAAATCCGGCCTGCTGAGAACCTTCCTGTAATTATCCAGGCCGATGAACTTACTTTGGGAAGGATTGAGCATGTTGGTGTTCATAAGACTGAGCTGTATCAGCTTTATGACCGGATAAATGGTAAAAAGCAGAATTCCGGCCAGCGCCGGAGCGGTCATGATGTAGGGTCTTATTTTTGCGGCAAATTTCTTATTTTTCATACAAACATTCCCTCCCTGGTGCTTAACACCTCATTTCCCTGTACGACCTTGACACCTCTGTCCCGGAGCTGGTCAATGAACTCCGAAGGCGTGCGCCAGTCCGTAACTATGCCGTCCAGGTCGGATACGGAAGCGATGAGCCCCAGGGAATCATCTCCGAATTTACTGTAGTCCAGAGCAATATAATGTTCCTTGCAGGATGCCATCATAAGCCTTTTCATCCTGGCCTCCTGCAGGTCGGGAGTGGTAAAGCCATGCTCCAGGGTAAGATGGTTCCCGCTGATAAAGCCCTTGTCAAAGAACAGGGTCTTCATCATCTCCTCCGCATAGGCCCCCACACAGGATAAAATCCGGTGCCGGAAATTACCGCCGATGACAATTACGGAAATATCCTCCGCCTCGGACAGCTCCATGGCGATGTTGATGGCATTGGTACCTACCAGGATTTTGCGCTTGGAACCGCTGCGTATCACCCGGGCAAGCTGGGTGGTGGTAGTGCCGCAGTCCAGAAAAACCGCATCGCCGTCGCTGATACAGTCGTAAGCCGCATAAGCAATGGAAAGCTTTTCTTCCGTATGCTTCCACTCCTTTTCCTTATGGGAAAATTCATTCAGGGATCCATAGGCGCTTATGGCACCTCCCCATGTCCGTTTGACGACGCCTTCCTGCTCCAGGGCCGCCAAAAGCTTTCGGACGGAAACCTCGGATATTTTGAAGGCTTCACTGAGCTGGGATACGGTAACCGAAGATTGGGTGTCCAGCATCTTAATGATAAATTCTTTCTTCTCCTGTGTTGTCATTTAGTAAATCCCCCAAAAACGAAACATAAAATGTTAAATTTAATTACGAATTTCGTAAATATTTGTTTTGATTCTAGCATCATTGTGTTTTGATGTCAATTATTTACAAATATTATATTATTTTCGTAAATATTTCATATAAATTACCTTATAAAACTGTTAAAAATTTCGATTGACTTACAAATAAAGACCTTTTATACTACATTTATTGTTTTGAATAAAGAGGAAAAAAGAAAGTATTATGTTTCGAAACGAAAATATGAAAAGGTAAAAGTTTCATTTCGAATATATTTTGAAAAGGAGAAAGAAGATGAGTCCACATGCTACCAAGGTACTTGCTTTTGATCTGGACGGAACCCTGACACAGCACAAGTCTCCCCTGTCGCCGGAATACAGCGGACTTCTTTGCCGGCTGGGTGAAAAATACACGCTGCTCATGGTAGGAGCGGGTTCCTGTGTCCGGATATTTAAACAAATGAAGCGGTTTCCTATTACTATTATAGGAAATTACGGGATGCAGTACGCTACCGTCAAGGAGGAAGCCCCCCATAACCGGCTGATACTGGAGAGGGATAACCGGGTGGAGGTGGATAAAGAACTTGCGGTGAGCAGGGCGGATTCCCTTCGCAGGAAGCTGGGGTACACCTCCTATCAGGGAGATACCATTGAGATTCATGAAAGCGGTATGCTTACCTTTCCTATATTGGGCACGGCGGCTCCCATCCAGGACAAGCTTTCTTATGATCCCGACCGCACCAAAAGAAGAGAGGTCTATGCGCAGGTGGTGGATATGTTTCCCGAATATAAGGTCTATGTGGGAGGATCTTCTTCCTTTGATATTGTGCCCCACCCCTATGCCAAGCTGTATGCGTTGGATCTGTACTGCAGGGCCGGCGGGCTGACACATGAGGAAATTCTGTATTTCGGGGATGATTATGGGCTTGGCGGCAATGATGAGGACGTGTATTTGTCGGATGTCCCCTTTCAATGTATTGATGACTACCGGACCATTCCGGAATACTTCAAAAAGCTTTTATAAACAGGAGGAGAACATTATGCTCTGGAAGCAGTCGGAAACAAATATCTGGGTGGCAGGACACCGTGGAAATCCTGCAGAAGCCCCGGAAAACACCATGGCTTCTTTCCGAAATGCCATGGAAGCGGGCCTGGACATGATTGAACTGGATATTCAGATGTCAGGGGACGGGGAGCTGGTTATTATGCATATATGAGGTTCAAGAAACAGGCGAAGGTAAAAAACTTGAAATCGGTGGGAAAAGAGTTGTAGTCTTCGAAAGCAACGAATATAAAATCATAAAGAAAGCTGCTGGTGATGAATACGGGCTTAAGGAGATATGGGCTACCGGCACGATATTAGATGGAAACTCATCAGGTAGATTCTTTAGAGATTATTTAATCGGCCGTTACGAAAATGATGGATATGGAGTTCTATATAAGGTTTATGGAATCGGTGATGATCGCTATGATTATCGATATTTTACCGGTCCCAAACGAGCTGGTGCGACAAAAGGCAAATATTATCAGGGAGTTCCTGTGGATCAACTTGAGAGTGAAACTGTACAACGAAAAAAGCCGATAGGTGGCTTTTATGACCTTGCGGGGAATTTTGGTAACTGTAGACATGAGGGGGGAGTGGAATTCCGTAGTGGGAAGAAACCAGAAGCCTTAATTGAGATGATAATTAGATATTTTTCAAATAAGGGAGACTGGGTTTTGGACTCGTTTTTAGGTAGTGGCTCCACAATAGCAACAGCTCACAAAATGGGAAGAAAATGGATAGGTGTTGAACTTGGAAATCATGCTTATACTTTGTGCAAGGTTCGCATGGATAATGTCATAAACGGCGATAAAACAGGAATTTCCACAGATTACAATTGGGAAGGCGGAGGTGGATATCACTTCTACGAGTTAGCTCCGAGCCTGCTCGTTAGGAATGATAAACTGCCGATTTATCAAATTAATCCTTCCTACACCTTTGAGATGCTTTGCGAGGCTATATGTAAAATTGAGGGGTTCCGTTATAAGCCGCAGGATGTCTTCCACGGACATTCCTCCGAAAAGCGGTTTATTCATATAACTACGGAGTTTATAAATGCCGAATATATAAAATCGCTGTCCGCACGGCTTGCTGAGGGTCAATCTTTTCTGATTTATGGCACTAAGATACAGTCGGATATGGTCTTGCCTGACAACATTGAGGTTAAGAAGATTCCGAAAGACCTTCTGGAGAAATGCGATTTTGAAAGCGAGGTACAGTAAATGTCTGAGATAGTAAACAAGATTAAATATGCAATGAGCCTTAGAACTCCGCAGGAGGAGGCTCTCTCTTACTTCGATGCCATCAGTTCGCATTGCGATTACAAGAAAGACAGCAAGGATGTTGTCGAGACGGTCGCATCAAAGTACTGCGAAAAGCAGCGCAAGGTCAAAGCTGGGTTTGATTTCCCGTCTTTCTGCTATGCTATGGCTACTGGTATAGGAAAAACTCGTCTGATGGGTGCCTGTATCTATTACCTGTATAAAACAAAGGGCTATAAGCACTTCTTTGTCCTTGCACCTGGAAATACGATTTATGACAAGCTGCGCAAGGAGTCCAATCCGAATCATCCGAAGTACATCTTCAAGGGGCTGGAATCGGAAATGGGCAGACCGAAGGTCTATGATGGCGAGAATTATAGTAGCTATCCTGTGAAATTTGAGCAGATGATGCTGCGTATCGATAAGACATCTGAGATTCAGATTTTCATTTTCAACATCGGAAAGATTTTTAACAGCAAGACGGATACACAGTTTAATTTCCATAAGTTCAAGGAGACGCTGGGGGCTTCCTTTGCGGATATATTGGCACAGTTTGATGATCTTGTAATCTGCATGGATGAGGCACATCGCTATTATGCCCCGGCTTCAATGAAGGCAATCAACTATTTGAAGCCTGTTCTTGGATTGGAGTTTACTGCTACACCTAAGACCACCGCGAATGTGATCTATGCTTATGACTTGGCTCGTGGTGCTGTTGAGGGATATTTGAAAATTCCGGTTGTGATGGGACGTTCCAACATTGCGGGCTATAATCAGGATGATATCGAGGAGATGAAAATCCGTGATGGTCTTACTCTCCATGAGCATCGAAAGGCCATACTGCGCGAATATTGCAGTGTGAATGATTCAAATTATGTGAAGCCGATTGTTCTTATTGCCTGTAAGGATACAGACCACGCTAAGAAAATCCGCACGCTGATTGACAGCAATGACTTTCAGAACGGAAAGTATAGGGGCAAGGTTATAGAGATACATTCAAAACAGACTGGTGAGGAATCGGAAGAAAATATCCGGCTTTTGCTCTCTATAGAGAGCGCATCTAACCCAGTTGAAATTGTTTTGCATGTTTATAAGCTGAAAGAAGGCTGGGACGTCAATAACCTGTTTACAATTATTCCGCTTAATGCTGCAAAGAGCGACATTCTTGCCATGCAGACTATTGGTCGTGGTTTGAGATTGCCGTTTGGAGAACAGACAGGAAACGAGGACTTGGACTCTCTTGATATCGTTGCTCATGACCACTACAGAGAGCTTGTGGACGAGATTAGGAGCAGCGACATCTTCCGTTGTCGCGACCTTGATGAGATATCTGTTGAGCCATTTGAGTCGGTAGGCGTATCCGCCACCGTGGACGATGGGCAGCTTTCTTTACTGGATTTTGTGATTACAGCATCTGGCGTGAAGTCTTTTGCCGAGGTCAGCAAGCCGAAGACACAGCTTGAGATTTATCAAGAATATGTGAAGAATTTTATGGTTGCGCAGAAGAAGGACAAGAATGAAACCTCAGGTCAGATGACGCTGTTTGAACTCCACCCTGAAATGCTTTCCGACGATACCGCTGAATCTGCAGCATCTGCACCGGAACAGTCACAGACTTCAACTGGTATGAAGTCTGGTAAACAGCCACTCAGTAAAGATGAGTTTGTGAAAGTCATGTCAGAGTATTCGTCAAAGGCAATATCTGTTCCGAAAATCCTGGTGCAGACAACTTCTGAAGTGGAGTTTAACTGTTTTGAGGTAAAACGCACAATTGTTGATTTTGAGGTTGCTATGGCGAAAATCGAGCGTTTTGATGCAATCAATCAGCAGCTTCTTTCTGTCGTGGATGCACAGATTCTTGAAGTCAATGATGCTATGAACACGCTTGCTTGTATGCTCCTGGATTCTATCAGCGAGTTATCTTACGATGATGCCGACTTTGTTATTGACATAGTAGAGCAGTATCTCACCCAGATTCCGGGTGATGAAGAAAACAAGCGGAGAATTGTCCGCCGATATGCTTCTCTGATTGTGGCTGATATTCATAAGCAGATTTATGAGCATATGGTTAGGAAAACGCAGGATGTTCATATCATTCAGAAGGATCTCATTTTGTTCCGTAAGTTTGTAAAGAATGTCAAAGAGGATGGAAAGGTTAAATTTGATAAGCCTTTTTCGGACAAAAGCAATATTAAGAAGTACTTGTTCACCGGTTATAAGAAGTCATATTATCCGGCGAATGCGTTTGATAGCGATACAGAGCGTTTGTTCTCCGTCATTTTGGAAGAAGACCCGGATGTAATCCATTGGATTAAGCCACCGTTGAATCAGTTGGGGCTGTTTTGGAAAGCCGGGCAGCAGTATAACCCAGACTTCCTTGTAGAGACAGCTACAGAAAAATTCATGGTTGAGGTTAAGGCACTGAATGAAGTGACTTCGGAAGAGGTCGTATCTAAGGCGAAAGAGGGTATCAAGTGGTGCAGGTTCGCTTCTACGGCTGATCCGGATCTTAAACAGTGGGAATACAAACTGATTTCCGATGATAATATTCATCTTGGAAATACTTGCAAGTATATATTTGGTACTGCACACGCCGTGAAGGAGGAAGCATAATGGCTGACAGATTTAAGTATTCAGAGGTCAGGCAGAAAATCATTGATGCTATACGAACCGACCTTATTGGTCCCAGAGAAAAGGAAGAGGTTCTTGAAGAGAATCCCCGCTATGCCTATCTCGTGGGTATGCTTGACATTCAGAACGTTGATGAAGAATATTCCAGCGCAGGTGAGCAGGAAGTCGATACTGATATGGCATTTGAGGACGGCGTGGATTTTACTGCTGGTGAAGACGATGACAATGCCCCCATCTCTACGACTCATTTTCAACTGCCTTCTTCCATAGGTATCAGCTTTTATATTCAGAGCGATCTGCTTGGCATCAATCTGGATGTAAAATGGGGCGACTATTCAAGGTCGTCGGAAAAATACATGGGAAAAGATGAGAAGGAGTTCAGCAGAGCAATTTATACCCGTATTCCGATGAAGGAAACTGTCCGGGTGAATTTTGCGGATTTTACTCGTACAAAGGATTACCAGCTCGTTTGCGATTCCAATGTGCATGTTCATGTATCCCGTATAAGACTTAAGGGGGGCTATTCTCTTGTTACTGCATATGTGATCAATAAAAGGAGCAATCCGGCGAACAGTGTCGAGGCCATTATGTTTCAGGTAGAGTTGAAGGCATATGCTGAAGACGGATCAGCTGCGTTCATAGCGGAACATATCTGCCGCGAAATTCTCGCAACAGATGAGTTCTATTTTGAACAGCGTCCCATTCTTGGACGAGGGCGTGGCTGCGCAGCCGTATGGGATACCCCTGTTAATGGGAGAACAACATCCGTAAGATCCGCTTTCATCCCGGAGTATGAGTTTCCCGGGGTCAGTGCGGCACTTGACGGTTTCGACAAGTATTTCTTTTCTACCCTTACCATGTCCGCAAAGGCAAAGAAAGAAGAAACTATCGGAAAGCTGAACACATTGACGGATTCTTATGAGAAATGGATAAATAAGGCGCTGGTAGGTAACGCGAGAATGAATAAAGCTGATTTCGAAGAAAAGGTCGGTAATACTATAATTTATCGCTGCCAGGATGCGCTCCGACGTATTCGTGAGGGGATTCATATCATTGAAACAGATGAGACTTCATTTGAAGCGTTCTGTTTCATGAACCGTGTCATTTTTCTTCAGAACAGCATCAAGAACTATGCAAAGAAACATGGCACTGGTATAGAATGTAACTTCCAGGATTTTATGAATCCACGAAACGCAGAGAATAACTTCGGATGGCGTCCTTTCCAGATTGCGTTCATTCTGATGAATCTGGCAGGTATTGTTGACCCGACGAACAAAGAGCGCGAGATTGTTGATCTTCTTTATTTCCCGACAGGTGGCGGCAAGACAGAGGCATATCTTGGTCTGATGGCTTTTGTAATTGCGAACAGAAGGCTTCACGCTAACGAAGGAGGAGCATATAATCTTGATGGCGGCGTGACCGTATTACTCAGATATACTCTTCGACTGCTTACAACACAGCAGCGTGACCGTATTACGAAGATGGTTGTGGCGGCTGAAATGATAAGACGCCAGGCATATCCACGCTTCGGAAAGGAACCAATAAGCATCGGATTCTGGGTTGGAGGCGGAGTAACGCCTAACAAGTTTGAGGAATTTATCGAAAAATCTGATAGGCCACAGGATGCAAGAAGTGCAAGAAACCATGTTTACAAACAGCTATTGACCTGTCCTTTCTGTGGAAAGCCTCTGAAGGAAGAAAACTTCAATATCGACATAGACAAAAAGTCGATTGAAATATACTGCTCCGACAAAGACTGTCAGTTTTTCAAGTACAAGAACGGCAGAATCCCAATTCCGGTCTATATGGTGGATGAGGAGATATACGGCAAATGCCCGACTATTATTTTATCTACGGTTGATAAGTTTGCAAGACTGCCGTGGGATGTGAATACGAATGCCTTGTTTGGGCGTGTTGACCGCAAATGCAGCCGTGATGGATATGTTGCCATTGGAGCGAAGCATGGCAGGCATAACAGAACGAACTCGCTACCGGCTTCAGAACTCATAAACATCCGGCAGTTCCTTCCGCCAGAACTGATCATTCAGGACGAGCTTCACCTTATTACGGGACCACTTGGCACTGTTTACGGTGCTTATGAAACTATCATCGAGGATATGTGCACCCACGATGGTATTAAACCGAAGTATGTTGTTTCAACGGCAACGATCAAAAATGCGGAAGCACAGACCAGATGTCTTTATGCAAGGAAGCATACGACTCAGTTCCCGCCGAATGGATTTGAAATCGGTGACAGCTTCTTTATCAGAGAGATTCCTGTCGAGAAAGATCCATTCAGAAAATATGTGGGTGTTTGTGCCCCCGGACAATCTGTAAAGACTGCGTTGCTGCGTGTTTATGCGATCATACTGCAAGCTGCATATATGTTCTCTCAACAAGAAGAGTATAAGGATGTTATAGATCCTTACTATTCCTTGGTTGGTTACTTTAACAGTATACGAGAGCTAGGTGGTGCCGTACGTCTTCTCCAAGACGATATTCCGAAGAGAATCTATAGGATCAAGAATAAGTATGGTCTGGAAAAACAGCGGTATCTGAATCATAACGTGGAAATTACCTCTCGTATGTCTTCATATAAGATA
The DNA here is from genome assembly GCF_003478085.1 of Eisenbergiella sp. OF01-20. Lineage (NCBI taxonomy): Bacteria > Bacillati > Bacillota > Clostridia > Lachnospirales > Lachnospiraceae > Eisenbergiella > Eisenbergiella sp. OF01-20. The sequence continues at coordinate 90,688 of NZ_QUES01000020.1, read as the reverse complement.
CCCGAAAAGCTGAATCAGCTGGAAACAACTTGTAAATCGAAAGATTGTCTGGATACTGCCATTGCAACGAATATGATTGCTGTTGGAATGGATGTCGATCGTCTGGGGCTTATGGTTGTAACCGGGCAGCCGAAACAGAACTCAGAATACATACAGGCAACGAGCCGTATTGGACGTGCATTCCCAGGACTTGTCGTTACTATTTACAATGCTTATCGGCCGCGTGACCTGTCTCATTATGAGAATTTTACGGGATACCATTCCCAACTGTATAGATTTGTTGAAGGAACAACTGCAACACCGTTTTCTGCAAGAGCAAGGGACCGCGTTCTGCATGCACTGATTATTTCCGCTATAAGGTTGAATTATCCGAACATGGCAAACAATCCTGATGCTGCGGCAATCGGTACTCTGACGGTGGAACAGCTTGATTCTGTCAAGAACCTCGTCATTGACAGGCTGAATATCATTAAGCCATCAGCAAGAGCGGATGTCGAGATGGAAATTGACCAGTTTATTGATTGGTGGAAACTGCGTGCAGTGCAGACAAAGCCTCTACGGTACTATGTTGTGGGAACTGAAAGATATAACCGTTTGATGAGTCCATATGACAAATCGCACGATGAAGATGAGAAAGCTACTCTGCAATCAATGCGTGAGGTTGAAAGCTCTGCAAGTATGTTCTATTACACGGAGGATTAGTATGGCTTTTAATAATAATAAACTTGGAGAGTTGCGTCCGAATCAGATTATTACTACCTTTGGACCGGGCTCTGTTGTGGACGCAGTCAAAGATTCGGTGACGATTCTTGACATCTCTTACTGGAAGAACAAGGGGCAAAAGATAATTGATGGCAGGATGGCATCTTACTTGGGCGTAGACTGCTTCTATATGCCGCGCACCAGCTTTTCAGGGGATGTTCCTGTTGTAACATTTCCTTACTGGCATGTATGCTCTAATCTGAAGTGTGGCCGACTGTTTGATGCAAGGAAGAATTTTGTTCTGGACAAGTATCTCAAATACGGCGTGACCTGCCCGGAGTGCCACCGTCCTGCGTATCCATCCCGTTTTATTACTATCTGCGAGGATGGACATATGTCTGATTTCCCATGGAAGTGGTGGGTGCACAGGAGTGAATCTGACTGCAACGGAGCATTGAAGATGTATTCGACCGGTGACACGTCCACACTCGCCGATATGTGGGTGGAGTGTTCCTGCGGTGCAAAACGTAGCATGAACGGAGCTACCCAGAGGGATAATTTTGACGGGGTGGCCTGCCTTGGTCATCACCCGTTTAGACCGAATGTAAAGAATCAGAGATGCAATAAACCAGTTATCCCTTCTCAGCGTGGCGCATCCAATGTCTATTTTGCGGTCAGCAGAAGTGCTATTTCCATTCCGCCTTGGATTAATCCTTTGTATAACCTGATTGATGAACACTTGAGAATCATAGAGAGCTACAAAGAAGATTTTGGAGAAATGGGCTTGCAGAAAGTATATGAGAAGTACTTTTCGTCTTTTTCCAGAGAGGAATTTGACGCAGCGCTAGAGCGCCGCATGAAAAACATCAAGGAGTATATGGAAATCAAGCAGATGGAGTACAATGCCATCACGCATTTTGATGATCCGCTGTATGAATTAAACAAGAAGCATTTCAAAGCAGAAGAAGATGCGCTGCCTGGATATCTGAAAAAGTATTTCAGTCGTATTATCCGGGTGACAAGACTCAGGGAAGTCAGAGTTCTTCTCGGTTTTACCAGAGTGGATGCGCCTGATCTGGATGCTGATGAGCAACCTAATGTCGTGAAACTCAGCAAAGGGAAAACGGAACGGTGGCTCCCTGCAGCTGAGGTCAATGGCGAAGGTATCTTTATCGAATTCAATAAGGACACACTTGGAGAATGGTTGAGCAACGACAAAGTGAGTGCAATTTCTCAGAAGTATGCCGAGTCCTATCGGGAATTCTGTGATTCCAAAGGCTGGACGGTAACAGTATTGCGCGATGCAGTTTATGTGCTCATGCACACGTTTGCCCATATGATGATAAAACAGATGTCCATGTCATCCGGATATTCTTCATCCGCTATCAGAGAGCGAATTTACTTCGGCGATAAAATGTCCGGCATACTTCTGTACACAGGAAGCTCAGACAAAGAGGGTTCACTTGGTGGATTGGTAGAGCTTGGCACGATAGAACAGATGACGGGTCTCATGAGGGATGCTTTTCAGGAGGCACTGGTTTGCACCAATGATCCAGAATGTATGAGCAATCTTCCTGCTGGAAAGAACTCTAACGGAGCGGCGTGCCATTCCTGCTGCATGATATCAGAAACGGCATGCGAGAATGGAAACAGAATGCTTGATCGCGGGCTTGTTGTTCCGATTCCAGGCCGCGAGGAATGTTCGTATTATAAGGAGCTGGTGAGTGAGCTATGTCAGGTGGAAATTTAAACAGAGAAATACTTCTGAACACGATTAAAGGCGATGCGGCAAACGGAACCTCAAATGCAGTACTAATGATAAGGAGAGGATTCCCGGAATTGTCAAACGCTCAATGTACTGTTCTTGTGAAGGTAATAGCGGATGCTATGAATACCAGTGTTGCTGACAAGGTTTCACTGGTTGTAACTGCGCCATCTTCATTTTCGTTTAATGCGAGAACCACTATGAACGTTGTTCAGTCGATGATTGATAGTGCTGAACGGAATATTCTGATCACTGGCTATTCACTTTCCTCATATTTTTCTGAACTGGTAGATACCATAATCCAGAAGAGCCAGCATGGTGTGTTTGTGAAGTTCTTTGTTAATGACCTAGACAAGCAACTGGAGTTTGAGAAAGTCCTCAGATACAGGGGGAGGTTTTTGAAGGTCTACAATTTCCGCCAAGAAGATGACAAAATGGCGGCTCTCCATGCCAAGGTGATTTCTGTGGATCAGCAGCAGACCCTGATAACATCAGCTAACCTGTCATATCATGGTCAGCAGGGCAACATTGAACTCGGAACACTGATTGATTCGAAGCAGATAGCAAAGCAGATAGAGGATGTGTTCACAAAGCTGACATTCTCAAAAGTGTTTACTGAAGTTTGAAATTTGTATGAAAAGAAGGTGGGGATGATGGCTGACAGTTTATCTCCTGAAAAGAGGAGCTGGAACATGTCACGTATTAAAGGGAAAGATACATCGATAGAGGTAAAGGTCAGGAAATATCTTTTCAAACAGGGATTCCGGTACAGGAAGCATGTGGCTTCCCTGCCCGGAAAGCCGGATATCGTTCTGCCAAAGTATCATGCAGTTGTTTTTGTAAACGGGTGTTTCTGGCACAGACATCCAGGCTGTAAAGAAGCATATATGCCGAAGAGCCGGGTTGAATTCTGGCAGGAGAAATTTGAACGAAATGTTCAGAATGACGCTTTGCACAGAAATGAACTGATTGCTGCTGGCTGGAGAGTTTTTACTGTATGGGAGTGCGATGTCAAAAAGTACTTTGAAAAAACCATGAACAGCCTGATAGAGCAGATTAAAGATGATAATATTCAATCTGTATAAAACATGAAGATTTAAAGAAAATACAAAGGACGAAACATGTATCGTATTAAAACTAGACCTGTGGGTTTTCATGACGAGGCCTTGTTGATTACAAATAACTATATACTAAAAACAAAAGATTAATATCTGATTTTACATCCTATATATAACGGAATGCATTATGCTGAAAAAATGACGGAAAAGCAACTAAAGCAGTTAAAAAAATATCTTGAGAGGTGAATTCATAAATTGCTATGAAATTCTTATTTGGAGCGTAAAAAAGATATTTCAATTTGACCTGGTAGTTCTCTTAATTGTGGAAAGGGACCGAAAAAATGAATGATAAATATGCTTCCCAAACCCTGGACTACTACAATCAGAACGCCCACCGGTTCAGCAGCTCCACGCAGTCCCTGGATTTTGCTCCCATACAAAACAAATTCCTCTCCTTTTTACCTCCACAGGCACATATCCTTGATTTCGGCTGCGGTTCCGGAAGAGACACGAAATATTTCCTGGATCACGGATATCATACAGATGCCATCGACGGTTCCGGAGAATTATGCCGAATTGCATCTGAATACACAGGAGTCCCTGTAAAACAAATGCTTTTCCAGGAACTGAATGCCGCAGAAGAATACGACGGCATCTGGGCATGCTCCTCCATTCTCCATTCTACCAATTATGAACTCAAAGATATCCTGAAAAAGCTTGCCCGTGCATTAAAAAAAGAAGGTATCCTGTATGCATCCTTTAAATACGGGGATTTTGAAGGGATGAGAAATGGCAGGTATTTTATTGACCTGACAGAAAGCAGACTCCAGAAAATATTGCAGGAAACAAATGTATTAGAACTGAAGGAAAAATGGATTAGTACAGATATACGTCCGGGAAGAGATGAAGAAAAATGGATGAATATAATTCTTGTAAAGAAAAGCTGCATTTAGTAAGCGCATCTAAGGATAATACATGGATGGAAGGTTCGGCGTGCGGAGCCAGTATGGGCGGTGACATACCGGGCAACCATCTGCTGACCTATCTGGAAATGAGTATAAACAGTGCTGAAAGCATTGATATCATCGTATCTTTTCTGATGGAATCAGGCGTTCGGCTTTTGTTGCCTGCTCTGAAATCCGCGCTGGACAGAGGTGTTAAAATCCGTCTTCTGACAGGAAATTACCTGGGCATTACGCAGCCAAGCGCCCTTACCCTTCTTAAATACGAGCTTGATGACAGAATCTGCATTCATCTCTATCGGGAAAAGAACCGTTCTTTTCATCCGAAAGCATACATATTCCATTATGCGGATGACAGTGAAATTTATGTGGGTTCATCCAATATATCCCGCAGTGCTCTTACGAGAGGTATTGAATGGAACTATCGTTTCACCAGAAAGAAGGATGAAGAAAATTATAACAGGTTTTATCAGGAGTTTGAGGATCTTTTTGGCTGCCGTTCCGTTGAGGTAACGGATGAGGTATTGGAAGAGTATACAAAGAGCTGGAAGCGTCCGGCCTTGCAGAAAGATATGGAACGGTATCAGAATAATATGTCGGAGGAGCAGACACAACTGATGCCTGTATTTCCCCGGGATGCTCAGATAGATGCGCTGTATGCGTTAAAGAAAAGCCGTGAGGAAGGTGACCAAAAAGCTTTGATTCATGCGGCGACAGGTATCGGTAAAACCTATCTTGCCGCATTTGATTCGGTTGGATTTAATAAAGTACTGTTTGTAGCCCATAGAGAAGAAATTCTGAAACAGGCCTCTGAGAGCTTCAGAAGGATCCGCCCTCAGGATGAACAGGGATTTTTTAATAAGGCTCGGAAAGATACGGATAGGCCGATTATCTTCGCATCGGTAAGCAGTCTTGGAAAAGATGAATACTTGAATGAAAAAATTTTCCCACAGGATTATTTTGATTATATCGTGGTTGATGAGTTTCATCATGCGGTAAATGACAACTATATGAAAATAATCAGTTATTTTAAGTATCAGTTTCTATTAGGACTTACAGCGACCCCGGACAGAATGGACGGACGGAATATTTATGAGATATGTGATTACAATGTCCCTTTTAAAATCACCTTGAAGGATGCTATCAATAAAGGAATGCTGGTGCCGTTTCGTTATTATGGAATCTATGATGGAGTGGATTATTCCGGGCTTCCTGTCGTCAGGGGAAAATACCTTCAGAAGGATCTGGATATCAAGCTGATTGTTAAAGAAAGATGTGATCTGATATATAAGAATTATAAAAAATATGGTTCACGGCGTGCTCTGGGCTTTTGCTGTTCCAGGGCGCATGCAGAAAAAATGGCAGAGGAATTTTGCGCCAGGAATATACCGGCCTGTGCGGTATACAGTGATTCGGACGGGAACTTTTCAGAGGATAGAACCGCTGCAATAGAGAAGCTGGAAAAAGGAGAAATTAGTGTTATTTTTTCAGTGGATATGTTTAACGAAGGTGTGGATATTCCTTCACTGGATATGGTCATGTTCCTCCGCCCTACGGAATCCCCTGTAGTTTTTCTTCAGCAGCTGGGCAGGGGGCTGCGGAAAGCGGCTGATAAAGAGTATCTGACGGTTCTTGATTTTATTGGGAATTATGAGAAGGCGGGAAATGCTCCTTTTCTTCTGAGCGGAGAACCATATTCCAGGGAAGCTGCGGAGAAAAAGGAACAAAAAGACTTTGATTTTCCTTTGGACTGCGTTGTTGATTTTGACATGAGGCTGATTGACCTCTTTAAAGAAATGGCATGCAGAAAGGAAACACGCAGGGAGCGTATTCAAGGGGAATATTTTCGTATTAAGGAATTGCTTGGAGGAAAGGTTCCTACGCGTATGGATCTTTTTACTTATATGGATGAGGAAATATATCAATTATGTATGAAAACCCCAAATGAAAATCCATTTAATCATTATCTTGATTTTTTAGGTGATTTAGACCAGCTGACCGATAAGGAATGGAAGCTTTTCCAGGGAACGGGAAAAGAATTTCTGCATGAATTGGAAACAACTTCAATGTCTAAATCTTATAAGATGCCTATACTTTTGGCATTTTTCAATGACGGACAGGTTAAAATGGGAATTACGGAAGAGGATGTATATCTCAATTACAGGTCTTTTTATGAAAGAGACGGAAACTGGAGGGATATGGATCGGGATAAAGGAACAAAGGGGTTCAGAAACTGGAAAAGAGAGAGATATCTCAGCGATGCGAGGAAAAATCCGATTTATTATCTGGGGGGATCCAAGAGTGGCTTTTTGGTTAATAAGGAAGGCTTTATGCTGGCACTGAGGGATGATTTGAAGGACGTGATAGACGAGCCGGCTTTTGTGGACCATATGAAGGACATAATAGACTATAGAACGATGAATTATTATCGTCGGAGGTATGAAGAGGGACATAAGCTTGAAAAAGAAAAAAAATGAATATGAATATGATTTTAATGAGAAAAAAGAATATTATATTTATCTTTATGCATGTGAGAGAAAACTAAGAAAGAAAAAACTTGCAGTTATAGGTGGAAATAAATATAGTTAAGGATAAATATTATTGCTTGTTATATGCAATAACATTTATTCAAATAGCTGTGAAGTTCCTGGAGCATTATACGAAGTATTCCCTGTCATACATAACGGAGGCCACCCCATGTACTACCATGCATCTCCCATAAAAGCTCTCAATATATTAACCCCACACACTTCCAACCACGGCTCCCCGCTGCTATACCTCTCCGCAAAACGGGAAAACACCCTCCCATACCTATCAAACGCCATAGAACTCTATGGCAAACGTTCCGGGAAATTCCCCGAAGGCCCCTATCACAAGTGGGCCAGCTACGGATTTACCGGGGAGGGTATCCTGCGTCTTGAAGAATACTATCCCAACGCAGCAGAAGAAACCTACAAAGGCATATCCGGCTATATTTATACCATAGCCCCATCCCCAGATATAAAAAAGCAGCAGGACATACCCTATGCTTATACTTCCGAATACAGTATGCCTCCAGTTTCCTGCGAATACATCCCCGATGCATACGAGGCAATACTAACCGCCGCCAGAGATCATAAAATAATTATCCAAAAATATGAAGACAATTCAGTATCAAAGCTGCAATGGATAGAAAAAACAATCAAAGAACAGTTCATTCATACACAGAGGCCTGAATACAAAGCCTTTTTACAGGCTAAATTCCCATTCCTGCAAGACTAAAAAGATAAGCTGTTGGATTACCCCATTCACCCCACACCAAAGAGGCACCCCACCATGGAAAAATACAAAGAATCTCTGCATTCCGATGCCCGCCGGCTAACCATCTACGCCCGCACATTCCCCTGCCTTTCCCGCGCATTCTACCACATATTCGGAAAAAAGCTTTTGGAAGAAGGCTGTGTGGACTGCAGCTATGTACTTAAGGCCCTGGGAAAAGGCAGCTACTACTCCCGCCTGAACAGCCAGGGATCCAACCTGTATAAGCTCTACGCCAAAAGCTGCATGACCTCAGAAAACATAGAAATCACGCTGGAGTATCTGGAAGCCATAGCCGGAAACCAGGACAGAAATCTGTCTCCTCTCGAAGAAGAGGCCCTGGTATACTGGATCTTCCTTCCCTGCACCAGCACCAATACTCCCAAGCGGGAAAAAAAGAAAGAATACCTCATAGCCATTCTGAACTGTTTTGCACCTGAATGGAAAGAACAATACAACGACATCAATGAAGAATCCGCCCCGAAGCAAATGGACCTTCATGAAAAGAACAACATCATCTACGATGCAGAACGCTGTGAACTCGAATTAATCGATTCAGTAAGCGGCTATGTAAAAGACATCTCCTTCATGAAACAGCAGGATACCGGCCGTGTCCTTTACTTCCGAGGCCATTCCAGGCTCTCCTATGCCCTGCTCCCCAGCATCAAGAGAAGCCCCGGCTGGCAGGAGAATGAAAACAGGATGTACCAGGAGCTGATCATACGCTGTGCCTCAGATTTTGCACAGTGCCAGTCCCATCTGGACTATCTGGTGGAAATGCAGCATTACGGTCTGCCTACCAGACTGCTGGACATCACGGAAAATCCCCTGGTAGCTCTGTATTTCGCCTGCTGCAGTAGTCCCGGGGATGTGGGGGAGGTTATCGTCCTGCAGACGCAGATTGCCGCCATGAAATATGCCAAAAGCGATACGGCGGCTATTCTGGCTGCCCTTCCGGTTTTTGACGCTTCCTTCCGGACGAAACTGTATGAGTCATGTATCAACGGAATACCCGAAGAGGAAGACCCGGAATATATAAGCCTTGCCGCAAAGCTGGCGGGGGAGGTAAAATCAAAGAATCCCGGATTCGAGCCCCGTATCAAAAAGAAGGATCTTCTCAGCCATGTTTTTATTATGCCGCTGCGGAATAACCGCAGAATCATCAAGCAGGACGGCTCCTTCATCCTGTGCGGCCTGGGAGACGGAAACGGGGAAGGAAACAACCTCCGCGGCCTCCGATATCGGAATGAATCAGGCAAAAAGCTGATTTTCATCGTCGGAAACAAGGAAAATCTGCTGCATGAGCTGGATCAGTTTTCCGTAAATAAAGCGTCCCTGTTCCCGGAAATCGATGATGTGGCGGAATATATAAAGCTGAAATACAATGGGTCAGAGAAATAAAATGAAAGAAAAGAGAGAAAAAGGAGACGACACATGAAAAAACAATTAAACCGATACAAATTTGATAAGATTTCCAATATGATGGCCAAAGAATTCGGAAAAATCGAAGAGGGAAAAGAAGACGAATATAACATGATTTTTGCCCCCATGGAAGGGAACCTGCTTAAGATGCACCGGGAAAACGAGAAAAGAAACGGAAGAGTGGCAATTGAAGCAATCCATGTATGCCTGCTGCTGATAGACGGATATCTGACAGATACGGAATATGATTTAAACGGATACCGTACACCTGAAAATGAAGCTTTTGTCACAGGACTTTTGATGAGTTTTGATCCGTTTACAAATGATGAAGTCAAAGCGGCTGCGTCAGGGTACTGGGATTTTACTTCACCTTCTGATTTGCGCGCCTACTTTCAGGTGCCTGTTCTTTGTCTGCTGAGAATAGAGAAATCCATAGAAACGTGGACAAAGAATATGGGTACAAACGGATACTTCAATTTTTTGGAACAAACGATAGGATCGACAGTAGCCGGAGATCTGAAAATGAATTACACCTTCCTGGTGAAATCGTAAAAATCTATATAAAATGGAGAAATGTTATGGGAAAAGAAGCAATAACAAAAGAACTGGAAAAGCGCCGTATTCCGGAACTGCTGCGCCTTTCAGACAACACGCCTGTGGACACCCCGCAGCTGTGGGAAACCCGCCGGAAGGAAATCCGGGGCATTCTGCAGAAAGAATGCTATGGATATATACCGGAATCCGGCTGGGAAACAGAATGGGAGACCGTATCGGAAGAGGAAAATGCCTTCGGCGGAAAGGCCCGTATGCGCACGGTGGATGTGCGGATTCGTTCCGGCAGGGGATATGTTTCCTATCCCTTCCAGCTGACGGTTCCCAAGAATATAGAAAAGCCGCCGGTATTTCTGTACCTGAGCTTTTTCCCGCTGTCATCCGCGGAAATCGTGGAAGAAATCACTGATAACGGTTTTGCGGTTGCCAGGGTATCTTACCAGGATATTGCGCCGGATCAGAATGATGGTTTTCAGAACGGCCCCGGCAGCCTGTTCCCGGGGAATGCCTATGACAGTTGGGGGAAGCTGGGTGTATGGGCCTGGGGACTGAGCCGTATCATGGATTATCTGGTTCAGGAGAAAATGCTTGATGCGGGGCGCGCTGCAGTAGTGGGCCATTCCCGCCTGGGGAAGGCTGCGCTGCTGTGCGGAGCGATGGACGATCGTTTTTCCCTTGTCATAGCCTGTGAATCCGGAGCCGGAGGAGCCGCTCTTTTCCGGGGAAAAGAAGGGGAAAATGTGGCGGATTTGTGCCGGAATTTCCCTTACTGGTTCTGCGGCAACTTTAAAAAGTGGCAGGACAGGGAGGAGGAACTTCCTTTTGACCAGCATTTTACGGCGGCTCTTGCTGCGCCCAGGCATCTGTATTTAGCCGGGGCTGTAGAGGATGAATGGGCGGATCCTTTGTCGGAATTCCTGACCGGTCAGGCAGTGACGCCTGTCTATGAAATGCTGGGGCAGCAAGGGCTTGTGGCGGATCGTCTTCCGTCCATGGGTGATGTATTCCATGAAGGCCATGTCGGTTTCCATCTCCGTCCCGGAACTCATTATATGGGAAGGGATGACTGGAAGCTGTTTATGGAGTACCGGAAAAAGCAAGGGGTATAGGATGGATATTCCGGGGATGATTCCGTTCTGCGGATCTGCTATAATTGTCACATAAAAGGAGAGGAGGATAACCATGCAGATAAATGTCATTCACATATACGGTGCGTCAGGATCCGGTACCTCCACCCTGGGCGGCGCCGTCTGCCGGGAATCAGGTTACTATTATATGGATACCGATGATTATTTGTGGCTTCCCACAAATCCCCGGTTCACCCAAACAAGAGAAAAAGAGGAAAGGCTGCATTTGATGGAACAGGATATAGCACAACACAAAAAGGTGGTGATTTCCGGTTCTCTCACAGGCTGGGGCGATCCTCTCATTTCCGGATTTGATCTGGCTGTACGGCTGGTAACGGATACACAAATAAGAATTGCCCGAATCAAAGCCAGGGAAGCAGAACGGTTCGGGGATCGGATCCTTCCGGGAGGTGACATGTACAAACAGCATCAGGACTTCCTTGAATGGTCCGCCGCATACGATACCGGTGATGTGGACATCCGATCCAAAGCGCTGCATGATCAATGGCAGAAGCTTTTGGGATGCCCCCAGCTTGTCCTGGATGGGGGAAGGCCTGTGGAAGAAAATCTGGAGAGGATCCGGACGGAACGGAACCAATTAGAAAAACAGGGTGCAGGACAGCCTGCATAGGTATCCGTTTCAATATACAGTCCGGAATGCGGAGGATTCCTTCCCGTTAAGCTTTCAGGCGATAGTAACCGGTGAGGTGATAAAGAATGAGAATGAAATATACATACCGCTGCAGATAACGGAATTTTTATGACGGGTATGGACATATGGCAGGATACCGCCATATTATAAATAGCAAATGGGTAAATGGCAGGCGGCGGAATATGCTGAAGGAAACAGGTTATCGCAGGAAGGATGCATTGCTTTATGCAAAGCAATGGGCATTATCCAGAAATCCAAGATATCTGGATTTTGAAAATATGGGAGGGGATTGTACGAATTTTGCATCACAATGTATCTATGCGGGAAGCGGAGTGATGAATTATACCCCCACAACCGGCTGGTACTATAACAGCGGATGGGACAGAACACCAAGCTGGACCGGAGTGGAATATCTGTATAAGTTTCTTGTGGGGAACAAGTCTGTGGGACCGTATGCGGTGGAAACGGAGGAAGCGGGAGCACAGCCTGGGGACATCGTCCAGTTGGGGAACGCGGACGGATTTTATCACAGCCCGGTAATTGTATATGTAAGCCCGGAGCATATTTTTGTGGCGGCCCATACGTACGATGCATATATGCGTCCGCTGGATTCTTATATATATGAAAAGGCCCGTTTTCTCCATATACAGGGAGTGCACAGTTGGTAAACCGGTTTGCAACAGGCCGTACATATACATCTGCGTGTACTGTACATTCGGCCTGTTGCGGAATGGTAAAAGGGTAACGTAACGTTCTTATTTTATGGCAGAATATGAGGATTACTATTGATTTGTTTGTATAAGAGCATTAATATCGAAGTGTATACACTATTATAAAGATAAAGACGAGGTACAAATCATGATAAAGCCGGAAGAGGTTGCAGAATATGCAAAACGTAAGGAGAACGAAAACATTCGTTTCCGCACTTATTTAAAAATCCATGCAAATGAGAAAACATTGGACAGGCAGTTCCTTGAGCTGCATAAAGAAATATTTAGCGGGTATGATTGCCGCAAATGCAGGAATTGCTGTAAAATGTATCATGGTTCTATCCCCGGGGAGGATGTGGATAGGGATGCAGAGGGCCTGAAACTGACCAAAGATCAGTTTATTGATTTTTTTCTTATCCATAATGAAATTACGGGTGATTACGAAACGAAACATATGCCCTGCGACTTCCTGAAAGAGGATGGCACATGCATGCTTGGAGAAAACAGGCCGGATAATTGTCGTGAATATCCTTACACAGACCACCCCTATCGGCTGGAGAGTCTTTATAGTGTCCTTGAAGCGGTGGAAGTATGTCCGGTGGCTTATGAAATATGGGAACGGCTGAAGAAAATATATCATTTCCGTACAGGAAGGAATAATTGATGGAAAAATTCAAAAGGCAGCCGATAATCTGGAAAAGGATTATCAGATTTTTTTGGATTATTTGGTAACGAATGAAGTACGGATTTCTAAGGCAACGGAACATATCGGGAAAAAGGACTGTTTTAACCTCAACAGTCAATACTGTATAGTAAAAAAGGGGGAGCCGGGCCGGCATATGAAAAACGGGATAACTATGCTTCTTTTTTCAGAATGTCTTCTATGGAAAGATATATCCTTATGTTAGGGGTATGGCTTGGGGATTATTGGAGGTTTTAAATAAAAGGCTGATAAAATTATTCGGGAGTATTCTAAAGATAAAGAGCTATTTGATATAGATGAATTGAATAAAATCATAACAAAAGCAGGAGAAGGAATATGGGCGGACAAACAAAAGGCAAATGTAAATATTGCGGGAAAGAATATACGAAGTCATACATGATCAGGCATCTGGCGGGATGTAAGGAGCGTATGGCCGGGATTGCCGCTGAAAAAGGTACGAAAAGATGCGGGTATTATGAACTCGCCATTACCGGGAAATACGATAAAGCCTATTGGCTGATCATTGAAATAAGTGAAAATGCCACCTTAAAGGATCTTGATTCTTTTTTAAGGGATATATGGCTGGAATGCTGCGGGCATTTAAGTGCCTTTGAGATATATGGTACCAGCTACGAGATCGCCCCCGATTCGGACAGCTTCTGGGGAAAACCGGCCAAAAGCATGAATTATAAACTGAAATCCGTGCTGCAAAAGGGTATGGTCATTAACTATGAGTATGATTTTGGTTCCACCACGGAGCTTGTTATAAATGTACAGGAATATAGGGAGTCCTATTGGAAAAAGGATAATCTGGTCATTTTGTCAAGGAATAATCCTCCGGAAATCCTGTGTGATGAGTGCAATGAGAAACCGGCTGTTGTTGTTTGCACACAGTGTATATATGAGGGGACGGGGTTCTTATGTGATGACTGTAAGGAAACGCATGAATGTGGGGAAGACATGCAGTTAATGGTTTGTAATTCGCCCAGAATGGGGGTTTGTGGATACGAAGGAAGCGTTCTCTATCCGGATCAATTTGTGCCGGATAAGGAAAAGTAGTGCCCTGGCGGCCTGTGCGGCCAGGACTGGAAAAGTAAAAAACAAAATCAATGATTTCATACAAAATCAGCTTTCCAGGCATGAATAATGCATAAGAAAGCTGATTTTGTTTCTTTATAATTGTACAAAAACAACATATACTTGAATCAGCAACACAACCACGATATAAGACCGGCCGGGCTTATAGGAAAACGAATCAGGAAAGGGAGTTACATTATGCAAAAGAAATTACTGTCATGCTTACTTACCGCAGTTTTAGCCGGTTCCCTGCTGGCAGGCTGCGGAAGCTCTTCCGGAAACACGTCTTCAACAGCGGATTCTGTTCCGGCGGAAAACAAAACAGAAGCCGTATCGGAGGAAGGAGGAGCACAGGAACAATCAGATCCGGCCGATAATATTGCAATCAATGCAACAGGAACCGTATATGATTTAGGAGGGCTAACGCTTCCTATCTGCGATCCTGGTTCCGTTACACTTACTTACATGGGAAATGATACCTGGTGTGCCGGTGTCAGCTACAATGACGGAACGGCAGTTCAGAAGGAAATTGAAAACCGTACCGGTATTCATATTGAATGGGATACGTACAGCAGCGATGTGGAAACCGTCCTTCAGACCAGACTGGCCTCCATGGAGGGACTGCCCGATATGGTGGAAATACCGCCCTTTGATTCTAATGTGGGTGTGGATACGTATTCCAGCAATGGCGTGCTGATTCCGCTGAATGATTTACTTGAAGAATATGCCCCTAACATAAAGGCATTATTTGAAAAATATCCGGCGCTGGAAGCCATGTGTACCTCTTCTGACGGAAATATCTATGCGCTGGCGGGCTGGTGGGGGGATATTAATGATTATGTTCCCGATTACCTTTATATCAGACAGGACTGGCTGGATAACCTGGGGCTGGAAATGCCGGAAACGGTAGATGAGCTTTACGATGTGCTGGTAGCCTTCAAGGAGCAGGATGCCAACGGAAACGGAAATCCCAAGGATGAAATTCCCATGGCAACTAAAAACGGCATTAAACAGCTGTATTACCTGATGACAGGTTTCGGTTATGACACCAACTCCTTATGGTATACCGATGACAGCGGGAACGTGCATTATGCTGCCGTAGAGCAGCCATATAAAGAAATGCTGGCATTCCTGAATAAATGCTATTCAGAAGGGCTGATATCCGACGATCTGGACGGCACTCTTCTCACCCAGAATATAACGGAGGACAAGGTGGGGATTGTCTGCCATGATCCTGCCGATAACATGGCATCCTCCGATGATTTGGCAAGGACAAGCAACCCTGACTGTGACTATGAATTCATGCCGGTTATCCAGGCGGATGAAAACGGCACGGCCCGTATGACCAAAAGAGGCCTTACCTGGCATTATTATGGGGTTACCTCCGCCTGCGAGAACCCGGAAGCCGCAGTCCGGTGGATTGATTATGTATATGCAAGCCAGGACGGCCTGATGCTTTACAACTATGGGATTGAGGGCATGTCCTACGAATATGATGAATCCGGGGAAATCCGGTTCACCGATTTGATAACCAATAATGAAACCTATACCTCCGCTTTTTCCGCGCTGAGAAGTATCGGCGCATGGCCTACTTATTTTATCAACGATTCCGGCGAGGCCTTCATGAAAATATTTGAAGGAACCAAGGTGGAAACCGCATGCAAAGAGGCCTATGGAAATATGGAGAATCCCTTCCCGGAAATGCTGGGAACGGCGGAGGAATCCGAGATTTATACCAGTATATGGCCTGATCTTTCCACTTATCTGGATGAAATGTTCACAGCCTTTGTTATCGGGACCCAGTCACTGGATAACTTTGATAACTATGTGGAAACAGCCAACAGCATGGGAATGCAGGATATTATTGATATGAAATCCGCACAGTACCAGAGATATCGGGAAATTGTGGGACAGTAAAAAGAATGAGGGCGCTTCCTTGCGCCCTCCGGAGAGGAAGATATATGAAAGCGCTTCGTACCTTACAGAAAAACTGCAGGCGGGATTGGATGCTTTTGCTGATCGTTCTTCCGGGCGTGCTGTATTTTGCCATCTTTTGTTATGGCCCCATGTATGGGATATTGATAGCTTTTAAAGATTACAACATATCCAGGGGAGTATGGGGAAGCCCCTGGGCGGGGATGAAGCATTTCAGGGAATTGGTGGAATCCGTTTACTTCGGACGTCTGGTTAAAAATACATTCTTGCTCAGCATTGAGCAGCTGCTGTGGTCCTTCCCCGTACCGATAGCCTTCGCCCTGCTCTTAAATGAACTTAAGCACAGCGGAATCCGCAGGGTGGCCCAGACGGCGGCTTATCTTCCCCACTTTGTTTCTGTGGTGGTAGTGGTGGGAATCCTGAAAGATCTGCTGTCATCCAACGGCGGTGTGCTCACACAGCTGCTTGCCGGTTTCGGTGTGCTGCCTAAAAATTATTTTAACCTTCCGGAAGCCTTCCGCACCCTGTATGTGGGTTCCGGTGTCTGGCAGGAATTCGGCTGGAATTCTATTATCTATGTGGCGGCTATCGCCGGAATAGACCAGGAGATGTATGAATCTGCCTCTCTTGACGGTGCGGGCCGGTGGAAAAAACTGATATACATAACCCTTCCATCTATCGCCCCCACCATCATCCTTCTTCTGATCCTGAATATGGGAAATATGCTGAACATTGGTTATGAGAAGGTAATCCTTATGTATAACTCGGCAACCTATTCCACTGCCGACATTTTTTCCACCTATGTATACCGTAAAGGGCTTCTGAATGCCCAGTACAGCTTTGCTTCCGCCGTGGGGCTGGCCAATTCTATAATCAATATAGTGATTTTGCTGGGGGCCAATTTCCTGGCGAAAAAAACCACCGAAACCAGTATATTCTGATGGAAAAGGCAGAAAGGCTGCGAGACGGATGTGAGAAAAGACAGAAACTGAAATCCGGCGGAGGAAGGATTAACCATGAACAGAAAAGAAAGATTGATACCATCGGACATCCCGATTATGATAGCGACTGTTTTTATCATTATTTTTACTTTATATCCGGTCATTTATGTGGTGAGCATGTCTTTCAGTGAGCCTTCCCATGTGCTGGCCAGAGATGTGTATTTTCTGCCGAAGGGGTTTTCCCTGAAGGCCTACCGCATGATTCTGGATAATGCCACAGTGCTGCGTTCCTTTGCCAATACCATCTGGTATACGGCGGTGGGAGCGTCTGCCAGCGTAACACTGACAGCAACCACAGCCTTTGTTCTGTCCAGAAAGCGTTTTTTCCTGCGCAGACAGCTTTCTCTGCTGATGACGCTGACGATGTTTATCAGCACAGGGCTGGTACCTCTTTATATCCTGGTACAGAAAATGCATTTATACAACACCAGATGGGCCATTGTTCTTCCCTATATTATCAGCGCCTATAACCTGATTATAACCCGTTCCTTTTTTGAATCCCTTCCGGAGGAGATGGCGGAAGCTGTAAAAATAGACGGCGGATCAGAATGGACGGTAATGACGCGTATTTTTTTCCCCCTATCCAAACCTATCATTTCCGTGCTGATACTGTTTTATGGTGTGGGTTACTGGAACAGCTATTTCGCGCCGCTGATTTTTCTGTCCGATGAAAAGCGGAAGCCCATTCAGCTGTATCTGCGGAGTATACTGATTACCAGTGAGGTCCAGGCATCAGGAATGGGGCTGGATGCGGTGCTGATGAACGAGCAGATGAAATATGCCGTGATTGTCATAGCCTGCTTTCCTGTCATGATCCTGTACCCCTTTATTCAGAAATATTTCGAAAAGGGCGTACTTATCGGCGCTGTAAAATAGTCAGGAATTATATAATTCATAACAGAAAGGATAAATATATATGAATAGCAAAGCACCGGAAGGAATGAGCAGCGCAGAGCGCATCGCCTTTTATGATTGTGAGGAAAACCGGAAATACTATCAATACGGAACTGGCGGAGGCTGGAAAAAATACGGGAAAAACCCGGTATTCGGCGGGGACTATGCTACCTGCTTTGACGTTTCTCTTTTGCTGGAAGAAGGAAAAGAAGGGGAACCGGTATTTAAAATGTGGTTTTCCTGGCGTCCGAAACGGGCTGTCGGTTATACGGAAAGTACGGATGGCATCCATTGGGAAGAACCGTGTGTCGTATTGGCCCCGGTGCCGGGTTCCTCCTGGGAAGCGGATGAAATCAACCGACCCACCGTGATTCATCATAACGGACAATATTGGATGTGGTATTCCGGGCAGATGAAGCCCTATCTGGAGGACGGTCGGTCGGTGATCGGCCTCGCAGTCAGCTCTGACGGAATCCACTGGGAACGCAGGAGGGAACCGGTGATGGAGCCGGACCGGGCATGGGAGCTGCAGGCCATTATGTGTCCACATGTATTATTCGACGAAGAGGATATGCTCTATAAAATGTGGTATGCCGCCGGCTGCAACCACGAACCCGACGCCATTGGTTATGCCTGCAGCCCTGACGGTATCCATTGGGAAAAATATGAGAATAACCCTGTATTAGCCGGGGATAAATCCTGTTTGTGGGAACAGCATAAGGTGGTGGCTCCCTGTGTGATCAAACAGAAAGGGTGGTTCTATATGTTCTACGTGGGCCATCTCCATGAAGAAAGGGCACAGGTAGGCCTGGCCAGATCGGCGGACGGCATTACGGGCTGGGAAAAACATCCGGACAATCCTCTCATATGTCCCACAGAGGGGGACTGGGATTCGGTAGCCGTGTATAAGCCTTTTGTCCTGCGGGCAGGGGATAAATGGATGATGTGGTATAATGGAGCCGCATATGAAGAATCCATGTGGGTATTGGAACAAATAGGCCTGGCAGAATTGGAAGGTCCGGATTTATTCCCGCGGGCAGCGGGCCGGGAGTAAGCTTAGGCGGCCTTACGGCTGCGGCGGGGGAGCGGAACATGAGGAAGGGTAAAAAATTTCAGACAAAGCATAAGATGTTTGTTTCTTATGTCTGCATACCGGTGGTTATTCTCACGGTAATTTCCTGCCTGTTTTCATTTCTTTATTATCACATGACTCGGGAACGGGTGCTGAATTTCGAAAATTCCATTGCGGAAAATTTGGACAGTGAGCTGAAAAATCTGATGGATAACCTGATAAAATCATCGGCCCAATACTCCATGACTCCCTGGGTAACCCGTCTGAAATATATGCAGAGGATACCGGAGCTTATGTCCCGGAACATAACCGCATCGGACATTTCTGATTATGCCAGCACCCTTTCACTGACGGAAATCAACGACAGCATGGTGGAATCTATCTACATTTACTACAGCCTAGGCGGTTTTGGAATCAGCAGTATCGGAAAAGTGAACTGGAAGGAATACGTAAGCATTTATCAGGTCCAATGCGGGGATACCGCCTTTTTGTCCGGCGCCATGCTGGATCAGAATAACCAGAAAACCATCTGCCACAATGCAAGCCTGATGAAAAACGGGAAGCGGGTGACGGGTTTCTTTATGCTGCAGACCATACCCCTGCAGAATTCATATTCAGGAGAAGTAAATATCCTTTTCTTTGTACCCTATGATAAAATCTGCGCCTATATTGAGAATTTCATGGATGACGGAACCTCCTGTTTTTACCTTACGGACGGGCAGAAAATAATTTATGCCTGGGGGACGGACAAGGGGCCTTTTCGCCCGGGAGATTCTATGGAAACCCTGAAGACGGCAGACAAGGAATACCGGTACAGCGAGGAGTTTGGAGTATACCTATCCCAATATACCAAAGCCGGTATGGAAATGGGCATTGTGCAGATTCTGGATACTGATTTCCTGTACAGGGATTTTACTGTTTTTACGGAATGGCTGGTTATGGGATATCTGGTGCTGCTGGCGCTGATTGTGGTAGTGGCTTCCCGGATGGCCAAATACAGCTACCAGCCGCTGGAACATATCATGAACATGTTGGCGCAGGAGGATTCGGAGGGCAGTGTTAATGAGTACCAGATCATAGAAAAAGCACTGGAAGAACTGGACTCTCAGAAAAAACGCCTCGAAGTGACAGTCTTCGAACAAAATCCCCTCATCGAACAGTATATTCTCCATACGCTTCTCCAATCCAATAAACCGCAGGCTAACGAGGTGAAATATGTAAACACCATGCGTCAGTATTCCCTCTACCGCTGTCTGGCACTTAAACACAGCCCGGAAGCAGGGCAGTATATCAAGGAAATTGATTCCTGTCTTGCGGTCTATCCCCAGATCCATTCTGCCTTCGTGGAAGAGGATAAATACTATATCTGGGTGCTGAGTTATGGAGAGGAAAGCCTTATGGAAGAGATTTCCGATCTCCTGTCCCAGACCTTTGACGATTCCGGCTACAAAGATGCTGCCCTTGGTATGAGCAAGGTACATGAAGATATTCTGCACATTTTATCCGCCTATAATCAGGCGGTGAGGGCGCTGGAATACCATTTCTTCTATCCTGAAAAAAAGGTCATCCGTCTGGAGGAGGATCGCATAGAGGAACGGGATTTAAACTGTTCGTCCTTTGAAATACCGGAAGATAAAAGAAAGAACATGGAGAAAGCGGTGCAGGATCTGAACGCCGGAACGTTGTTTGAAGCCTATCAATCGCTCCTCCTGTACAATTTTCATACACGTTTCCTTCATAAAGAAGCTTATTTTGCAGGCATTCACAAACTGAATGCTATGCTTCTGGAACTGTTTGGCGAAAAAAGTCTGGGTAAGCTCACGCCCCAGATGGAACTGCTGGAACCGGAAAGCTTTGCAGGCCTGGACAGCTACTTGCAGACCTTCCGCCTGAAAACACTCCGGCTGATCGAACAGTGCGTGGCGAAAGAAAACCCGGTATACTATGCCAGAAACCAGATGATCCGGCAATATGTGGAGGATCATCTGACCGACGCCAATCTTTCCCTTAATGAAACCGCCCGGGTGATGCACTATACCGCTACCTATTTCGGGAAATATTTCAAGGAGCAGTTCGGCTGTACCTTCCAGAAATATGTGGCATCCAGAAGGATTGAATGCGCCATTTCCCTTATGGAAAAGAAGAATATGAATGTGCAGGAAATTGCTTTAAAATGCGGGTTTACCAATGATGTGACATTCAGGAGGACATTTAAGATGTATGCGGGGGTTACCCCTTCCCAGTATGAGAAGGGGCAGGAAGCGGAATAGGATGCAGCCCGTCCGTATTTCGAAGAGCGAAAAGGTTTACCGATATTTTTCCGCGTCTGCTGCAGCCGTTTGAAAAAGGAGATGCTTATTGGAAAATAAATAAGATGGGTGTATATGTGTATGTCCTGTTTTAGACGATAGAATCGAGTTTAAAGGTTTTGAAGGCTTAAATTTCTCTGTGGATGTGGGGAGAATTTCAAGTCATCCTCACTGAAAATTTATTTTCATTTTAGATGATATTTATGGTAATGTGTTGAATTTTATTTTATATAACCATAAAAATATGCTTTTGTATTGATGAATAACATGATAGAATATCGATAAAACAGAAACTGTAATTTGATATGAAAAAAACGCACTGGATTACCAAAGACGGAATATAAGTACAATATGTGTTAATAGAGGAAAGGACAAATGGAGAAAGGAGCTTAAAATGCCGCACTATCCTGTAATAGATAAAGTGAAAACCGGTAACCATATTTTACAGCGAATCCTCTGACAAGGCGGAATCCGGCTTCATGTCGGATATATTTGCTTCCGGCTGCGTATGCAGAGGATATAAATTATTCAGGGCCGGCAAGAATTCACTTGATTTCTATATAGCATCTGAATTGGGCAGAATTGTTCGGATGAAAAGCATACGGTCATTCTTGATTCTACGATTGAGAAATGTATTCATGAAGCTCAGGAAAGGAACGAACGGACATATCATGTCAGACAGCGTTTGAAAAAGGTAAGTATTGAAACTGAATTATCCGCATATAAGGAACGTAACCGTATGAAATCATTAGTCCATAACGCCCTTGCGGAGACTGAGTTTGCAGAAACAGCTGGAATATCCGTCCCGGATATTCCAGCTTGTTTTTTATACATCCTTACTACACATTTATGTTACAATAAACTGGAAAATCCATCATCTGGTATATGCGATATAATACAAATATAAGAAAAGAGGACAACCCATGAACCGTCCAATCACCGCCAAAACCGCTCTTCTGAAAATATCCATGCTGTTTCTAATCCCCTTCTTTCTCTTTATGTTCGGCCTGAACGTCTACAGTAATACCATTTACAGACAGCGCCTTACGGAAAACAATCAAACGCGGCTCACCATGTATGAATCCTTTCTGGAGGAGGATTTGAAGAATATAGAATACTTCATGTCGGATATGATTGCCAATGACGGCGGTTTTAATGCCCTGCGTTATCCCTTAAGCTATGTAGACAGCTATCTGCAGGTCCAGCAGCTTCAGGAAAAATTCGAATCCGTCATGAAAACCATTGACAGCATATCGGCCTTTTGCATTATCAGCCCGAAAAGCAATATTACCAACGGCCCATTCCGTAAGAATGTTTCCTACGATGAAAAGGAGAATATTAAAACCTATCTCAACCGGCTTGTGAAGGAAAAAGGGGATGGGGCTATTACCGACTGGCGGGTACAGAAAATAGGTGATACATACTATTTTTTGAAAATCATGGGGCTGGGCGGCGTTTACAGCAGCTGTATTATCGATGTGGGAAATGTATCCGCGATTGAGGAAATAGGAAGTGAAAACAGTTATCTTGTGTTTGAAGAAAAGGAGGAAATCCTATCTTATGAGGAACAGATGAAGGATCTGGGAATCCGTGTACAGGAAGGGAAAACCTCCTACCTGACAGGCAACGCCAGAAATCAGTTTGTAGTGATGAGCTATTCAGAAATCCTGAATTGCTATCTGATGTTGGTGGAACCATACCGGGGGATTTGGAGTATGGAATCCCTGCCTCTTGTCATGCTGCTTCTCTCGGTCTTTTTTGTTATCCTGTTGTTAAGATGCTACCGCATGCTGAAACGTGACTTCCTTAATCCGTTGGAACAGATGGTGGAAACCATGGAACAAATCGGCGATGATGGGTTGGAATCCCGCCTTTGTGTGAGAAATGAGGTTAAGGAATATAAAAAAATGGAATCTACCTTTAATGCCATGATGGATCGAATCAAGGAACTCAAAATCCTGGCATATGTGCGCTTGATTCAGGCCCAGCAGACAGAGCTGCAGTATTATCAGATTCAGATACGTCCCCACTTTTTCCTGAACTGTATGAAAAACCTGTACGCGATGACGGCGGCCCGGAAATATGCACAGATGCAGGAAATGATATTGACTCTGTCCGAATATTTACGGGCGGTTTTAAAGGATCATGATATGATTGTACCTTTGGGAAAAGAACTGGACAGTGTCCGTTCTTATGTAAAGCTGCAGCAGATGAGCAGTGCCAGGCCGCCGGAATATGAGGAGGATGTGAGTCAACCGCTTATGCAGTTCGGGATACCGCCTATGTCTTTGCTGACCTTTGTGGAGAACTCCTTCAAGTATGAAAAGAGCGGGGAAGGATCCATGCAGATATTGATTAAGGCAAGGCTGTTCCTGGACGGGGAAGAAAAATTTGTGAATATCACTATTATGGATAATGGGAAAGGTTTTCCTGAGGAGGTTCTGAAGATTTTGAATGATCCTGAAAAGAGGATGCCGGGGGAACATATGGGAATCAATAATGTGGAACAGCGTTTTTCTCTTGTTTATCAAAAACCGTGCAGCTTTGTATACAGCAATATGAGCGGGGCCTGTGTGGATATTTTTATCCCCTTTGAAGAAGCAAGGCGGCCGGCAGTTAATTTGTAAGGGAGGAAAGTAACTATGACAGTGTTGGTGATTGATGATCAGATACATGTGGTGGAGGGGATTCTGTCCGAGGTACCCTGGGAAAATCTCGGAGTGGACAAGGTCTGGAAGGCTTACAATGCGGTGGAAGCAAAAGGAATCCTTCTGCTTCATAAAGTGGACATCATGCTTTGCGATATAGAAATGCCGGGAGAAAACGGACTTTCCCTGCTTAAGTGGACGCAGGATCAGGGGATGGAGACAGAATGTATCTTTCTTACCGCCCATGCAGATTTTGTTTATGCCAGGACAGCTATGCAGCTGGGAAGTTTCGACTATATTCTGCAGCCTGCCAGATACGAAGATATCGGGAATGCCATTTTGCGGGCAAAACAGAGAATCCGGGATAAACGTGAGCAGCAGAAATTTTATTCTTATGGAAAAACACTTTTTGAGGAGCGTGACCGGATAACGGATCAGCTTTTCAGGGAATGGTATCAGGAACCGGAAAATGGGGAGAGGTACCGGAAGCTGTTGGTGGATATGCAGAAAATGGGGCGGAATATCTGTGATTCCAGTCCGTGTTTTCTTATTTTATACCAGATCCTGAGTTGGAATAATGCACCATGGGAACAGGATTTATTCCGTTATTCCTGCGCCAATATTCTGGAAGAACTGTTTCAGGAATGGAAAAGCAAGGTCTATATCGGCTGCCTGAGTCATGAGGAATATATATTCCTTGTTTACGGAGAGGAAGGAAAACAACCTGACGAGGAAAAAATAAGAAGGCAGTTGGAGAATTTTTATAATACTGCTTCCCGTTTTTTCTGCTGTGAACAGGCGCTGTATGTGAGCGGTACCGGAATGTTCCGTTCGATGCCGGGGAAGTTGGATGCCATCAGGCATAAAAATAAGGATAATGTAGCCCGGAAGCCGGGAATTTATGTGGAAGAGGAGCGAAAAGAAACGAAAACGGCCCCAATCCTCCAGCCGGATTTCAGAACCTGGGAAACGTTGCTTGTCCGGGGAATGGGAAAAACGGTTTATGAAGAAGCCTGCCGGTATCTGCAGGAACTGGCGGATGCGGATGCGCTGAACGCGGAGAGCCTTCAGAAGTTTTATAATGGTTTTTACAGGATTATCTGTCTGACGGAAGAAAAGACGGATACGTCCTGGGAGGATATATTCCCGGAGGAACAGCAGCGGCAGACCGCGCTGCACGCCTATGAGACGCTGCAGAATATGTTGGCCTTTTTAAAAATCGTTACTTCCTATTTTGCAGAGGAGGAGGAAGATGCAGGAAGAGCAGGAGGACAGGTGGAGGCCATAAAAGAATACATATATCACCATCTGGACAGTGACATCCGCAGGGAGGATATCGCAGTACAGGTATTTATGAACCCCAACTATGTTTCCCGCCTGTTTAAAAAAGTGGAAGGAATTTCCCTAAAAGAATTTATTGTCCGTGAAAAGATGAAAATGGCCAGGGCGCTTCTTATCGGTTCCCAGCTTCCGGTGAGTATAGTGGCGTTGAAGGTTGGCTATAGTAATTTTTCCCACTTTTCCCAGGTTTACAGAAAAACGTTCGGTGTCAGTCCGACGGACGAAAGGAAAAAGCAGGAAGAGTGAACAAATTCAACAGCGAAATGTCACTTTTTTGACAATAGACGGCGAATCTATCAAAGAAGTAATAATTATGACAATAACAGGTTACAAACGAGGCGGAACCGGGGGAGCTGCCATGCTATAGTAGAATCATCAAAAACAAGGGAGGGAATGAAATGAAACGAAAATGGTTGGCAGGCTTACTTACAGCAGCGCTGATTTCCACAGCGATAGCGGGCTGCGGAGGAACGAAGGAACAGGCGGGCGCCCAGACGAATACACCGTCCGCCTCCGGAACGGAACAGGCGGAAAGCACAGCTTCGGAGGCAGATGCCGGTGATTTATCCGGGCAGGAAGAATATGTCTGCAAGATTGTATGCGTCGGGGATGCCGCCTCGGAGAGCTGTGAAAAGGTAGCGGAGGCGGCTTCTGAAATAACGCTGGCCAAGTATAATACAAGGATTGAACTGGTGCGTTTAAGCTACGGCAGTTTTTCAGAGGAAGTAAACCTCATGCTTTCTTCCGGAGAAAAGCTGGATCTGTTCCCGAATTTCGCATTTTCCACAATTACGGCAGCCAATACGGGGCAGATTTTGGCCCTGGATGATTTACTTCCGGATTATGGAAAAGATATTCTGTCTGTCGTACCGGATACGGACTGGAACTGTGTAAGCATAGGCGGACAGATTTACGGCGTACCTAACAATAAGGATAAGGCGGAGGGCTTCGGCATCGCTATGAGAACGGACATGCTGGAGGCATCCGGCTACGATATTTCCGCCATTAAGACGGAAGAGGATCTGGAAGGCCTGTTCGCCGCTGTAAAAGAAAAATACCCGGACAGCTATCCGCTGGTATCCGATAATGGAGGCATGGGCTATTACAATATTACCAGGGATGATTTGGGCGGTGACTTCGGCTGGCTTGAGAACTGCCTGGATGATTCGGAGATGACGGTGGTTGACTGGTATGAAACGGATACCTTCAAAGACATTGTACAGCGCAGGTATGACTGGGCACAGCAGGGGTATATTATGCCTGATGCGGCGACAAACACCCAAAATGCCTATGAACTGATGGCGGCAGGAAAGGGCTTCAGCTACTTCTGTAATACAAAACCCGGGATCGAAGCGGAGTGGAGCAGGAAAGTAGGCAAGGACATCACGGTTGTGGAGCTGGTGGAAACTTACCGTACCTCCGCATCAGGAATGAATACCTGGTATATTGCCCATAACAGTGAAAAACCAGAACGAGCCATGCAGGTGTTGAACGAAATATACAGCAACCCCGATTTAAGCAACATCCTGATTAACGGGATAGAAGGGGAAAACTTCCTGATTGATGAGGAAAAAGGCGTACTCACCTATCCCGAAGGCGTGGATGCATCCAATACCACCTACAGCAGCGTGGCCTGGGTATGGCCCAATGAACTGATCAGCATTCCCTGGGAGGTTGACGGCGCGGATATTTGGAAGCAGACGGAAGAATTCAACAATAACGCAAAGCTGAGCAAGGCATTCGGCTTTGTATGGGATAATTCCGATGTGCTCAATGAAATCACGGCATGCAACAATGTTATGGCAAAGTACAAAAATGCCCTGGACTGCGGCTCCCTGAATCCGGAAGAAGCGGTTCCCAAAATGATGCAGGAGCTGAAGGATGCGGGCATCGATACCATCATAGCCGAAAAACAGGCACAGCTGGATGCCTGGGCGGCGCAGCAGTAGGCAGAGATTTTGCAGGAAACAAGAGGAAAATAAGGCGGTAAAGCAGAAGGAAAAGGGTGTGGAACGCACCCTTCTTCCCTATCCGCCCAAACAGGAGGGAATCCGGTGAACAAAATGAAACGTGCAAGATGGAGGAGATACCTCCCCTTATATCTGATGCTGCTGCCGGGAGGCATCTATCTGATCCTAAACAACTATCTGCCTATGGCGGGAACCGTGGTAGCTTTTAAAAAATATAATTTTCAAAAAGGAATCTTCGGCAGTGAATGGAACGGACTGAAAAACTTTATATTCCTTTTTAAGACCAAGGATGCCTGGATCATAACAAGGAACACCATCTGCTATAATCTGGTTTTCATTCTCCTGGGTACGGCAGCAGCGATTACCGTAGCCATATTACTGTCGGAAATCAAAGCGGTGCGGGCCAAAAAAACATACCAGACGCTGATCCTCCTTCCTTTTCTGGTGTCTATCGTAGTTGTCAGCTACATCGTATATGGGTTCTTAAGTACGGAATACGGGTTTGTGAACCATGTCCTTCAAAACATGGGAAAGGATAAAATTTCCTGGTATTCCAACCCGGCCTGGTGGCCTCTGATTCTTGTGCTGGTCAACCTTTGGAAAAATATCGGCTATAACTGCGTATTGTATTATGCCACACTGATGGGAATTGATTCCTCCTATTACGAAGCGGCGGTGGTGGACGGCGCAGGCCGCTGGCAGAGAATCCGTTACATAACGCTTCCCGCTTTGGTCCCAACCATCAGTATCCTGACACTGATGTCGGTATCCAGGATTTTTTATTCCGATTTCGGGCTTTTTTACCAGGTACCCATGAACAGCGGCCCTTTGATCGACGTTACCAACACCATTGATACCTATGTTTACAGGGGTCTGATGGAAACCAATAATATCGGCATGTCTGCGGCGGCCGGACTTTACCAGTCCCTGGTGGGCTTTATTCTCGTGATGACGGCAAACTGGGCGGTAAGAAGGCAGAATGAAGAAAGCGCGCTTTTTTAGGAGGGAAACCATGGTTGAAAGAAATAAGACATTTCAGATAGTGGCAAACGGGATTATGATTTTACTGGTTATTTTCTGCCTGCTCCCGCTGATCCTTCTGTTTTCCTCCTCCCTGAATGAAGAGCATGCGCTGATTGTGAACGGGTATTCCTTTATCCCTTCCAGGCTGGACTTTTCCGCCTACCGATATATTCTGGTGGATTCCTCCCAGCTTTTGCGGGGATATGCAATCTCCGCTCTGGTTACCGTGGCGGGAACCACAGTAAACCTTATGTTTACGGTGTTGTTCGCCTATCCGCTTTCCAGAAAGGATTTGCCGGGTAAAAATATCATAGCCTTTTTCCTGTTCTTCACGATGTTATTTAACGGAGGGCTGGTTCCTTCTTATATTATGTGGACACAGAATTTCCATATTAAAAATACCATATGGGCACTGATTGTACCCAACCTTCTTATGGGCGCCTTTTATGTCATTATGATGCGGACCTATCTCACCGGCAATATACCCGAGGAAGTCATCGATGCGGCCAGGATTGACGGCTCCGGGGAAGGCGGGATACTGCTCCGTATCGTAGTGCCCATGGCAAAGCCTATCCTGTCCACCCTGGCTTTGCTTGTGGGGCTTGGTTATTGGAATGACTGGCTGAACGGCCTGTATTATATTAACAAAGATACCCTGTACAGTATCCAGGTGCTGCTGAACCGGATGCTGCTGGATACCCAGTTCCTGATGAGCAGCGCAAGTCAGGGCATGAATATTGATACCAGCCAGCTTCCTTCCACAGGAATTAAAATGGCGATAGCGGTTATGGGGATTCTGCCTATTCTGGCAGTCTATCCCTTCCTGCAGAAATATCTGGTACAGGGAATTACGATCGGCGCGGTGAAAGGTTAGATGAGGAAAATGAATACAATGAAAGGTTTTTTACATACGGAAGGAAAGAAAATTACAGACGGTTCAGGAAAAGAAATCCTGCTCACCGGATGGGGTCTTGGCAACTGGCTCCTGCAGGAGGGGTACATGTGGAAGGCATACGGGAAACGGTTTGACAGGCCTTCCCGTATCGAAAAATGTGTGGAGGAACTGACCGGCCGGGAGTACGCCGGCTATTTCTGGAAAAAATACAGGGAAAATTATATCCGCCGGGAGGATATCCTCGCCATGGCCGCATTGGGGTACAATTCCGTGCGGATTCCCTTCAGCTACCGTCTGTTTATGGAGGATGGTCCGGGCATCCGCTGGAAGGAGGAAGGATTTGCCCTGCTGGATCAATGCCTTGCCTGGTGTGAAGAGGCAGGCATGTATGCATTTCTTGATCTGCATGGGGCACCCGGCGGACAAACCGGTTCCAATATTGATGACTCTGTGGATAACGTCCCCCGATTGTTCATAGACAGGGACTGCAGGGACAAAGCCTGTGCATTATGGAAACAGCTGGCCCTGCGTTACCGCAGCCGGGAGGTGGTGGGGGGATATGATCTTCTCAATGAACCCATTATTCCGCCGGAGGCGGGCAACGGCGATTACGATTACCTGCTTCCGGCACTTGAGAGTTTTTATGAAGAGGTAATAACGGAAATCAGAAAAGTGGATACCGGACATATGCTGTCAATAGAAGGCGCCCATTGGGCCACGGATGTCCGCATTTTCCATAAAAAGTATGATGCCAATATGGTCCTCCATTTTCACCGGTACGCCGAAATGCCGGATAAAGCCTGCCTGAACCGCTTCATAGAGGCCGCCGGACGGCTGGATGTACCGCTGTGGATGGGGGAAACCGGCGAAAATACCAATCCCTGGTACGCCGCCTTGTACCCCCTGGCGGGCGCTCTGGGAATCGGTTATAATCTGTGGCCCTGGAAAAAAATGGACACCGCCAATTCCCCCTGTTCCATCAGGGTACCGGAGGGCTATCATGAAATTCTCAGCTACCTTGAGAAAGGCCCTCACCCCGGGTACGAAAGGGCGCAGCAGATTTTGGAAGAATATCTGGTAAACATCCGTTATGAAAATTGTGAAAAGCATCCGGAGGTAACGGCCCATGTATTCCGCAGACCGCCTTTTTCCATGCAGGCCGTGGATTTTGACGCTGTTCCGGGGGAAGGGGTTTCCTGGAAGGGGAATGGGCTTCCGGGGGAAGACAAGCCGTATCGGAAGGACACCGCATTGGAAATCCGGGAAAGGGATACGGCATGGGATAAGAAATTTGCATTTGACTGCGGCTGGGAACGGCTGGGGCTTGTGCTGCATGCCGGGGAATATGCCTGCTACAGCCTGGATTGCAGCCTCTGCCCGGTACATGTGCTGAAGCTGGCCTTTACCTGCCAGACGGAGGAAGAAGCAGTCGTGCAGTTTGGCCGGAAGGAGGGGAACACCATTCAGGTTATCCTGCATAAGAACGAAAAAGAAGCGGCTGTTTCTCTAGGTGTGATCCCTCCGGGCACGGGGAATACAACCATAAAAATCGAAATCCTCAAAGGTACGGTTCTCTTCGGACAATTACATATTAGCTGAGAAAAAGGACAGACTGCTGCCGGCACGGTCCTTTCCCGCATACGGTTGTTTTGGGCGATGCCCATACCTGAAGAGGAAAGGAAGTGCCGGTTTATTCTGTTTTTATTCCCTATTTCATACCTCCCCTTGAGTTTTCCGCGCCGATAAAGTATTATTATATTACTATTCAATAAAAAGAAAAGGCGGAAGATAATGAGGGAGCAGAAGGACCGCTGTATTTTTTTTGTCCTGGAAAATTTCTTTTTCCTGATCCCCCTCCCATTTGTAGATAAAGTGATAGGAAATCCTTTTACGGAAGGTGAAAATCCGGAAACAGGGTATGTCGATCTATGGGAAGGATGCGGAAAAGATGAGAAAAACAAATACTGGATTCTCTTTTGCAGTGAAGAGGAAATCCTGGGAATGCCTGCATCGGAGGTAATGGGGTTTCCGGATATCGGGGAAAGCCGAATATGGGAACTGCCGGAACAGGTGCGCAGGGAACAGAACCGGTATATAAGCGCTGTCGTTGCAGTCCCTACAGGGGATGAAAGACCGGATTTAGCTTATCTTCTGGACATGGGGGAACTGCGGCGTTGGAGGAGAACTGCCCGGTGAACGGAAGGAGCCGGAGGTATATAGCGGGAGCGGAGGGAACCAGATGGAATACATAACAGCGGATACAGGCAGTAAAAAGCTGTATATAGAGAAAGAAAGCATACAGACAATTCTGACGAGGCCGGATATCTGCCCCGTGCCGGGGGCGGAGGATACTATCCAGGGCCTTTCTTTTTATGGGGAAAATCTCGTGGTGTTTTATCGGATGGGAGACCGGGAGGAGGCTCCCTGCGGTGTCGTTCTGGAGGCAGATGGCGGGCTCATGGGGATCGCTGCGCTGGCCCTGGGAGAGGAGGAGGCCGCCCGGGAAGAACTGGAAGGAATCCTTCCCGGAGTCTGGGAGAAAAAAAGTGATTAGGCTTAAGGAAGAGGAATTCACAGATATTGTGAAGTACATGCGCCAGGAATACGGAATCAATCTGGAGAAGAAGAGGGTCCTGATTGAATGCCGCATGACCAGGGTTCTGGAGCGCTATGGCCTGGATTCCTTTTCCGGCTACCTGGATATGCTGCATCGGGACAGAAGCGGGGAGATGGCCGGGGAAATGGTGAACCGTCTCACCACTAATTATACTTATTTTTACCGGGAACCGGATCATTTCGACCGGCTGCAGGATGCCATCCTGCCGGATCTGCTGGAACATGTGCCGTCCGGGGTGCTGGATATCTGGTGTGCAGGCTGTTCCACCGGAGAAGAATGCTATACCCTGGCTATGGTCCTGAAAGAATACCGGCGGAGCCGGAATGACGCGTGCAGGGCCAGGATACTGGCGACCGATATCTCCGGGGAAGCGCTGGAGAAGGCGAAAAAGGGCGTATATCCGGTCAAGGAGCTGGAAGGCCTCCCTCCGGAGTGGAGGAGGCGGTACTGCGGAAAAACAGACGGCAGGACCTTCGGTGTGGAAGAGGATTTGAAAACCTGTGTCCGTTTCCAGCGCCGGAATCTGATGGAACCTGCACGGGCATCGGAAAAATTCCATATCATCCTGTGCCGGAACGTGATGATATATTTTGATAAAAGCTCCAGAGAGAGACTGATTACAACGCTGGAGGACGCGCTGGACAAAGGAGGGTATCTCCTGATAGGACACGCGGAGCTGCTGAATGCAAAGGAAACCCGGCTGGAACCGGTATATCCGGCTGTATATAGAAAAAAACGGGAGTAAGGAAGGATTTGGTGAAGGAGCACGTATGGGGAAGAAAATAATGGTGGTGGATGACGCCTTATTCATGCGAAAGGTAATCCGCAAGAATCTGGAGGAATGCGGATATACGGAAGTATTTGAGGCGTGCGACGGTGAGCAGGCTTTGGAGCAGTATGATGTCTGCAGTCCGGATCTGGTGCTGCTGGATATTACCATGCCGGGAATATCAGGGCTGGAGGTACTTGAGGAAATAGAGAAGAGGGATCCCGGGGCCAGAGTCGTCATGTGTTCGGCAGTGGGCCAGGAGCAGATGATCCAAAAGGCGGTGATGCTGGGAGCCAGGGATTTTATCGTAAAACCCTTCCGGCCGGATGAATTCCGGAGGATTATCCGGAACGCAATGGAAAGCTGACCCGATAATAACAGCGCAGCGGGATGTCCCGGATGAAAGGATGCCAGAAGATGAAAAAAAGATTTGAGGATATGAAAATAGGATCGAAGCTGGTAGCGGCATTTGCTATTATTATATTCTTATATATGATAACCATAGTCACAGTGATTATAAATATCAATTCCATGTCGGAACGGTCACAGAAGCTGTATGAGGAACCCTTCGCCAATGTGGAGAGTTCCCTGCGTATGATTGCTAATCTGCAGTCTGTGGGGAAAAATGTGACACTCCTGATATCCACGGAGGATTTGGTGGATGAGGATGAGTATCTGGAAAAGACAAAACAGAGTGTGGAGGATATCGAAATACAGCTGGAAGAGCTGACAACCGGATATATAAGCGGGGCGGAAAAGGTCTCCGAGCTGGAAATCCAGTACGAGGAACTGAACGGGGTAAGAGAGCAGGTGCTGAAGCTGCGGGAGCAGGGGAAGGATGAGGAAGCCCTGGCCCTGTATATCAGCCAGTACGCCCCTAAATTCAATGAGGTAAGGGATACGCTGAGCCAGGTCATTGACTTATCCACGAAAGATGCAAATGACCGTCTGGCGGAGGGAAAAGAAGTGAGTGTCAGGGTGGTGATCCTGCTGCTGCTTCTTGCCGCAGTCAGCGTCGGGTTTACCGTGCTTTTGTGTGTCCTTATCATCAGAAGCGTGATACATCCGGTAAATGAAGTAAAGAAAGCGGCTAATGACATCGCCAACGGCCGCCTTACCACCAGCCTTGCTTATACCTCCCGGAATGAGCTGGGACAGCTGGCGGATGACATAAGAGATACGACGGAAGCCCTTAATCTGTATGTGACGGAGATGAGGAAGAGCCTGACTGCCCTGGGAAAAGGAAAGCTGAATTATCATTCGGATGCGGTATTTAAGGGGGATTTCATTGCGTTGGGAGAAGCAATGGAAGAGATTTCCGGCCTTCTGAGGGATTCTATCCAGCAGATCGGCAGCAGTGCGGAGATGGTATCGGGAGGAGCCGAGCAGGTATCAGGCGGGGCACAGGCCCTGGCACGGGGAGCGGCAGAGCAGGCGGGATCGGTGGAAGAGCTGGCAGTGAGCATCAATGAAATTGCGGAAAGCGTACGGGACAATGCGGATAACGCGGTGGAGTCCAGCCGGCTTTCCGACAAGGTGGGGAACAGTCTCATAGAAAGCGACAAACAGATGCAGGCGCTGATCCAGGCTGTTAATCATGTGAAGCTGAATTCCACGGAAATAACAAAGATCGTACAGGAAATCGAGGATATTGCGTTCCAGACCAACATTCTGGCCCTGAACGCTTCCGTGGAAGCCGCCAGAGCCGGAGATGCCGGAAGAGGTTTTTCGGTGGTGGCCGGCGAAATACGCAGGCTGGCGGCAAAAACCACGGCTGCCTCCAAACTGACGGCAGAACTCATCGACAAGAACTCGGAAGCGGTGGACGTGGGAATGAAAACAGCGGAGTCCACGGCGGAAACCCTAAAGGAATCGGTAACCGGAGCGCAGAAGGTGAACGGCATGGTGGAGAAGATTTCAGAGGTCTGTATCCAGCAGGCTGACGCCATTGCCCAGATCCGGAAAAGCATTGAGCTGATTTCCGATATCGTGCAGGGAAATTCAGCTACTTCCGAGGAAAGCGCTGCTGCCAGTGAGGAATTATCCGCCCAGGCCCAGGTGCTGAAGGAAATGGTGGAACAGTTTGAGCTCTGATAAGCCGGCAGATAAAGGGGAGGCCATGGACCAATATTCGAATTTGGATGAACTATCCAGGGATTTTTTAAAGGAACTGGGCAATATCGGCACCGGAAATGCGGTAACGGCGCTTTCCCAGATGTTGTTGGAGCCGGTGGACATAGAAGTGCCGGAACTGCAGATTATGAAATATCAGGACTGCTGTTCCCTGCTGCGGTCGGCGGAAGAGCTGATGACGGGAATTATGGTGGGAGTAAACGGGGATGTGAAAGGCGTGTTCCTGTTCCTGCTGGATGAAACCTTCACCATGGCGGTACTCGACAACGTTTTGGGAGTAGAAGAACGCAATCTGCTTTCCCTGAATGAAATGGAACGTTCCCTTATCTGTGAAATGGGAAATATCATGTGCGGTTCCTACATAGGCGCGCTTTCGGCGGTACTGGATTTGAAAATGGATGTTACGGTACCGGCTTTGAGCGTGGATATGGGGCTTGCGCTTCTGAGTGCCCCCGTAACGCATTATCTGAGGTTGAGCGAGGATATTCTGGTGATAGACAATCTCTTCCGTCTGGGAGGAAAAGCTTTTACAGGAAGGATTTTGTTCCTTCCGGAACCGGAAGCGCTGGAGAGGATGCTCCGGAGGCTTGGGGAGTGATGCCATGGATAAAATTGCAGTAGGAATCGGAGAAGGGAAAACCGCGGCGGACCCGCAGATACTCATCTCATATGCCCTGGGATCCTGTGTTGGAGTCTGTCTGTATGACAGTGGGAAAAAAATAGCGGGTATGGCGCACATAGTCCTTCCGGGGAAACTATCGGCTGTTAACCGGGAGAATCCGTTCAAGTTTGCAGATGAAGGGGTACGGGAGCTGCTGTGCAGGATGGAGCGCGCGGGTGCGGCCAGGATGCGGATTACGGCCAAGATAGCAGGCGGGGCCAGGATGTTTGAAACAGGATCCGGGCAATGGGAAATCGGGGAGCAGAATGTGGCGGCGGTTAAGCTTGCGCTGGCGGAGGAAGGCATAAGGCTCGTAGCTGAGGATACGGGGAATCATTATGGCAGGACAATATTGTTTTTTGCCGGTGACGGGAAACTGGAAGTCAGAACAGTAAGGCATGAAACAATAGTTCTGTAGAAAAGGCGGAGGAAAGGTATGGAAACTCAAAATAAACAGATTGTTCTGATTGTGGACGACAGTCTGCTTATCTGTGAACAGATCAAAGCATCCTTAAAGGAAGAAAATATCTTTATTACGGAAGCGCACACCGGAGAGGAGGCCGAGGCGATGGTGAAGCAGTACCAGCCGGATCTCATCCTGCTGGATGTGGTGCTGCCGGATGCGGACGGCTATACTCTTTTTGACAGGCTGAAGGCGGCGGATCAGAATGATGCGGCCATCCTTTTTCTCACATCAAAGGACAAGGACGATGACGTGGTAAAAGGCTTTTCCAAAGGGGCCTGTGACTATATCAAGAAGCCCTTTGTCAGGGGAGAGCTGCTTTCCAGAGTACATACCCATCTTCTGATCAAGAAGCAGAAGGACGATCTGAACCGCCAGAACCGGGAACTGCGTACCAATATGGAACGGCTGAATTATATGGCTTTCCGTGACGGCCTCACAGGGCTTTATAACCGCCGGTATGTAGTGGGGGATTTGATGGATGATATCCGGGATCATAACAGGGAAAAAACCCGGAATGTACTGATCCTCGCCGATATCGATGATTTTAAGAAAATAAACGATACCTACGGACATGATGCCGGGGATCAGGCGCTGGTCTGCATTGCGAATATCCTGGAGGGGTTCTGCCGCAGACATAAGGTGGTGCGCTGGGGCGGCGAGGAATTTCTTATCATATTGTTTGACGTAACGGAAGAAGAAGCGTTCCGGATCAGTGAATCCATCCGTGAGGAAGTGGAGCATTTCCCCTTTTTCTACGACAATACGGAATTCACCTGCACTCTCACTCTCGGACTGCATACCTACCATGAGCTGGAGGGGATTGAGGAAAGCATCAGCTGTGCGGATAAGGCGCTGTATAAAGGGAAGCGTTCCGGAAAAAACTGCAGTATCTGGTATGAGAAGGAATAGCAGGCGGAGAGAAAAATGGGATATTTTGAAGCGGATGCGGAAGATATGCTGGAGGTTTACCTTTTGGAAACCAGACAGCTGACCGGACAGTTAAGCGCGGTTTTATTGGAAGCGGAAAAAAAGAATGCATTTGCGGAAGAGGATATTCACAGTATTTTCCGTATCATGCACACGATAAAAAGCTCTTCTGCAATGATGGGGCTGCAGGAGTTATCCTCCATGGC
Organism: Eisenbergiella sp. OF01-20; assembly: GCF_003478085.1. Classification (NCBI taxonomy): domain Bacteria; kingdom Bacillati; phylum Bacillota; class Clostridia; order Lachnospirales; family Lachnospiraceae; genus Eisenbergiella; species Eisenbergiella sp. OF01-20. The sequence continues at coordinate 53,794 of NZ_QUES01000020.1, read as the reverse complement.
CCATAAGCTGGAGGACCTTTTTGCCTATTACAGGGAAACCTACGGAAAAATAGAAAAGGCGGAACCGGAACTGTATGATCTGCTGTTTGCCGCCTCCGATTATATAGAAGCGGAATTAGACAGGATGCCCCGGGAAGGATATGTGCCTTGCAGTGCGGCGGAAATCGAAGCAAGGACGGACGCTTATCTGGACAGGGCGTCACGCCGGGAGCCGGATGGGGCGGAAGAAGCCGGGGATAGCCAGGATCCGGGGCCTGTGGTAATTCCCGAGGCTTTGAACGGAAAAGAAGGAACGGTGGTGCGCATCGTTTTTGAAAACGGCTGCAGGATGGAGAATATCAGAGCCTTCATGCTGGTGAGGCAGATTGGGAGTCTGTGTTCGTGCGTGGAGACCTGGCCCGGAGATCTGGAAAAATCCGTGGAGGGCAGCAGCTACATCAGCGAAAACGGCGTCTTTATCCGGTTTGAATCGGAGCATAAGCAGGAGGTGCTGGAAAGCCTGCAGAAGGGCCTTTTTGTTGCGGAATGCAGTATCCTGGCGGACAGCCGGCCCCCGGCCCCGGAGGAGCCGGCAGTACAGGAAAAACACAAGCCGGAAGAAAAAGGAAATACCGCAGAAAGCAGGGAAGCGGAGTTTTTCAATGTACGTTCCGACCGTCTGGACCGACTCCAGAACCTTTCCGGTGAGCTGATGCTGCATATGCTCACCTTGGATACGGAGCTGGAAAAGTATGGGCTGGATGACATAAAAGAAGGGACCGCGCACCAGATAAGCCGGCTGATCAGTGAAATGGAAAGAACCGTGATGGAAATGCGTCTGGTCCCCGTAAACAAAATCGTGCCCCGTCTGCGCCGGATCTTAAGGGATATTTGCAGGGATCAGAAGAAAGAGGCCGATCTCATCATCCACTGTGAGGATCTGGAGGCGGATAAGAGTGTGGTGGAATATGCCTCCGAGGCGCTGATCCACATTATCCGCAATGCGGTGGACCATGGTATTGAAACCCCGCAGGAGCGGGAGGCCGCCGGTAAAAGCAGAAAGGGCCGGGTCGTCTTTTCCGCAGAGAGCACAGCAGGGGAGCTGCGCCTGTCCCTCAGTGACGACGGCACAGGAATTGATGAGAAGAGAATCCGGGAACGTGCCAGGGAGCGGGGCCTCTTTACCCGGCCTGAAGAAGAATACGACAGCCAGGAAATACAGGAGCTGATATTGTGCCCCGGCTTTACCACCAATGAGCAGGTGACGGAATACTCCGGAAGGGGCGTGGGGCTGGATGTGGTTAAAACTATCCTGGAGGGAGTGGGGGGAAACCTATATATTCACAGCAGACCCGGCGAAGGGACTACTTTTACCATTGTAGTGCCCCTTTCCCTTGCTACAATGGAATGTATCCGTTTTAAAGTGGGAAATTACCGGTTTTCCATGCCTGCCCGGCATGTGTTCCGGTTTATGGACTGGGAAAAAAGCAGGGACAGCAGGGAAACCATTAATGGAAAGGATTATATCCTGTTTGAGGACAGAATGATCCCGTTTATCGATCTCCGCCGTTTTTACCATCTGGACGGAGAAACACCGGAGAACGCCATTGTTGTGTATATGAAGGGAAATGAAAAGGAAGGCTGTATTCTTGTGGATTCCATGTATGAGCAGAAGCGTATTGTGGTGAAACAGCTGCCCCCTTTATTCGGCCTGGATTTCCGTAAAAAAACCGGAATCAGCGGCTGCAGTATTATGGGTAACGGGAAAATATGCGCCGCGCTGGATACGGATATACTTATCAGCAGATACGAGAGGGAGGATAGGAATGGAAGCCTTTACTGGCAGAGAACTTCTCTGCATTCCGGGAAAAAATAAAAACTATGCCGTGGAAATTCCGTATGTCACAGAATTATGCATACAGATGCGGATATCTTTGCTCCCCTGTCTGCCGGATCATTTTGCGGGCGTCTGCAATTACAAGGGAAATATTGTCCCCGTGGTGGAGCTGGAAAGCGGCCAGAAGGAGGAAACCCGGGGAAAGCGCAGGGATATGGTGCTCCTCATGGAATGGGGGCGGTATCGGATGGGCATCCATTTTACAGGCGAGCCTTATGTGGTAAGCGTAACAGAGGCTGACAAAATCGAAAGCCCGGAGGAAATGGAGCCTTCCGGTATCTGGGCCGAGAAACAAATTTATAAAGCCGGGGATGCCGTTGTTTTTCTGATTGATATAGAAAAAACAATGGAGAGTCTGGTTATTTTTCCGTAACGGCGCCCTGCTTTCCACGATTGGATCCCTGCTGGTGGTCTCCTGAAAACCTCAGGGTTTTTTGGAGGCCTGACCGGGTAATGCCGTCTTGCGGAAGCTGCGCGGCGACATCCCGTAGGCGGCCCGGAAAACCCGGGAAAGATGGGCGGTTGAGGCAAACCCGCATTTGGCTGCGATATCACTCAGGGGCAGCGTGGTGGTTAGAAGGAACTGGTGTACCTTGGCCAGACGTACATTATACAGATATTCCAGAAAAGTGGCGCCTGTGGCTTCATGAAAGAGACGGCAGAAATGATACCGGCTCATATGCACCAGTTCCGCCGCTTCCTCCAGGGAAAGGTTTTCCTGGTAATGCCGGTTGATATAATGAATGACAGTGACGATTTCCGGCTGGATGCTTTTTCCCTCCAGAATATCCGGAAGCGCCGCTTTTTCCGTCAGCTCCGTAAGGAACAGGAGAAGCTGAAGGATAGAGGAGCATACCAGCTTTCCTGCCAGAAACCCGGTCCTTTTGTGGTAGCGTTCCGTTTTCCGGAAGCAGTCAAGGGCTTCGCCGGCCTGCTCCGGGGACAGATGCAGCACGCAGGATTCCAGTTTATCCAGCAGGAGCCGCGTCTCCCCTTCCGTCAGCAGGATGCGGAGAAAGGAAGTCGACAGATTAATGACATAACGTTCATAATATTCCGAGCCGCGGCTTTCGGTGTAATGGATCTCAAAGGGCTTTAAGATATACAGATCTCCCGGCCGCAGGGTGTAACAGATGTCGTTGAGGATCAGGGTCCGTTCCCCCGCCATCTGCAGATAGAACTCATATGTATCATGGTAATGCTGTACCTTCATATCATTTCTTTCCGGGTTCCGGACATATTCCACCAGAAAATCTTCATAGGGGGCAAATGAAGTGTGAAGCATAGGTTCCAGTACCTCCCTCCTGTTATACAGTCGATTTTCCTGCACGGCGTGTGCCGCCTGTAGGGCAGGCAGTACCGGCAGGGGACAGCTTCATTATAAACACAGAATAATTAAATAGCAATATATGAACGGTCAGGCCATACGGAAAGCATTTTTTTTACGGTATTATTAATTGTTGCGTGCTAGTATAGTGCTATAAGACGTGCTATTACAGCAGACAGAAGGAGGAACGGTATGAGGTATGTAAACGACAGGGCGGAAGATATCAAGATCGCATACATAGGAGGAGGTTCCCGGGGATGGGCATGGGGGCTTATGAGTGATCTGGCCGCGGCGGATGACATGAGCGGAAGCGTATATCTGTATGATATTGACCGGGAGGCCGCCGGTAAAAACGAAGTGATTGGAAATAAGGTGAAGGAGCTTGCGGACTGCCGATCCCCATGGGATTACAGGGCGGTGGATTCCATCGGTGATGCGCTTGAAGGAGCGGACTTTGTGGTGATTTCCATCATACCCGGCACCTTTGATGAGATGGAAAGCGATGTGCATACGCCGGAAAAATACGGTATTTACCAGTCCGTAGGAGATACCACAGGCCCCGGCGGACTGATCCGGGCGCTGCGCGTGGTTCCCATGTTTGAGGAAATTGCCCGTGCCATTAAAGAATTTTGTCCCAAAGCCTGGGTTATCAACTATACCAATCCCATGACGGGATGCGTGAAAACGCTGTATCATACCTTTCCCCAAATCAAAGCTTTCGGCTGCTGCCATGAGGTTTTCGGAACCCAGAAGCTTCTGGGGAAAGCGCTGGAAGATATCACAGGGATCCGGGATGCCCGGAGAGAGGATATCCGTGTCAATGTAGTGGGAATCAACCACTTTACCTGGCTTACCGCCGCGCAGTATAAGAACATGGACCTGTTCCCCGTATACCGGGAGTTCGCCCTGAAATACCGGGATACCGGCTTCGGAGAAAAAACAGATGAAAACTGGATGAACCGCTTTTTTGATTCCATGGAAAAAGTGAAACTGGATCTCTTCCTGAAGTACGGGGCTATCGCCGCTGCAGGCGACCGGCATCTGGCGGAGTTCTGCCCCGGATCCTGGTATCTAAGAAACCCGGAAACCGCCCATTCCTGGGGGTTTAACCTTACCCCCGTCTCCTGGAGGAAGGAAGATCTGGAAAAACGCCTGCAAAGAAGCGAAAGGCTGTATCGGGGAGAAGAACAAATGGTCATCCATACCACCGGAGAAGAAGGGGTACAGCAGATGCGTTCCCTGCTCGGCCTCCGCGACCTGGTTACCAACGTAAATATTCCCAATTACGGACAGATCCCCAACCTGCCTCTCGGCGCGGTGGTGGAAACCAATGCCCATTTCAGCGCAGATTCCGTAAGACCTGTCTTTGCAGGCCCGCTGCCGGAGAGCATTTATCCCCTGGTAAGCAGAGTTTGCGGTATCCAGGAACTTACCGTACAGGCTGCGGCCTCCAGAGATCTGGATCTGGCCTTCCAGGCCTTCTGCATGGATCCCAACATGGAAATCGGTCTGGAAGATGCCAAAGACCTGTTCGAAGCCATGATAGAAAACACAAAATCCTATCTGACCATGTACCGCAGATAGCCATTTCGCCGGTGCGGAGAAAAATCATTGGAAAAGTATTGGCATCCTGCCTGAAAAGCGATATACTTAACAACGGAAAACGAAGTATAGGACTGAAACTAGGAGGATGAAGATGAGTATTAGAATTGGTATCCTGGGATATGGCAATCTGGGAAAGGGCGTGGAATGCGCTGTCAGACAGAACCCGGACATGGAACTGGCGGCGGTCTTTACCAGACGTGATCCGCAGACGGTTTCCATTCTGACGGAAGGGGTTCCTGTCTGTAAAATAGAAGAGGCGCCGGACTGGAAGGATAAGATAGATGTAATGATACTGTGCGGAGGCAGCGCTACGGATCTGCCGGTACAGACGCCGGAATTTGCCCGGTATTTTCATGTGATAGACAGCTTCGATACCCATGCAAGGATACCGGAGCATTATGCGGCTGTAGATGCGGCGGCAAAGGAAGGCGGCAAGGTGGGGATTATTTCCTGCGGCTGGGATCCGGGAATGTTCTCCCTGAACCGGCTGTATGCCAACGCTGTCCTTCCCCGGGGGAAGGATGATACCTTCTGGGGGAAAGGGGTGAGCCAGGGGCATTCCGATGCCGTACGCAGGATCGAAGGGGTGGCTGACGCCAGGCAGTATACCATTCCGGTAAAGGAAGCCCTGGACCGTGTCAGGGCCGGTGAAAATCCGGAACTGACCACCAGGCAGAAGCATACCAGGGAATGTTTTGTTGTAGTAAAAGAAGGGGCGGATAAAGGGCGTATTGAAGAAGAAATCAAGACCATGCCCAATTATTTTGCCGACTACGACACCACCGTCCATTTCATCAGTGAAGAGGAAATGGCCCGGGATCACAGCGGCATCCCTCATGGCGGGTTTGTAATCCGCAGCGGGAAGACAGGATGGGAAGAAGAATATGGAAACGTGATTGAGTACAGCCTGAAACTGGATTCCAATCCGGCCTTTACCTCTTCCGTCCTCACGGCATTTGCCCGGGCGGCTTTCCGGCTGGGGCAGGAGGGCCAGAGCGGCTGCAGGACCGTATTTGATATTGCTCCTGCCTATCTGAGCGCCAAAAGCCCGGAGGAGCTGCGCAGCACCATGCTGTAGGATGCGGCGGCACATACCGGAGAAAGTATAATAAAACAGGGCTTCCCGGAGACTTATTCCGTCTCCGGGAAGCCCTGTTTTATTCCGTGCGTCTTTATTAATAACGGCAGCCGCGCCGGCGGTAACAGCAGGAGGGTTCCCCGGGCCTGCAGATACGGTTGGGAAGGCGGGGCCTTCCGGGCCGGAGAGGAAGCCAGCGGGCATAAAGGAGGAGGTCACCTGTGCTGCCCTGCAAAATTACCGTAACCAGGCGCCCGTTTTCCGGGGCATCATACCAGCCGGCAAACCGGTAGCCCGGCCTGGGATCCGGCGGATTTACATAAATATCCGGTGTATTGACCGTGTAGGTATCCGGATTGGTATGGCTGCTGCCTTCCAGGTTTTCATAATGTATCGTATATACGACAGGAATAAGCCAGATTTGGGTTTCGCCAGTACCCAGCCGGATTTCCCACCCTTCAAAGTCCTGAGGCGGTTTTCGGAAGGCCTCTGCATCCTGTGCGCTTAAAACCGGATAAGATGGGGTACCCTCCCCCACTATAATGGGGTTGCCTTCCGGGTTAGGGGAAACATAGCCCGAGTTATCCAGCTGAAGAAGGGAGCCGGAGGATAGCGGCCCTTCCAGAAAAACAACGGCATCCCGGTCTTCGATATAAAATCCGTTGGAAATATCCCTCTGGCCTTCCGTATAAAATTCCCCGTTGTTGTAAATTCCGGACGCATGGGATAAGGCGTTGTTCAAACCGGCGGACCCGAGGGAAGCCTTCTGTGTCATATAAACCTGGGAGCCGATGTCATTATAAATCCCGCCGCCCACAGAAGCCGTATTCAGGGAGATATCTCCGGCGCCCATATTGACGGTGCTGCCTCCGTGGTTACGGATTCCGCCTCCCTGCTTTCCGGCCGTGTTGGAACGGATCGCCGCGCCGTTTACCTCCAGAACAGAGTTTTCCGCCAGACTGATCCCTCCCCCGTACAGAAAAGCTCTGTTTTCAGAAAGCAGGCTGCCGGCATCCAGGATAATATGACAGGGAACTGCGCAGATTCCGCCGCCGTGCCCGCCGAAATCGCTTTCTTCCGTGCCGGCCTGGTTGTTCCGGATCTCCGCCGTGCCGTCCAGGGTGAGCGTGCCGTTATCCGTATTGCAGTAAATCCCGCCCCCGTTTCCAATACGGGATATATTATCCGCCGTCAGGGTTTTGTTGGAAAGCAGGAGGCTGGTATCCGGCCCTCCCATCCATATCCCGCCGCCGCTGTTATTGTCCGCCGTATTGCCTGTGATCCGGCAGCGTTCCAGGTTTGCACGGAGTGTGCCGGTGCCGGAATTTATGCGCAGGGCGCCGCCTTCATAACCCGCCCGGTTCCCTTCAAAGCGTACGTTGCCGGCGGTTAACCGGCTGTTTCCGCCGCCGTTGCTGTAATAAACAGCGCCGCCGCTGCTGCCCGCTTCATTGCCTGTAAAACGGCTGTCTGTAAACACCAGCGTCCCTTCCCCGTTTCCGCCCGCCAGCAGCCCGCCGCCGTGGGATGATGCGCTGTTTTCCGTTATATTACAGTCCGCCAGTTCGAAGGTACAGGCGGCGGTACCGCTGAACAGGGCTATAGCGCCTCCCTGGGCGGAGGCTTTATTATGGGCCAGAATACAGGAATGGAAGGAAAGCCGGGATGCATGACTGCCGGAACGATTCTGCAGCCACAGGCCGCCGCCGCTTCCGGAGGAACCGGATACCGCGGAATTTTGTTCCAGAGTACAGGACTCTGCCTGCAGTTCATATCCGGAGTCGGACAGGAGATAAAGAGCGCCTCCTGTTCCCGCCCGGTTTTCCCGGATAACCGTACCGGAAAGATGGATTTTGGCGGGGGATATCACTGCTGTCATAAAAATAGCGCCGCCGTTGCCTTCCGCTGTATTTTGGGAAAGAGGGGAGGAGGTGGAACTGTCCAGAATATCCCCTTCGTTGGAGCTGTAAAAATAGATGCCTCCTCCATGATAGGCCTGGTTGCCCCGGATAGCAGCTTTGCCGGTGAGGGTAAGCCGAGAGGCGGGACCGCCCCCGCCGCGGTATCCGGAAAAACAGATGCCGCCTCCCGTGGAAGACGCATGGTTTTCCCTGACTGTGGTTTCTCCCTCCAAAGTCAGGGAACATCCCAGGGATTCGGAAAGGGAACGCAGATATAGGCCGCCGCCGTTTGCCGCATAGTTTTCCGCAAGGGAGGCCTGCCCGGTCAGGGTGATCCGGTCATCTGCCGTTCCCGGAAACATGGCGGCCGCACCGCCGGAGGTTTTGGAAACGCAGCCGGTAATCCGGGAATCGCCGCTCATGACCAGGGAGTTGGGGAAGGAAGGATTGGCCTGGAGATAGATGCCGCCGCCCTCCGCAGCGGAATAATTGTTGCGCAGAACAGATGCGGTTTCAAGATAAAGAGAACCGCCGTTTACCCGTATCAGGGAACGGTTCGTGTTGTCCTCCTGTGAATGGGACTGCCTGTTCCCGTCCAGGATAATCCGGGACAGGCGGAGGGAGCCGCCGGACTCAATGCGGAATAAATTATCAGAAAAGGACGCCGCCTTGCTGAGCGTATAAAAGCCCGGAGAAAGGCTGCTCAGAGTTACGCTCCGGCGGACAGGAAGGGAAGCGGTAACGGATATGTCCGCTGTCAGCTGGATGGAAGAATCGGTACCGGCAAGGGCGGATGCCAGTTCCGTTTCATTGGATACCTGTGCCATAAAATATCACCTTTTTGTAACTGTTCCGTACCTTCACAGTTACCCCTTTTACATAATAATTCAAACTTCACAGGGCCATTTGACACCTGTGAAGTTTGAGATAATAACTTATTATATGCATGCGCCCGTGTAAAAGAGCCAGTCAATGGCAGAATAGGCCGGGGCAGGGAGGCGGGTTATGCATCCGGAGTTATTTCAAACAGCTCGTCCGGAGTGCATTGCAGTATGGTGCAGAGCTTTTCTATATTCTCATAACGAATGGCCCGGGTCTCGTTATTGACCAGGCGGTTAAAATTCTGATAGCTCAGATTCATTTGGATATACAGCCAGTATTTAGAGTGGTTTTGCTGGGCAAGAATGTCCAGGACTCTCAGCTTAATCATAATATCATAACCCTTCTTTTTGCTATTATGATATCCAAAATCTACTCTTTACATAACTTATGTATAAAGCATATAATGTATACATTAGATACTATATTTTGGGGGCTGCTGCGGGGAGAACAGATGAATAAAGATGTGGAAAATTACGTTAAGAAAAATGAGGAAATAGAGTTAATTACCGGGCTGTTACAGGAGCCGGATCTGCTTTTCCTGATCATGGACAGGGAACAGAAGGATTTCGTGTATCTTTCCCGGGGGATCCGGAGGCAGCTGGGGATAACCAAGGATGGCCGGATGGCGGATCCGGCCCAGGAGACGGGGGATTCCCTTATCCGGTGGCTGTACTGCCGTCTTATATCGTGGATGAAAGGGGAAAAAAGCGCGTTTTGTGTGTATAACTCCCTCAAAATGAAGAATATATGGCTGCGGGTGCAGGCTTCTTTCCCGGAGAAAGGAAATCCGGCACGGCAGGTCTTTCTCTTCAGTGATATCACCGGGGAGCAGGAAGAGATAGAAGCGCTGCGGGGAAAGCTTGAGGAAGCCGAACGCCGAAGCCGTGAAAAAACCCGCCTTGTCTCCGATATGTCCCATGAATTCCGAACACCTATCAATGCCATTATGGGTATGACCAGGCTGGCGCAGGCCAGTAAAGGAGAGGAAGAAAAACGCAGCCGTTGCCTGGAAAAGGTGGAAAATGCCTGTGCGTATCTGCAGGAACTGGTAAATGATGTGCTTGATATGTCCCGAATAGAACGGGGAAAATATACGGTGGACCAGGAGTCCTTTTCTCTTTCCCATCTGCTTGCGGGCCTGAAGGAGCTGATAGAAACCCAATGCGGGGAAAAACAGCTGAAGCTTACGTTTATCATGGAACAGGTGGTGCACGGGTCGCTTACCGGGGATGAACTCGGCCTGCGCAGAGTATTTTTAAACCTTCTGTCCAATGCTGTGAAATACACCCCCGAGGGAGGACAGATCACCTTCGGAGTGAAAGAGGAAGCGTACAATGACGGAACGGCTCATTTTCTTTTCTGGGTCAGGGATTCGGGAATCGGCATTTCCCCAGGATTTATGGCGCATCTGTTTGAACCCTTCCAGAGAGAAAGAAAAGACGGGAACGTGGAAGGAACCGGCCTGGGCCTCATCATTTCCAAAAGTATTGTGGAGGTGATGGGAGGCAGGATTTGGGCTGAAAGCGAAGAGGGGAAGGGCTCCTGCTTTTTCGTAGAACTTTCCCTGGGAACGGCGGGGACGTAAAACAGAAATGCAGGATGCACCCAAAAAGAGCGGCAGACAGAAATGGGAATGGCTGGCCGGAAGCCGTATCCTGCTGGTGGAAGACAATCCGTTAAACCGGGAAATCGAAGAAGAACTGCTGAAGCTGACGGGAGCCAGGGTGGAAACGGCTTCCGGCGGAAAAGAAGGGCTGGACAGGTATCTCGGTTCTGAGCCCGGTTCTTATGATGTGATATTAATGGATATCCGCATGCCCGGGATGAACGGCTATGACACTGTCAGACAGCTGAGGGCTTCCGGCCGCCCGGATGCATTGACCATACCTGTGATAGCCATGACGGCGGATGTCTTTGCGGAGGATATCCAGGCGGCTTTGGAGGCAGGGATGAATGATCATCTGGCGAAGCCCGTGGATATGGACCGGCTGGAGGAGCTTTTGGCTGCAATTCCTTCGGATATTCCCGGAAAAGAGGAGGGGTAACCGGGATAACAGTTCGGTGAATAAAAAAACAGAATGACAGAGGATGATGGAAATTACGGCCGGGTTGTGTTAAAATAAAAAACATACCCGGCTGACAGCATATCCGGAGAATGGAGTTTTCCGGCCTGACGGGGAGTCCCCGCCGGGAAAAACAGACAGCCAGGACGCAGGTGCCCTGCGACCGCAAGCTGTTCCAAAGTACATCAGCACACTCCCGTGTGCACACCGCCTGCGGCTGTACATTTCCACAGCTTACGGAATCGGTGTATTGTGTCAGCCGGTGTATCCGGCAGCAGTTAAGGCTCCTGAGCTTCCGGTTCAGGAGCCTGCTGCGTTGCCGCCGTTGTATTCGGAATCAGAATCGGCATCCGGAAAGGAACTATGCGATGGGAAACACACAGCTTTGGAAATATTGTACCACACGCCAGTGCCAGGATTTTATCCTGTCCCTCCGCCTGATCCCCGGCGGGGAGAAAATGAGCCGGGAAAAACAGCTGGCCTGCCTGTATACCCTGAGTAACCAGGGCATAAAAAATTACCGCCGGGTGACAATAGCCAAAAAAGGGGGAGGCAGCCGGCAGCTTCTGGTTCCCTGCGGTCTTTTAAAGGCAGTGCAGAGGAATATTCTGCACCATGTGCTCGATGAAAGGCCGGTATCCCCCTGCGCCCTGGCTTACCGCAAGGGGACGGATATCCGGGCAAATGCATCTGTTCATCTGGGTAAAAATAAGGTACTGAAGCTGGATATCAGCCATTTTTTCGACAGCATCCTGTTTCCCCGGGTATACGGCGCGGCGTTTCCCGACACTCTTTTTCCTCCTGCGGCGGCGATGCTCCTTACCAGCCTTTGCTGCTGTAAGGAGAGGCTCCCGCAGGGGTCCCCTGCATCGCCCGCCATATCCAATCTGGTAATGCGGCCTTTTGATGAATATATGGAAGGCTGGTGCGGGGAACGGGAAATCACCTATACCCGATATTGTGATGACATGACCTTTTCCGGCAGTTTCGATGCCCCAGCACTTATCACCAAGGTGAGAAGCTACCTGGAGGCCATGGGATTTTCCCTGAATGAAAAGAAAACGAAACTGCTTACAGAAGGTGTCCGCCAGTCTGTGACAGGGATTGTGGTGAATGAAAAGCTTCAGGTTTCCCGGGACTACCGGAAAAAGCTGCGGCAGGAGGTTTACTACTGCAGAAAGTACGGGATAGAAGCCCATCTTGCCAGAATAGAGGCGGCCGAAGGGATCCGTTGGGATAAAGAACGCTACATCGGCTCCGTGCTGGGCAGACTCCGTTTCGTGCTGCAGATAAACCCACAGGACGAAGAATTTGCGCGCTATTGCAGGGACTGGAAGGAACAGTACCTGGGATAAGAGAAAGAGGGAACGATTGAGATATTATATTGCGGACTGCCATTTTTTCCACGATGCCCTGAACAGAAGGATGGACAACCGCGGCTTTGAAAACGCGGAGGCCATGAATGCCTATATGCTGAAAAGATGGAACGGCAAGGTACGGAAAAAAGATGAAGTGGTTATTCTGGGGGATTTGTCCTGGGGCAAGCCGGAAGAGACGAACGACCTTCTGGAAAAGCTGCATGGGCGTTTATATCTGATTCAGGGAAACCACGATCCGTTTCTGAAGGATAAAAAATACAATGCCGGCCGTTTTGAATGGATTAAGCCCTATGAGGAACTGCGTGACAACCGGCGCAAGCTTGTCCTGTGCCATTATCCGATCCTGTGTTATAACGGGCAATATCGGCTGGATGAACAGGGAAACCCAAGATCCTATATGCTCCACGGCCATGTGCATGATACCCACGATCAACGGCTGATACAGCAGTTCCAGGAAATCACCCGCAGCACCGTCCTGCACTATCCGGATGAGGAGGAACGGCGTATCCCCTGTAATCTGATCAATTGCTTCTGCATGTATTCCGACTATGTCCCTCTTACGCTGGATGAGTGGATAGACAATGATTACAGGCGCAGGCTGGGCAGGGCACAAGGGGACACGGACAGTAACCGAAGTCGTTTTTAATGGGGACATATAATCCGTATCTTATGGTATTTATCGGTGCAAAGGTATATAATAGAAAATGTAAATCCGTTTGGCAACGGGTTTTTCAGAAAAGCCAGCCAGGTAAAAGGAGAAAGGGGAAATTATGGGAGCACAAGTAAAAGGGGTGGCACATGCAGCATTTAATGTGTCGGATATGGAGAAGGCTATTAAGTTCTATGAGGATGTCCTTGGGTTTGAAAAAGCATTCGAGCTGCAGCATCCGACAACAGGAGAACCATGGATCGTATATCTGCATGCAGGAGGAAACCAGTTTATTGAACTTTTCTACGGAGGGGTAAACGGTCAGGAATACAAAGATGAAAATATCGGTTATTCCCATCTCTGCCTGGAAGTAGAGGATATTCAGAAAATAGCGGATCAAATTACACAGGCCGGATGGGTGCTTGATTCTCCTGTTTCGCAGGGGATGGATAAGAACTGGCAGTGCTGGACACATGATCCGGATCATAACCGGATTGAACTGATGCAGATGGAGGAGGATTCCTTACAGTGCCGCTTCCTTAAAGAACATAATTTATAAGATAACCAGGAAAAAGAAAGTCTGAACCAATTACCGGGGCTCAGGCTTTCTTTTTTGTTGTAATTTTCTTTTTTTTCTTAATTATTCTATGATATACTGAAAGGCAGATAGACGGTAAAAGATATAGCGGTACAAACGGACGGTCTTGCGGAAGGATTGTACAAGCAAAGGAGGAAAATAAAATGGCGGGATTTCAGGTTAAAGTAGTTTTGGAAGGAACTAAGCCCCCTTTATGGCGCAGAATTTTGCTGCCGGATCATCTCAGCTTTGCAGATCTGCATGACATCCTGCAGATTGTATTTGGATGGGAGGAGGAACATCTGCATGATTTCTCTTTCCAGAACAGCCGGGCGAGAATCAGTAATACGGATTACGCGGATGCGGATATGGATGAGCGGGAAGTGGCGGCGGACGCGTATCTGAGGAAAGGCTGGATCCGATATACCTATGATTTTGGAGACAGCTGGGAACATAAAATTACGTTGGAAAAAGAAATGGATGATTATGATAAGCGCTATCCTGTTGTGCTTACACACAGACGCAATAATATGGAGGAAGACAGCGGCGGTGTGTGGGACGGGGCAGAAAGCAGTGAGCCATATGATGAAGCGGCTGTGAATATACATCTGAAGGAAACCTGCTTTTGTGAGCCGTTGGCAAACGGAGAAAGTCCGGAATTAGAGGAAGAAAGGGAACTGTTACAACTCCTTTGGAATAAATTCAGTAAAGGGCAAAAAAAACAGCCGCCAAAGAAAAAATCAGATTTGGAACGCAAGCTGGAAAAAATCAACAGCTTTTATGAGGCGGCTGACAGGAAAAGAGCTTCTGATAATGCAGCAGGACAGCCGAAGGACATACAGCGGCCCGGGGAAGGACAGCTCGTTTTCAACTTTGATACGGGAAAAACGGATGTGGAGAAAGCGCCGCCGGACTATTGTATTTATAAATGTGACCGTGATATTACACAGGAACAGCTTTTGGAAGAGAATTCAGAACAACAGATGGCAGACTATGCAAAGTACCTGCTAATCCCAGCAAGCCCAGGCAGAAGTAAGAATGAAGCAAAGAAAGCCATTTTGACAGTACTGGAAGCGCATCCTGAATATTATCTGATTTTGATGGATGAAATAACTGTAAAAATTTATCTTTTAAGCACGGAAAAGAAAGCAGGTGAGGTTCTTGGCGTTGTCCCTGAAAAAAGTATGGTGACGTTGTGTGCCTGGGGACTATGGGACGTGCAGATTTTTAAAAGCCGGGAAAATAATAGGATGGAAGTTGCCGTTGCAAAAGGAAACGAAAGTTTTGTGCAGTTTCTGAGGACAGCGAGGCTCCATCAGTTTTTCAGTACAAAACAATTAATCACCGACGGTATCTTTTATCTGCTGCAAAGTTATGGTTTTATAGGATTAGGAGCTCTTCATGCGAAATACCAAAAGGCATTCGGCCCCATATCCTATGAAGATTTAATGCGTTATCTCTATCTTGACGGGCGGTTCTATGGGGAATACATAACAGGAGAATGCCTGATAGATAATTCCGCCACCTCTTTTGCCGCGGTGAATGGGCTGGATCCGGAACGGGTACTGGCACAAATGAGTGAGTTTGGCCAGGAACTGGAATATGCCGATTTTAAGAACCGCCAGCTTTTAAAATGGAAAGAAGGAATCGGCAGCTTTGTGCCGGAATGGGATGAACTGGCGGACACGCTGGTAAATTTGGATGTGGTATATCCGGAAGAATTAAGCGGATTTTTACCGGATTTGTATTTGGATACCATATCAGGGCTGGAATTGGATGAACTGCTTTATATTATAGAAAATACTTTTATTGAGGGTCCGGAGGAACCCCGGAATATGCTGGCCCTTGCGATGATCTGGATAAATGCGGCTGCCTGCTGGCTGAATACGCCGCTGGCCTGCCTGAAGGGTTACAGCCGCGTGGGACTTTCCCGCCGGACAGGCAGGGAAGCATTTTCCATTGCGGCGGAGGAAGAGGAATATATAGTTCCGGAGGAACTGGAGGGAGACGAACAAATCTATGAGCTGCCATGGAAAATGCAGCAGGAGCTTTATTATCTGCTGTCCGACCGATCAAGTAAAAAGGGCCGCAAACTGGCAGCGGAAGGGGTGCGGAAACTGGCACAAAGTGTTGGAAAGGAAATGCAGATTTTTGAAGTGCTGGAAGCTTTACTTACGCTGGAATAGATAAAGGGGAATCCCGGTATGAAGATAGAAGCTTATGATGTGGACTCTCTTAGAAAAGCAGTCAGGGATTTACAGGCGGAGGAATAAAGCACTACTTATAGAAGTATATACAAGTGCAATAATACAGAGAGAACGATTTGCGATTTTCTAAGATTTCATAGGTGTTGTGATGAAGAAACTGTTATCAGTCCCATAAAGCATTATTCACGAGATGAAAAAAGATCTAGATCTTCTGTATGAATATGCGAAGACGTTCAAGGCAGCAAAAGAATTAAAGAAATATTTGGAGATACTGTTATGAGTTTAAAGGCAATGAGCTTTAAAGCAAAAATAAATAATTATGGGAAGTACAACAATATAACTGTACAGGTTATTCCCTAAAATTATACTTGTACTGGTAAAAAAGGAAATGATAACAAGTGTGATCATGAACTGCATAAAACGATAAGGTTCGGTGTGATTATAGAAGGTTTATGCGATAAATGTGAAGTAAAGATTGCGAGGTGCTGTAATTAATGAACACATTTTCTGAGAAAGACTGGAAGATATTTCGGAGTAAGATTGCCGGCTGGCAGGAAGCTTATATGAATAAGCTGAATAAAGAGTATAGTAAAATCCTCAGCGGGGAAGGAAATCCATCGGATAAATTTTGGGAGCTTGAGAAACGGATTAATGAGGACAAAAAGGATTGTGGAGTCTGTTGTAAAATGAGCAGATCTAATCAGTTTTATATTATGATGTCACTGCTGAATGAAGGTGCAATTACCATGGAGGATCTGGAGGATTTTAGTGATGATTTGAAAGATACGATAAAACATTTTGCAGGAAGATAATTTGGGGTTCAAGGTGAATAATGATGCCTTCAATGCATTGGTAAGGGCAAACTACAATGACCTGCAAAATGGAGTTCATGCAACAACAAAGTTTTTTTAAAATATTCTTTAGCAATCTGATTTTAGGAACGGAATATGAGCTAAAAAATAGATATATGCATGTGGATTATGTTCCAGAGCAAAGTGATAATATGGTGCAAAGTGCAATAGGAAATGGTTCAAAGGGCAAAATCAGCTAAATGAGGTAATGCGTGTTATGAAAAGGGTAGAAACCAGACTTGATACAAAACAAGTTTTGCCGGTGGTTGAAAAATATAGTCAGGCGCTGGAACTTTTGTATGCTTACGACCATCAGAATATGAGCCGCCCAACTGGAAATAAGGCAACCTATATCTTGACTTATGAAGAATGTAGAGAAGTAATTAACAGCATGAAATTTGGTGACAGCAGTTCTCTTTTCGGAAATGAAAAGATGTTTCCTTTAAGGGGAGTATTGGGGCAATTTATCAAAGTTTTGCAGGTGAAGATGTGTATACCACACTTGAAGAAAAAGCTGTAAATCTTCTATATTTTGTGACAAAGAATCATAGTTTTTCTGAAGGCGAAGCGCGTGTCGAATTATGTCGTATAATGTAAAGCAAATAATTGATATGTGTTTAGTTTTGAAATTGAATAAAGAAGGTGAAAAACTTGTCAAAAGATTTAAAGATATTTAATGATTCCTATTTTAAGGAATGGATTAAAAGCATAAAGCAGAGAATAAAACAGAGTCAATTAAAAGCTGCTGTGCGTGTAAACACTGAATTGTTACTTCTCTATTGGGATATAGGAAAAGACATTGTTCAAAGGGATATCGAGTCAAAGTGGGGTAGCAAAATATACTCTACATTGAGTGATGAATTAAAAGATGCTTTTCCGGGAATGAAAGGTTTTTCTGTTACAAATTTAAAGTATATGAAACGATTTTATCAGTTTTATTCAGTTGAACAAGAAATTGGTCAACAACCTGTTGACCAATTGGAGAACATTTATATAATTCCATGGGGGCATCAAATATTATTAATCTCAAAATGTGATACTGTGAGAGAAGCATTATTTTATGTTAATAAAACATTAGAGAATGGCTGGAGCAGAGCCGTGTTGTAAACTTTTTGGATACTGGTTTATTTGAGCGACAAGGCAAAGCAATAACTAATTTTTCGAGGTTGCTGCCAGATATACAAAGTGACCTTGCAAAGGAAACCTTGAAGGATCCTTATAATTTTGACTTTCTAGCTTTGAGCGAAGGGTATCGTGAAAGGGAATTAGAGGATGCACTAACTTCAAATATCACAAAGTTTTTATTAGAACTGGGACAAGGATTTGCTTTTGTTGGAAGGCAGATTCCTATTCAAGTTGGTCAGAAAGAGATATATTTAGACTTGCTCTTTTACCATATAGAACTTCGGTGTTATGTGGTTATAGAATTAAAAGTATGCGAATTTGATCCGGCATTTACAGGTCAATTAGGTGTTTATGTAGAAGCAATTAATCACCAAAAAAAGAAGGTAACTGATAATGAGACGATTGGATTGTTGATATGTAAAACTAAAGATGACGTAATGGCAGAATATTCATTGGAGGCAAGTAGCCAGCCAATTGGCATTTCAGAATATAAGTTAAAAGATTTGCTGCCTATTGATTACGCAAGTTCTTTACCTACGATTGAGGAAATTGAAGAATCATTGAAAGACTTATAAAATTACTATAATAATTTTGTCCCATACTTGACATGCGCTGATGGAAATAAAAGAATAGCAGCTACAATGTGTCTTTATTTTTTGTACAAAAATAATGTATTGTTCAAAAATGGAGACAAATTGATAGACGATCACACACTTTTCGCTCTTACAATCATGATTGCAGAATCCAATCAGGAAGAGAAAGAAATGATGGTGAGTGTGATCATGAATTGTATAAAAGGGTGAAATTGAACTACGACCAGTGTTGATAAAGTAATATGAATACCACTTTACTACACCATTTGCCAATGAATTTGCGTAGATTTATAAAGAATGGCGTAGGTTTGGGGTAAAACATGAAAAATGAAAAAAGCGCCGGAAAGCCCGATATCAGGGTTTAAAGGCTCATGAAAGGATATATTCAAGATGATAAAAATACTATTCGTCTGCCACGGCAACATCTGCCGCTCCCCCATGGCAGAATTCATTCTGAGAGACATGGTACGTACCAAAGGCATCGCCGGCGGGTTCCATATCGAATCCGCCGCCACCAGCACGGAAGAAATCGGCAATCCGGTCCATCACGGAACCCGCCGCAAGCTTCTGGAGCATGGGATTTCCAAGGAAGAAATCTCCTTTAAGCAGGCCCGCCAGATGCGGAAAGAAGATTATGCCAAATTTGACTATATCATAGGCATGGATGAAAGGAACCTGCGCAATAGCATGCGTATCCTTCGTTCCGATCCGGAAAACAAAGTCCATCTCCTTCTTGACTATACGGATCGCCCCGGAGCCATAGCCGATCCCTGGTATACCGGCGATTTTGAAGCCACCTACCGGGATGTATGCGAGGGCTGTGAAGGGTTCCTGAAAAGCCTGGGCTTCTGACCGTGAACGGCTACTCATCCCCATAGTCCCCCGCAACCCGTCTGTACTGCAGCGGTGTCAGCCCGGTGGTCTTTTTAAACTGCCGGCAGAAGGCCGGCGAATCCGTAAAGCCGCAGGAATAGGCGATTTCCGTGATATCCCTTCCTGATTTCTTCAGCATATCCATAGCCGCGGTAAGACGCAGATCCGACAGATACTGCTGCACGCTTTTTCCCGAATGGGAAATGAATATTTTATACAGATAAGTACGGCTGACCCCGACCTGGCGGGCCAGTTGTTCTATTTTTACAGGATAACTGAAGTTATGCTCCAGATAATCCACCGCCTGGCGGTAATACAGCTCCTGCAGCGTGCCCGCAGGCGCCGATTTCCGGGAAGGCGGCAGAAGCTGTATCGGCAGCTGCTCCTGATACATGCAGGAAAATAACAGATAGAAATTACCCATAATCTCCAGAAGGTTCTGGCAGTTTTCATGGAAGCTGTTTTCAAACACATAGGTTTGTGACAGGAGCCTTGCCGCACTGCCTTCATCCGGGGAGCGGTAAACCACCTGGGTATCCGTGAAACCGCAGTGCTTCAGCAGGGTTTTAGCGTCAGGTCCGTCAAAGGCGATCCAGGTATACTCCCAGGGGTCTTTTTCATCCGCAATATATTTAGTCGCCTCTCCGGGAAGAATCAGAAAAGCATCCCCCTTTTCCAAATCATATACGCTGTCCCTGCGAAGGTATCTTCCCCTGCCGCTGCGGATAAAATGAATCAGGTAATGAGGCCGGATGGCAGGGCCGAAAAAATGGCCGGGCGCACAGGATTCACTGCCGGAATAATAGAGCCGCAGGGCGATGCGGGTCTGGGATTCGGTGAGCAGCCGAACCGTCTCTCTCGTGTTGTTTTTTTCTGTGGGATCCTTCATGATAAAAATCTCCTGAGGAAACAATAATTCAAAAATAAGAAACAAAAAATAAAGAAAATATCCTGAAAAATCGTAAAATAAAAGCAGATACTTCATTTTACAGGAATCATTTCATAAATTCAATCACAGGAGGGTTACTTTATGATTAAAATCACATTTTTAGGTGCAGGCAGCACTATTTTTGCCAGAAATGTTCTGGGTGACTGCATGTGTACACCGGTGCTGAGGGAGGCGGAGATCGCACTGTACGATATCAACGCCAAGAGGCTTGAGGATTCGGAAATTATTCTCAGGGCCATCAACCACAATGTGAATGAAGACCGGGCGGTAATCAAAACATATCTGGGTGTGGAAAACAGGAAGGAAGCGCTTAAGGATGCGGATTTTGTGGTGAATGCCATACAAGTCGGCGGCTATGAGCCCTGTACCGTAACGGATTTTGAAATCCCTAAAAAATACGGCCTTCAGCAGACCATCGGCGATACCCTGGGAATCGGCGGTATCATGCGCGGCCTTCGTACGCTGCCTGTCATGGAAGGGTTTGCAAGGGATATGGAAGAGGTATGCCCGGATACACTGTTCCTGAATTATACCAATCCCATGGCAATTCTCAGCGGTTATATGCAGAGATATACCAAAATCAGGACCGTAGGCCTTTGCCACAGCGTGCAGGTCTGCACAGAAGGGCTTTTAAAAGGACTCGGGATGGAAGACAAGCTGGAAGGGGCCACGGATTATATCGCAGGAATCAATCATATGGCATGGCTTCTTGAGGTAAAAGACAAAGACGGCAACGATCTGTACCCGGAAATCAAAAAGCGTGCGCTGGAGAAAAACAGCAGGGAAAAACATAATGATATGGTACGCTATGAATATATCAAAGCATTAGGCTACTATTGCACCGAATCCAGCGAACATAATTCCGAATACAATCCATTTTTCATTAAATCCCGTTATCCGGAAATGATAGATAAATTCAATATCCCGCTGGATGAATACCCCAGACGCTGTATCAAGCAGATTGCCGAATGGGAAGAGGAAAGAAACAATATTCTCAAGGACGGTAAGATTACCCATGAACGTTCCCGGGAATATGCTTCTTATATCATGGAGGCGGTGGTGACCAATAATCCTTACCAGATTGGCGGAAATGTCCTGAATACCGGACTGATTGACAACCTTCCTGCCGATGCCTGTGTGGAGGTACCCTGTATGGTAAATGCAAAGGGAATCAATCCCTGCCATGTGGGACGCCTGCCTGTACAGCTTGCCGCTATGAACCAGACGAATATCAATGTGCAGCTGCTCACTATTGAGGCGGCCAGGACGAGAGACAGAAACTGCATTTACCAGGCCGCCATGCTGGATCCCCATACGGCAGCAGAGCTGAATATCGACGATATCCGCAGTATGTGTGATGAATTAATCGATGCACATGGGGAATATATGGCAATGTATAAATAATAGGATTACAAGCTGCAACAGAAAGGACTGCACATCACGCGTGCAGTCCTTTCGTGCAAAAAAAAGAAATAATAGTGCACATCACCCTCTTTTGTGGTAAAATGGCAGACGAACCGCATAGTATGAATGGTTACCATTTGTCCCGTGCCGCCCAGGCGGCATGGCCGGAAGACGGATAAAAATGTGCAATCCGCCTTCTGAGGAATAAGCGGCGACAGCCGTATGCGTGCCGCAGCGCGCGAAAGAGGTGTAAGATGAAATATTTTGGAACAGATGGATTCAGAGGAAAAGCCAATGAGGTCCTGACAGCGGACCATGCCTTTACAATCGGAAAATTCCTGGGCTGGTATTTTACGGACGGCGCCCATAAGAAAGCCAGCTGTGTAATAGGGAAGGACACCCGGCGTTCCAGCTATATGTTTGAATATGCCCTGGCTGCCGGCTTAAGTTCCGGAGGCGTGGATGTCTATCTGCTTCATGTGACCACCACACCCAGCGTATCCTATGTGACAAAAAGCGGGGATTTTGATTTCGGTATCATGATTACTGCCAGCCATAATCCCTTTTACGATAACGGCATCAAGATTATAGATAAGGACGGCTATAAGATGGAGGAAGCTGTTCTGGAAAAAGTGGAGGAATATCTGGACGGACAAGTGGAAATCACCTGTGCCCGGAATGAAAATATCGGTAAAATTACGGATTACATCCAGGGACGGAACCAATATATCAGCTATCTGACCTCCACCACGATCCATTCCTTCCGCGGCTATAAGGTGGGGCTGGACTGTGCCAACGGGGCCGCCAGCAGCATAGCTAAAACCGTATTTGAGATGTTGGGAGCCAGAACCTACATGATCCATGATGAACCGGACGGCCTGAACATCAATGTGGATTGCGGATCCACTCATATAGAATCCCTGCAGAAGCTTGTGGTGGAGAAGGGCCTGGACGTGGGTTTTGCATTTGACGGCGATGCGGACAGATGCTTTGCGGTGGATGAACAGGGAAATGTGCTTGACGGCGATTTACTCATGTATCTGTGTGCCGTGCATATGAAAGAAGCGGGCGCGCTGATTGACAATACCGTGGTTGCCACCATAGCCTCCAACATGGGCGTGGAAAAAGCCCTGGAGAGGCAGGGGATCCGCATGATACGCACCCCCGTAGGGGATAAATTCGTTTCTCAAAAGATGCAGGAGCATGGCTACAGCATAGGCGGAGAGGAATCCGGCCACATTATTTTTAACAAATACAGTACCACCGGAGATGGTATCCTCACCGCAATCCGTGTGATGGAGATCATTGTGGGCAAAAAGACTATGGCTTCCTTCCTTACCGCAGGGGTCAGCCTGTTCCCCAAGGTACAGATCAATAAGCGGGTAAAGGACGCGTCACTGGTACTGGAGAACCCGGCTGTCAAAGAGGCCATTGACCAGGCATCCTCCCGTCTGGACGGATCGGGACGCGTCCTGATCCGCAAGAGCGGCACCGAGCCGGTTATCCGTATTCTGGTGGAGGCCCGGGAGGAAGAACTGTGCCGGACCCTGGCGGAAGCAATCGCTGCCAAAATGGATGAAACAGATCAATAAAAAAGACCGCAAAGGACGTACTTCTGTAAAAAAGGCAGGATACGTCCTTTGTTACGGTTCACTCCGTGACCAGTAACGTCCTTTTTCCTTTCAAACAATTATTCCCGGATTATGTAGAAAGCTGTACTTTTTGATGCTATACTTCTGGTAGGACAGGGGAAAGGAGAACGGGAATGAACCGCAAAAAATACGCAAAACGGATGGAATCGGTGTTACTGATAGCGCTTCTGCTTATCACCGCCGGCTGCGGGAGGCAGGCGGAGGTACTGCCGGAAAAGCCCGTAAGGACCGTGGTTACCCTGTGGCACTATTGGGATATACCTGCCTGCCAGAAATCTATGGCGGGGCTTGCCCGGGAATTCAATGAATCCCAGGACCGGATAACGGTGGAGATAAGGTACGTACCGGACGAGGATTTCAAAAAACAGCTGGCGCTGAGTATGGCGGAAGGTTCCATGCCGGATATCGCGCTTGTGGATTCTTCGGATTTCCAGTTTTTCCATACGATGAAAAGCTTTCTGGATCTTACCGATGAGCTTCCGGAGCTGGCTTCTTATATGCCGGAGGCCCTGGCACCCTGTGAAAGCGGAGGCAGGATTTACGGGCTTCCTTTCGGAATGAACTGTCCGGCCCTCCTTTATAACAAGCAGATGCTGGAGGAGGCGGGGTGCAGTGTTCCCCGGACCTGGGAGGAATTCTGTAATACGGCGGTGCGCACCACCGGGGATTCCCATTACGGCTTTGCCATGGCAGGTATCCAAAGTGAGGAAAGCCTGTATGCGTTTCTGCCCATACTCTGGTCCATGGGCGGTGACGTGAAGGAAATCAGCAGCCCGGCAGGGCAGGAAGCTTTCGGAATGCTGGCCCGTCTGGCGGAACAGGGGGCGCTGAACTGCCAGAGTGTCAGCATGACGCTGGCGGATTTGATGTACCAGTTCTCCAAAGGCAGAGTGGCAATGATGTTCAATACCAGTATGTCGGCAGTCTATATCAGAAAGAACGCCCCGGAAATCGCATTCGGAGTCGCTCCGGTTCCCTCCGGCGGGGAGGCTGTGACCGTTATGGGCGGCGAAATCATAGGGGTTTCCCCGGAGGGTCATGTAAAGGAAGCGGTGGAATTTCTGCATTTCCTTGCGGATCCGGACAGGATGCGAAGGTATCTGGATGAAGCCGGGTTCCTGGCCCCCAGGAAGGATGTGATGGAGCGGCAGTTCCCGGAGGACGAACAGATGCAGGAGTTTATCCGTATTTTTTCCGGGGCAAGGTGCCGGGAGTTTGCCCCCTGGTGGCCGGAGGTGTCGTCCGCGGTTACCTCCGCCATGGAACAGGTCATACTGGGAGAGGATATAGAAGCCGTCCTTCAGGAAACGGACGGAGAAATCGATCAGGTTCTGGAGAGGGGAGGCGCCCGATGAAAAAACCGGGAGGTATCCGGATTCGGCTGATCTTCATGCTGATCCTGCTTATTTTCATTCCCATATTGCTTTTCGCGGCAGTTTCCCAGCTGCGTCTGAATTCCGCCATGCGGGAAAGTCTTGACAGCCGGGTGCAGGCCGGTCTGGAAAAATCAAACAAGAGCCTGACCCTCACCCTGGAAAAATACAATACGCTCCTGTACGATCTCAGCACCGACGACGATATCATTGAAATGGTGGAAAGCCTGAATGCAGGCGGGGAAGACAGGGAAACGATGAAAATCAACCTCCGCCGGGAGCTGAAGCATATCTGCAACCGCAATGAGGATGTGGCAGGCCTGGCTGTATTCACGGCAGACGGCAGCTGTGTTTATTATGACGGCTTGTCCTCCTCCTCCACCGAGAGCCTCTGGATGAACGGCAGCATGGATCTTCTGGAGGAGGGAATAGAGATGTACCAGCCCGTCAAATATGCGATGGCGGCCCCGGATGCGCCGGTCTATGTGTTCTCCATACAAAGAAAGCTGATTGATTACCGGGATATTCACAAAGAGGTGGGAAGTGTTCTCATCTGTGTGAATGAAAAAGTACTGCAGAAAACCATGGAAAGCACCTCCCATGAGATTTATTTCCTGGAACAGGAGGGACGGATCCTGAGCGCGCCGGACGATTCCCTGATTGGGGCCACCATAAGCTGGGAAGGGGTGGGGCGTATCGGAAATAAGAAATACCAGGACTATGTGGTCGCCTCGGTCATGAATGAAGAGAGCGGCTGGAATATCGTGGAATTTTATTCCATGGCCCATTATCGTACCACCATGCACGACCAGTTACTGCTGCAGGTCGGCATGGTTCTGGGCGTGTGGGCTGTTCTGGTTGCCGCAGTGATACTTGTTACCCGCCCTGTAATCGTTTCCGTGGAGTCCGTACTGCATGCCATGAACCGGGTGGAGGAAGGCGATTTTTCCATACGGGTGGAAAAGCGGAAAAATATGCCCGCTGAAATGGCGGAGATTGCCGATGGTTTTAACGAAATGGTAAAGCGGACGGATCTGTTGCTGGCACAAGTAAGGCAGGCGGCACTGGAACAGAAAAATGCCGAAATATCCGCGTTGGAAGCGCAGGTCGATCCCCATTTCCTCTATAATACACTGGACACCATCAATTGGAAGGCCATTGAAAAGGAAGAGTACGAGATCAGCGAAATGGTGGGGGATCTGGGTGATATCCTGCGTTATGCCATTAAAAATGCCGGCGGTATTACCACCCTTGGGGAAGAAATCGCCTGGCTGAAAAAATATGTGCGCCTGCAGCAGGAAAAGCTGGGCCAGGAAATCCAGATTTTCTGCAGCCTGGATTCGGCAGCGGCAAAAGCCCCCATGCATAAGCTGCTTCTTCAGCCCATTGCGGAAAACAGTATTAAGCACGGCCTGCACGGAATAACCAGGGCGCCTCTTCTTATCCTCACGGGAAAACGGGAAAAGGACGGCCTCATCATAGAAGTGGAGGACAATGGGAAGGGTATGCCGCCGGAGCTTCTTGACATCCTGAACCGGAAGGACTTCCACCGGGAAGATCATTTCGGTATAGAAAATACAAGAAAACGCCTGCGGCTTTACTACGGCGATGAGGCGGCACTTCATTTTGAAAGCCGCCCGGATAAATATACACGGGTAACATTACGCATTCCGATATGGGAGGGACAAAAGAGTGAGAATCGTGATCGTTGAGGACGAAGCGCCGATACGCGAGGGAATGGAAAAGATCCTGCAAAAACTGAATCCTTCCTATGTGCTTGCGGGAAAAGCCGCCGATGGACTGGAGGGGCTGGAAGTAATCCGTAAGGAAAAGCCGGATGTGATCCTGATGGATATCCGCATGCCGGATATGGATGGACTGACCATGCTGGAACAGCTGCGGAAGGAGGGGATCACCAGCAAAGCGGTGGTACTGAGCGCTTATTCCGATTTTACCTATGCCAAAAGGGCCATGGAGCTGGGCGTGAACTATTATCTCCTGAAGCCGGTAAAAATCCAGGAGCTGCGGAAGGTATTGCAGCAGACACAAGAGGAGGTCCGGGAGGAAAACAGCCGGGGAATGCTTCTGAGCCTGGAAAGCATAGCCCGCAGTGCCCTTACCGGAATTCTGGAAAAATCGGACGAGACCACCGCCGCCCTGGAAAAAAACTTCGGCGTGGATCCCAGTGATCCCATGGCACTTTTTATTGTATGGCTGGACGGCCATTATGAAGAACGCAAGGATATTGTGATGCGGATCCTCCAGGAAGTGGCGGATCATGCGGACGGGTTCCGGAGTATTGTTACGGCTTTTGCGGAGAGGAGCCAGTGTACAATGGTGCTGTACCACATGGATACTTCCCATGATTGGGAGGAATATTTCGACAGCTCCGTCGTTCCTATGCTCCTGTCCAATACGGAGAATAAGGCGTTGTGTGTGTGGGATGAATGCAGCGGCTTCTATGAGCTGGAGGAAGGCCGCAGACGCATCCGCCGTCTGCTGGACTGGAGCCTCGCCCTGGGAAATGAAAGGCTCATCTCCCTGAAACGGATTGAAAGTATCGCTGTCTCCCCCCTGAAATATCCGCCGGAACTGTCCCTGCGGCTGAAGCAGTCCGTGATAAAAAAAGAAGAAAAGGAATTTGCCGCCTGCTTCGCCGAATTCCTGAATTACTGCCGGGATCAGGTGCACAGTCCCAGGGATATTAAAGAAGCCTGCATCACGTTTCTGTGGACAGTGCTGAATACCGCAAGGGAATACATCTCCTTCGAAGAAAACGAACTTGAGGTCCAGGAGCTTCTGGAAGCGATTATGAATGCATATACCTGGGATGATGTAGGCGCCGTCATGCGCCGGCTTTATGACAAGGTGATGTATGGAGGAAGCGGGGAATCACAGGAGAGCAGCCCGCTGATCCAACGTGCCAGGCGTATGATAGAGGAATATTACAGCCAGGGCATTACTATGGAAGAGGTTGCCAGGAAGCTGGGAGTTTCCCCGGAATATTTGAGCAGGCAGTTCAAAAAAGAAACCGGCATTTCTTTTACGGAAGAAATCCGTAATGTAAAGGTGGAGAAGGTTAAGACACTGCTGCTGGGAACCAGCCAGAACCTGACCCAGATTGCCGCGATGACCGGTTTTTCCGATCCCAAATACATGAGCAAGGTGTTTAAGGAAGTGGTGGGTATTCTCCCCGCAGAATACCGCCAGATGAACAGTTAATGCAAAAAACAGGCAGAAAAGTACAAATATTTCCCCCTATGTTAAAATTTTCCTCCTAACATAGGGGGCTTTTTTTTGTATGATAAGGAAAATAAAAATGCAGAGCTATACCAATGAGAAAATACAGGAGGTATCATATGGATTCCGTAAAAATTTATTTGGAAAACACAGCGGCAGCTGAGTCATTTGTACAGACAATGAGACAGTTTGAAGGAGAATACGACCTGGCGCTTGGCAGCTATACCGTTGATGCCAAATCCATTTTGGGAGTATTTGCCCTCGGTATCGGGAAAGTACTGGACCTGGTATTCGTTAACTCCAAAGGAGAAGACCGCGATGTGATGAATGCGGTGGAACGGTACCGCATGGCGGCATAGAAGGTTACCCGGCAGGACGGGCCGCCGTATTTTTACCGGCTGCTGACGAAAATTTCAAATGCAGAAAACAGAATGAGGAAGCAGTGGTTCCGGGACCCCGGATGCCGCCGCTTCCCTTTTTTTATGATGGAATCGAATTGTGGAAAGGAAAAATCAATGATAAACTTAAAAGAAGCATAACAGTAGTAAAAAGCGCCGTCAACGGCGGAAAAAGAAAGAAAAGGGTGGGAAAATGGAGAGGTACCGCGTTTTTTTGGTGGATGATGAGCCGTGGGCGCTTGTCTATCTGGAAAAAATAGGAAATTGGGAGGAGATGGGGTTTTGCATTACAGGAAAGTTCGAGAATTCGGTGGAAGCCTTTAACCAGGCCGTATCGGATCCGCCGGATGTCATTTTTATCGATATACGTATGCCGGAACTGGACGGGCTTGGTTTTATGAAAAAGGCGCTGGAGGCGGGACTGCCCTGCCGGTTTGTGGTAGTCAGCGGATTTGCGGAGTTTGGCTACGCACAGGAAGCGATACGGATGGGGGTGGTATACGATTATTGCCTGAAACCCATTGCCAGAGACAAGCTTACCATGCTTCTTTCCAGACTTCATAAGATACTGGAGGATCAGAAACAGCCGGAACCTGAAAAGGAAGAGGTCCCGCTGACGGAAAATCCCGTATTCCAGGAGCTGTTAACCTATATGCACAGGCATTTCCGGGACAAGCTGATATTGAAAGAACTGGCGGAGCAGTATCACCTTAACGCCAATTACTGCTGTGCTCTCTTCAATAAGGAAACCGGGGTCTCTTTTTCCGAATATCTTACCTCCATACGTATGAGGGAGGCGGAGCGGCTTTTGACCCATACTACCTTGTCTCTGGAGGAAATCGCCGTACAGTGCGGAATCCAGGATTACTATTATTTTAACAAGGTGTTTAAAAAGTACAGCGGTGAAACACCCAGCCAGTACCGGAGGCAGAAAAAGAACGCAGGCAGCCAAAATGCGGATGGGGGATGCTATGAGACTGAGCTTTAAAAAAAGTATTGTGCTGATCATTCTGGCCGCTATTCTGATCCAGGTGGGAAGCCAGTTTATCTATATCAGGAAAATTGCTGAGAATTCCGCCCAACGTCTGCTGGCCTATACCAATACTACGGTGAAGCAGATAGAAAACAATCTGGATTCGGCTTTTAAAAGCATCGCTTATACCACCACCTATTTTTCCATCAATTCCGCCGTACAACGTTTTTTGACGGAAGAAGAGCAATTGGAAAAATACAAGCTGCTGACCTTTGTAAATGATACCTGCCAGGCGGCTATGGCTATGAACTCCCAGATCCAGACGGCCCTGCTGTTTGATAAGGAAGGAAACTGTGAATTCAGTTACAGTTCTTCGGAAATGAAATTCCATGAAGAGCTACAGAAGGTGGAGCGGGAATGCTACAGGGAGGCAGTGAACAACCGTTTTATCTTTTATCAAGGAGAGGATGGCAGGGAAATACTGCTGTGCATCACCCCCATATATTCCAATAAAGCGGCTATTTTTACGGAAAGCCAGCGTATCGGTACGGTGATGCTTGTCATACGCCCTGATTCCATCATGAAGGTGCTGGAGGAAACAGGAAATGCACAGGAGGTGGAATTTTACCTGCTGGATCCGGAGGGCAGTATTATGGCTGCCAATTCCGGGAAAGAGGCCCTGGAAAGAGATCTGCCGGGATATACTTATCTGGAACGGGAAATATGGGGAGGCCAGGGTTTCCGTATTGTAGGAAAAATAAACAACCATCAGGTGGTCAGGGAATATGATTTGTTCAGAAGCCAGATGCTGCTCAGCTGTGCCGTTATGGTGGGGATGCTTCTTCTCATAGGCTGGCTGTTCAACCACACCATTGCCCATCCCATCGACAGGCTGATTGGGGAGGTGGCCGAGCTGGGAACAAACCGGAGGAAGAAGCAGATAACCGGGAAATATCATTTCCAGCTCACCCCCCTTGTGGATAAAATGAATGAAATGCTCAAAAATAACGCACAGATGTCCCGGCGTATTTTTGACACGCAGAAACGGTTATATGAAGCAGAGCTATTAAAAAACGAGAGCGAAATTTATGCCCTCCGAAGCCAGATTAATCCGCACTTTCTGTACAATACCCTGCAGTGCATGGGAGGAATCGCCCTGATGAACGAGCAGCCTGTGGTGGCGGAAATGGCTTCCAATATGGCGGAAATCTTCCGTTATTCCATTAAGGAAGGGGATAAAGTGACGGTGGCGGAGGAGAAGGATTTCCTGAAGAAATACCTGGATATCTGTGACGTAAGATTCAACGGGAGATTCCGCTGGGAAATGGAAATGGAAGAAGGGGTGGAGGATCTCTGTATTGATAAAATGATATTACAGCCTCTGGTGGAAAATGCAGTCTATCATGGGCTGGAAAAACGCACCCAGCCGGGAGGCATGCTTTGGATAAAAGGAAAACGGGAAGGAAAAAGCCTTGTTTTTTCTATCGTGGATAACGGAGGGCAGTTGAACCCAGAGCGGCTTGCCAGGCTGCAGGAAACACTGGAAAACAGAGAACTTCTTGAGCAGGAAAGACGTGCCAGGAAACGAATCGGGCTTGTCAATATCCAGAGCCGGCTGAAGCTGATGTATGCCGGCGAGGGTGGGCTTACTATGGAAGAAAGCGCGGGAAATGTGACGGTGACTGTGAGATTTCCTGCAAAAGAGACGGATACCCGGCAGTGAGCATGCCGGGAACGGAAGGAAACAAAAAGCGCGTGGGTGCAGCAGACACGCGCTTTCTTATATGAAAACTGAGTTTATTACAAAAAATGCTGATTTCGTTTCATAGGCGTATTCCCATTCCTTTGTTACTATATGTTTATCAGAAAAAAGAAAGGAATGAGGGGCTTTGAAAAACAAAGGAATGTTCAGGAAAAACCTGAAAAAGAATGGGGTGTTGTATTTATTTCTGTTCCCCATGATCGTCTATATTGTTATCTTTCATTATATGCCTCTGGCAGGTCTGCAGATAGCTTTTAAGGACTTCGTGGCAACCAAAGGCATCTGGGGCAGTGAATGGGTGGGTTTCCGGTATTTCCGGCAGTTTTTTGACTCGCCCATGTTCTGGAAGCTGCTGAAAAACACTCTGGTAATCAGCCTCTACCAGCTGGTATTCAGCTTTCCCATCCCTGTCATACTGGCGCTGATACTCAATTATACGCCCAGCGGAAGGCTGAAGAAGATAACCCAAACTGCGACCTATGCGCCTCACTTCATATCCACGGTAGTGCTGGTAGGCATGATGTTCGTTTTCTTTGACCCGGCATCGGGAATCGGTACCGCCATATTGAAGGGCCTTGGTATGAATAATCCCCAGGTACTCACGGATCCGGCGGCCTTCCCTCACCTGTACGTCTGGTCCGCCATCTGGCAGACAACCGGCTGGTCGTCCATCATTTATATTGCGGCGCTTTCCGGTGTCAGCCCCGAGCTGCACGAGGCGGCCATAGCGGACGGGGCCAATAAGCTGCAGCGGATTATCTACATAGATATTCCCATGCTGATACCCACAGCGGTGATACTGCTCATACTCAACTGTGGGAATATCATGAATCTGGGTTTTGAAAAGGTATATCTGATGCAGACGGCGCCGAACCTTTCCACATCGGAAGTCATAAGTACCTATGTATACAAAATCGGCCTTCAGGGGCAGCAATACTCCTATGCTTCGGCCATTGGACTATTCAACAACGTCATCAATTTCACCATCCTGGTTCTTGTCAACCGGATCGCAGGGAAAACGACGGAAAATTCATTGTGGTAAAGGAGGACGGCTATGGAAACCAAAAAAATCAAAGCCGGAAGGGAAGACCGGATATTTAATATCACAGTGACGGTGATATCCCTTATCGTTCTGGTTATTGTGTTATATCCCCTGTATTTTGTTGTCATCGCTTCCATCAGCTCCCCGGAGGATATTTCCCTGGGAAAGGTGGTATTCCTTCCGTCGGGCATTAATTTCTCAGCGTATAAATTCGTGCTGGAGGAGTGGAAAATCTGGAGGGGTTATCTGAATACCTGTTTTTATACCCTTTTCGGAACCCTGCTGGGAACCGGCGTTACCCTGATGGCGGCCTTTGCATTATCCCGAAAGGATTTGTTCGGACGGAATGTAATAACGAAGCTTTTTGTATTCACCATGTTTTTTTCCGGCGGGCTGATTCCTACCTATATGGTGGTCAGCGGAATGCATCTGGTCAATACCAGAACCGTACTGGTGGTGATGGGAACGGTTACCGTCTATAACATGATTATAGCCAGGACCTTCTTCCAGAACAGCCTGCCCGAGGAGCTTTTCGAAGCAGCGGAGTTGGACGGGTGCGGCGTGGGAAAATTCTTTTTTATGATTGCCTTACCCTGTTCCAAAGCGATTATTGCAGTTATCGCCCTGTACGTGGGAGTCAGCCAGTGGAACTCTTACTTTACAGCCATGATTTATGTTACGGACCAGAAAATATACCCGCTGCAGCTGGTACTGCGGGATATCCTGATTCTGGGACAGCAGCTGACACAGATAACGGATCCGGCTGAAATAGAAGCCCTGGTGGAACGCCAGAAGGTAGCGCAGATAATAAAATATGTGGTAATTATTGTTTCTTCACTGCCTGTCATCTGTGTGTATCCATTCCTGCAGAAATTTTTTGTAAAAGGTGTTATGATCGGCTCCGTTAAGGGATGACGGCAGCTTGGCATATAGAGAACATGATCAGAAAAATGGAGGGAGAATGTATGAAACGGAAACAATTAGCCGCAGCGGCGGCAGCAGCAGCTCTTGTGATATCCTGCCTTGCGGGGTGCGGAAACACAGCGGCATCGGAAAGTATGGAGAGTGTTCCGGCAGGGACAGCGGAGGAAAGCGGTACGGCCCGGGCAGCCGAGGCGGTAAATAAAACCGGATACCCTATAATGAATGCGGACTACACGTTTAAGATTGTGTACCCGGTAGCTTCCACGGATAAAATCGGAGGCTGGGAAAATAAAGATTTTGTGAACAAGCTGGAAGAAGAGACCGGCCTTAAAATCCAGTGGGTGGGCATCCCGGAGGCATCCTATAACGATCAGGTGGCAATCATGATTGCTGCCGGGGATTTGCCGGATGCTTTTATCGGCCAGATTCCCAACTTTGCGCAGTTCCTGGATTCCTTTGTCCGGATGAATGATATGATCGATGACTATGCACCGTCTGCAAAAACGTTTTTTGACCAGTACCCCAATATTAAACTCGCAGGCATGTTTCCTGACGGCTCCATATATGGATTGCCGGAAGTGCAGCTGGACGGCTATGTGGCGGGTAAGAGCCTGGCAATCAATCAGTCATGGCTGGAGGCCGTTGGTATGCAGATGCCTGAGACGGCGGACGAGCTCTTTGAGGTTCTCATGGCGTTTAAAACCCGGGATCCCAACGGAAACGGCCTGGCGGATGAAATCCCCTTTGCCTTTTATAAAGACAGGAAATTTGATCTTCTTAAGTCGGCTTTCGGGTTTGCCGGTTATGATGAAAAGGATTACAAATACCCTTATTTACAGGTGGTGGATGGAGTTGTGGATTTTTATCCGGTTTCGGACGCTTATTATGAATACCTGAAATATCTGAATAAGCTGTACGTAAACGGCCTGATTGATCCCAACGGGTTTATCCAGGAAGAAGTGGATATGATTGCAAAGGGTACCAATGCCCAAATCGGGGTTTTTCCCAATTATTCCTACGATGATATAACGGTGGGGGATTATGCGGAGGATTATACCTACCTGCTTCCCTTAAAGGACAGCAGCGGCATAAGACATTATCAGCCCAGCGCGTGGTCAGGGACCGTTATAGTGAACCAGTTTTCCATAACCAATAACTGCCCTTATCCGGAAGCTATGCTCAGACTTTATGATTACATCAACAGCTCCTTTGACAACAGGCTGTTGTTTGGCTGGGGACCCAGGGATATGGCTTGGGTGGACAACGGGGACGGAACCATTTCCAAAAAGGCCGATCCGGTTCTGGAAGGCTATAACAGCTATGCGGAGGTGCGACATACCTTATCTATGGGCATAAAGGGTGTTTTCTTATGGACGGAAGAGGATAATGCCAAATTCGCTGTGACTTCAGACCGTGAAATCAAGTATATGGAGAGGCAGGATCCATACATGGAATGCGCGGTGGAGGAGTTCATACCGGATGGACAGGATTATCCGGAAAATACACAGGAAATCAATGTCCTTCTTACGGAGCTTCGAACCTATATGGATAACTTTATGGCGGAAAGTGTCATGAACGGAATCGACGATGCCAAATGGCAGAAGCATTTGGAGGACTGCAAAAAATTCGGCTATGAAAGATATACCGTGTTGAACCAGGAATATTATGATAGAATGAAGAGACTGGCGGAAGAATAAACATAAAAAGGCCATGCCGCCCTGGCGGTTCTACAGACAGGAGAAAGAACGGCACTGGTATGGCCATGACCTGTATTCCTGTAAGCTGGAACATATGACAGAAATGGAGAAAACAGTATGAAAGCAATCATGATCATGTATGATTCCCTGAACCGTCACATGCTTTCCCCCTATGGCTGTGACTGGACGAGGACGCCCAATTTCCGGCGTCTGGCGGACCGCTGTACCACCTTTGACAAATGCTACGTGGGAAGCCTGCCCTGTATGCCTGCCCGCAGGGAAATCCACACCGGACGCTATAACTTTCTGCACCGCAGCTGGGGCCCCATGGAACCCTACGACGATTCCATGCCGGAAATATTGAAGAAAAGCGGGATTCACTCCCATTTGATCAGCGACCACTACCATTATTGGGAGGACGGCGGCTGTACCTATCACAGCCGCTACAGTACCTGGGAAAATGTGCGGGGGCAGGAAGGGGATCCTTGGAAGGCTTTTGTGGGAAATAAGGATCTTCCTCCCCATCTGGGACAGTGCATTAAGCAGGATATGGTAAACAGGGAATATACGGATACCGAAGATAAAATGGCACAGACGGCAACCTTCCGGGCCGGCATGGAATTCCTTGACCGCAATCACGGGGAAGACAACTGGTTTCTTCAGGTGGAAACCTTCGATCCCCACGAGCCTTTTTATGTGCAGGAGGAGGATCTGCTGGGCTTTGAGCCATCCTATGACGGCCCCTTCTTCGATTGGCCGGGATATCATCCCGTGACGGAGGAAGAAAGACCTTATCAGCAGCATGTACGCAATAAATACGCGGCGCTGCTTCGGATGTGTGACCGTAACCTGGGCAGAATCCTGGACAAAATGGACGCTTACGATCTGTGGGAGGACACCATGCTGATCGTCAATACGGATCATGGTTTTCTGTTGGGAGAACATGACTGGTGGGCGAAAAGCAATGAAATCAATTTCTACGAAGAAATCGTACATACCCCTTTATTCATCTATGATCCCAGAAGCCGGGCATCCGGCCGCTGTGATTGTTTGGTGCAGACCATTGATCTGGCACCCACCCTGCTGGAATTTTTCGGCATTCCGGTTCCGGAGGATATGCTGGGCTGTCCGCTGAAGGAAACCATTGCGGAAGGCAGGCCCGTGCGGGAAACCTGTCTTTACGGGACCTGCGGCGCCCAGATCAGCTGCACGGACGGCCGTTATGTCTACGTGCTGGCGCCGGTAAACAAAACCAATGATCCGCTGTACAATTACACTCTGATGCCCACCCACATGCGGGAAATGTTCCCGCCGGAAGAACTGCAGGAGCTGGAACTGAGCGAGCCATTTTCTTTTACAAAGGGCTGCCGCCTGCTGAAAATCAAGAACAGGGAAAAATCCCAGTATCTGGATGAAAGGGGAGAACATCCGTATCGTACCATGCTTTTTGACCTGGAAACGGATCCGGGCCAAACAAATCCCCTGTCCGATCCGGAACGGGAATCTTATTTCCGGAAGGAAATCGTCCGGCTTATGAAAGAGAATGACGCACCGCCGGAGCAGTACGAGAGAATGGGACTTCAGGCAGAAAGGGAATAGGGCTGTCAGGCAATAAAACATCATTCAGGGAACAGGAATTTCAGATGGACTGCTATCCAGATCTTTTTGGGACAGCAGTCCTTTTTGCGCTTTTTTATTCCCGCAGACAGCAAGCCATACGGAACAAAAGGTACAAAGGCCGGATGGAGCAGTAGTACATTTACACAAAAATGGACAATGATTTTTGTGCACAGGCATGAAAAGTAAAAAAGGGGACAAAAACAGGTTGCTTTTTAGTGTTAGGTATATTAATATTAATCTACAAATGTTGCTAATATGATTAATAAAATATAATTAAGATACTTTGCATAATATTAAATGGATTTGTTTTTTGACGAATCCCTGTCTTACTGTTATGATAGGAGCGGTTAAAGGATGAGCGTATGTGACAGGCATATCTATGAAAATTATTTGAAAATACTGCATTCGGAGCTGATACCGGCAATGGGATGTACGGAACCAATTGCCATAGCGTATGCGGCCGCCAGACTCCGGGAGGTGCTGGGTAAGATCCCGGAGAGTATGACGGCTTGCTGCAGCGGTAATATTATCAAAAATGTAAAAGGGGTTGTGGTGCCCAACGCAGGCGGTTTAAGAGGCGTGGAAGCAGCCGCCGTACTGGGGGCGGTCGCGGGAAAGGCGGAACGGGAGCTGGAAGTGATCAGCGAGGTGACACCCGAAGAGCAGGCGGAGGTGAAAAGGCTGTGTGAAAAAGGAATGTGCAGCTGTTCGCTTGTGACGGGAGAAGAGAACCTGTACATCAGGATAAGCGGAAAAGCAGGTAAGGATCAAGCTTCGGTCGTGGTACAGGGAGCGCATAACCATATTGCACGGATTGAAAAAAACGGAGAAGTATTGTTTGAACAGCCCCAGATTCAAACAGAGGAATCCGGGGATAAATCACTTCTGAATATCCGGGACATTCTGCAGTTTGCCAAAGAGGTGACTGTAGACGAAGTAAAGATGCTGCTGGACAGGCAGATTTCCTTTAATTCCGCAATCTCGGAAGAAGGCCTGTCCCATAACTGGGGGGCGGAGGTTGGCCGTACCCTGTACGAAACGGAAGGCAACGGCCTGAAAACCAGGATTAAGGCTGCCGCGGCAGCAGGATCGGATGCCAGAATGAGCGGGTGCTCCCTGCCGGTGGTAATCAATTCAGGTTCGGGAAACCAGGGCATCACCGTATCCATGCCCGTTATTGTGTATGCGGGGGAAACAGGGGCGGATGAGGAAATGCTCTACAGGGCCTTGATCGTTTCCAACCTCATTTCCGTACACCAGAAAAGATATATTGGTAATTTATCCGCATATTGCGGAGCGGTATCTGCGGGAACGGCGGCCGTATGCGGGATTGCTTATCTGGATGGGGCGGATTATGACATAATCGGCCGGATTATCATAAATTCCCTGGGTAACGTGGGCGGAATCGTCTGCGATGGGGCGAAGTCCTCCTGCGCTGCCAAAATAGCCAGCGCCGTGGAAGCCGGGCTGCTCGCTTATGAAATGGCGAAGAACGGTAGAACCTTCGCTTTCGGAGAAGGGCTGGTGGAAGGAGACTATGAACAGACCATCCGTAATATCGGCAGAATGGGCAGGGAAGGAATGAAAGCCACCGATGAAGAGATTCTTCATATTATGATAGGCGCATAGGACAGCATACATAGCGGACTGTGAAAGCTTTCCGGACAGCAAGATGCCGGAAAAAACAAAAAAGAGTTCAGGCCGTCCCGGGAAGGATGGCTTGCATATAAAAAGGAGGAAATGAAAAATGGATAAAAGAACAAGAGTCTTAAACGCAATGAACAAAAAGGAGGTGGATCACGTTCCGGTGGGCTTCTGGTTCCATTTTGGCGGGGAAGAAGCCTCCGGCCAGGGCTGTATAGACGCACATCTGAAGTATTACCGGGAAACCGATCTGGATTTTGTAAAAATCATGTGCGACGGTTATTTCCCGTATCCCCTGCCGGAAATCAAAACGGCGGCGGACTGGAAAACCATACAGCCGTTAACCGCAGATCATCCCTTTATCAGGGAACAGGTGGAAAGGGCTAAAGCTATTGTGGCGGAAATCGGAAAAGAACGCTGCGTATTCTACAATGTATTCGCCCCCTTTTCCTCCCTGCGTTTCGGTGCCGAAGCAGTGGGCGTTACGGATGATATGGTAATGGAATACATCCGGGAAGATAAAAACGCGGTAATGCAGGCGCTGGATGTAATTGCACAATCCAATGCCCTTCTGGCACAGCTGCTCATCACAGAAGCGGGCTGTGACGGTGTTTATTACTGCGTGCAGGGAGGGGAATATGATCGTTTTACCCCCGAAGAATACCGGAAAACCATCACGCCCAGCGACATGTATGTCCTGGAACATGCCAACCGTTTTTCCGACAACAATATTATACATATGTGCGGCTGGGCAGGTAACAGGAACCAGCTGGCAATCTGGCAGGATTATCCGGCCAAGGTAGTAAACTGGGCTGTGTTTGTGGAAGGGCTGACCCTGGATGCAGGACGTTATTTTATTGGCGGAAGAACCTCCCTGGGCGGTTTTGAAACCCATTGGGATGAACATACCCAGCAGGGAATCCTCTATACCGGAACTAAAGAGGAGCTGCAGAAGTATACCACCGATTTGATTCTTAACCATGGGAAAATCGGCCTGATGCTGGGCGGGGACTGCACCATCGACGCCAAGCTGGACTGGGAAAGAATCCGTTGGATTGTGGAAGCGGCAAGGAGCATCTGATAAGGAAAAGGGGGGCCGGGTGTGGGTATGGCAGCACCCGGAAAATAGCTTCAAAATAGGAAAAAGCATCTGAAAATAGAAAGGAAATGGATTATGAAAAAGTGGAATAAATTAATGGCACTGGGAATGGCATTATGCCTGGGTTTGGGGCTGACCGCATGCGGAGGCAAGGCAACGGATACTGCCGGCGAAGCCGCTGCCGAACCACAGAGCGCCGCAGCATCCACGGCAGAGGAACCGGCGGCTTCCGGGGAAGCGGACAGCGGGGAAAAGACCTATGAGCCAACCACGCTTACCTTCTGGAACGGATTTACCAGCACGGACGGGGAAGTGCTCCAGCAGATTGTGGATGACTTTAACGCTGCCAATGAATGGAACATCACCATTGAGATGGATGTAATGCCCTGGGCCACCTTTAATGAAAAGCTTCCCGCAGCCATAGCTGCAGGCAATGCGCCCGATTTTGTCCTTTGTTCCTCCGGCTACTATGCCCCCTATGTGGAAGCAGGCAGTTTCCAGGATGTGGCGGATTTCTATGAACTGCCTGAAGTGAATGCCGATGATTTCGACAAGAACGTGGTGGATCTGCTGTATTATGACGATTTATGCGTAGGTATTCCCATGCAGATGGTTTCCCATTATTTCTATTGGGATAAAGACCTGTACGAAGCGGCGGGCCTGGATCCGGAATCCCCTCCGGAAACCTTTGAAGAACTGGTGGAAAATGCAAAGCTGCTTACCGATAAGAGTAAAAACCAGTATGGCTTCTGTGTACCCACCAACAACAACGTAACGGCCCAGTACACCATGTATGCGTACGGCGGCGGTTATGTGAATGAGGACGAAACCCAGGCGGTATTCAACTCCGAAGAAAACGTAAAAGCCTTTGAAACCCTGAAAACCCTGTATGAATGTTCTCCCAAGGATTCCGACGACAATACCTACATCAGCGGCCAGCTGGGCCAGTTCATCAACGGGCCCTGGATCATCAACGGCCTGCGTGAAAACGAGATCAATTATGGGGTAAAGGCCGTTCCTTCCTGTGTGGGTGTAGAACAGGATGCGGCAGTCATCCCGGTAGGTTTTTCCATTCCCAAAACCACCTCTGAGGAGCATAAGGAACTGGTTTACAAATTCGTCAACTACTGGAATTCCGAAGAAATCGGCACCAAATGGACAAAGGAATGCGGCACCCCTGCCTACCTGATTTCCGCACAGGCTAATTTTGCCGATGATCCGCAGACGCTGGCACTGTCCGAGCCTCTTTCCTACGGACATATCGAATGCAAGAAAAACGGTGTGAACACAATATCCACAGACGGTTTGTATCCTGCTATGGAAGAAATTTTCGCAGGAGCCGATATCAAGGCCACACTGGATAAATACAACGATGTTATCCAGGGGATTTTAAAATAGTAAATTCTGATGTAACGGTGAAGGTACCGGAACAGATACATGCAGAAACGTTTTGATAAAGGATGCTGCTGCCGGCACAGTACCCTGTCGGCGGCGGCATCCTTTCTGCAGAAGGGAGCCGAGGATGGAAAAGAGCAGCCCGATCAAACGATTTACAGCAAAATGGACGGGAAAGGACAGGGTGGGATACCTGTTCATTTTTCCCGCAATACTCGTATTATTTGTATTTACTATTATTCCCTTAGTGATTTCATTCATTATCAGCCTGACAAACCTGGATATTTTCCTGGCATTGCCCGATTTTGTGGGGCTGGAAAATTTCAAGCGCACACTGGGGGACGAACGGGTCTGGAATGCGTTTAAAAACACCTTTTACTATGTGGTGATATCCGTGCCGATCCAGTTGATTATTGCGCTGGTACTGGCCTACTGGCTGTACAAACCCACCCGTTTTAATAAGATGTGCCGATCTGTTTTTTATGTACCGGTGCTGTGTTCCTTTACCGCCATCGGTATCTTATTCAACCTGATACTGAATTCCACGGTGGGTTATATCCCTTACTTAATCAGTCTCGTATGCGGCGAACCCATAGCCCTGCTCAGTGAAGTACGGTTCGCAATGCCCATCATTATTTTTATATCCGTCTGGAAGGCCTTCGGCAAAACACTGATTATCCT
The DNA here is from genome assembly GCF_003478085.1 of Eisenbergiella sp. OF01-20. NCBI lineage: Bacteria > Bacillati > Bacillota > Clostridia > Lachnospirales > Lachnospiraceae > Eisenbergiella > Eisenbergiella sp. OF01-20. The sequence goes on along the minus strand of NZ_QUES01000020.1, from coordinate 12,955 downwards.
GGTAGCCGGTATCAATGATATCCCGTCCACCTATTTTGAAGCTTCGGAGATCGACGGGGCCACGAAAACACAGCAGTTTTTCCATATCACCCTGCCCAACCTGCTTCCCACCATTAATTTTACTCTGCTGACCACCATAATCGGTGCTTTCCAGGTTTTCGACGTGGTTTATGTGACAACAGGGGGAGGCCCTCTTTACAAAACGGAGACGGTGGTGCAGTACATCTATAACAGAGGGTTTTCCGCACCCTATGATCTGGGCTACGCGTCGGCTATGTGTATTGAATTATTCTTTGTCATCGCCGTCATCATTTTGATTTTCAAAGGGTATATGGAACGCAAAATTGCGAAAAACATGTAGGAGGAGACAGGATGAAGAAAAAAATAAAAGGATATGACATTATCAGGATTGTTCTGTGCCTTTTCGTGCTTTTTCTGATCGTGTTCCCGTTTGTCTGGCTGCTCTTAAGCACCTTCAAGCTGCAGAAGGATATCATAAAGTGGCCGCCCACCCTGTGGCCCAAGGCGTGGACAATTAAAAACTACATACAGGTATGGTCCAGGATCCCTCTGGCGGATTACATAAAAAATACGGTAATTTTCGCCGGCGTGGTGTCGGTCTGCTCCGCCCTTCTGGATTCCATGGCCGGCTATGCCTTTGCACGCCTGGAATTCAAGGGAAAGGAAATGATTTTTAATATTGTCCTGCTCACCATGCTGATTCCGTTCCAGATCATCATGATCCCCCTGTATCTGGAGCTGCACACCTTCGGAATCCTGAACACCTATATCGGGCTGATTCTGCCTCGTGTGGCCTCCGCATACGGGATGTTTTTCATGCGATCCTTTTACATGGGGCTACCCAAGAGCCTGGAGGAAGCGGCCAGGATCGACGGAATGAATGAATTCGGGATATTTACGAAAATCATGTTTCCCTTATGCAAACCTGCCTTCGTAACCTTTTTCATTTTCTGCCTCACATCCAACTGGAATGACCTGATTTATCCGCTGATGATGACCAATTCCACCAAAATGAGGACACTCTCCGCGGGACTTGCCATGTTTGTGGGGGAAGGCGTGCGGGAAACCGGGCCGGCTCTGGCGGGCGCACTGATATCCATGCTGCCGCTTCTCCTCTTATACTGCTTTGCCCAGGAATTTTTCGTGGAAGGAATTGCCGTATCCGGCATGAAGGAGTAAAGGAATGTTTGAGAGAATCGGAGAAAAACTGTCCGCTATGGCGGCAATCCCTACGGTAAGCGGAAAAGGGGAGGATGCAGATAACCAAATCGGGAAATACCGGGCCTTTCTGGAAACGGCTTTCCCGTCCCTGTTTGCCTCGGCATCCGTAATACCCGTAGGGGAAGCCCTTCTTCTTTCGCTGGAAGGGTCCGGCAGGCAGGCCCTTCCGGTCCTGTTCACCGGACATATGGATGTGGTTCCGGCTGACGGTACAAAAGGCTGGAGCTATCCGCCGTTTTCCGGCAGGATTGCGGACGGCTGCGTCTGGGGAAGAGGCACGCAGGATATGAAAGGGCCGCAATGCGCGTTACTATCCGCCTTCGATGCCCTGCTGCAAGGCGGCTGGAGGCCCGTGCGGGATATCTGGCTTTATCTGTCCTGCGATGAAGAAACCGGCGGCCATACCACAACCCGGGCGGCGGAGCTTTTACGGAAGAAAAAACTGCATTTTGAAACGGTATTCGATGAAGGCGGCACTATCTGTGAAGATTTTATGGGGCTGGTCAAAGGGAAGGCCGCCTGTTTCGGCATCTCTGAAAAAGGCTCCCTGGAATACCGGTTTACCGCCCTTTCCCAGGGGGGACATTCCGCCAATCCCCCGGCCCATTCGGCTATTGTACGGCTGGCGGACTTCATACATGAAGTGGAATATTCCGGTTTTTTCCGGCGGGAGCTGAGTGAGGGAAACCGGACAATGCTGCGCAGTGCGGCTCCATATGCGCGGCCGGAAATACGGGAAAAGCTTCTTCTGGCAGCAGACGAGCGGCAGAGTTATCCGGTTCTGCATGAAATCTGTAAGGATGCCGGGACCCTTCTGGGTGCGACCATCGCTTTTACCATGATAGAAGGAGGGACCGCTTTTAACGTGATGCCCAAAAAGGCGGTGCTGACAGCTAACGTACGTGTGCCCTCCACGGAAACCGTGGAAGAAATAACCGGAAAACTGGAACGGGCGGCCGGGAAACACGATCTGCTGTGTGAGCTGGCGGGAGGCAGAGGGGCCGCGCCGGAAAGCCCCACGGACGGGCCGGGATACCTGGCGATGAAGGCCAGTGTGGAGGAAATCTGGCCGGAACTGCCGGTCATCCCCTTTGTCCTGGGCGGCGGTACGGACTCCAGACATTTTCTGGAGCTGACGGATGAAGTACTGCGTTTTTCCCCCATGTATGCCACCCCGGAACAGGGAAGAGGTGTCCATGGGGATAACGAATACGCCTCCATACAGGCGGTAAGAGAAGCGGCAGAGTGCTATACTGTCCTGCTGAAAAAAATGTAGCGCGCTTTTGGTGCGCGGATAGGAGCGATTATGGATAAAATAAGCAGACTGCAGCGGGCCATGCCTTCTTCCATGGAGGCCGTAATCCTGCGGGACGGCGCCAACCGTTTTTACCTGACAGGTATGAAGTCCTCCGCAGGCACGGTGCTGATCACCAGAAAGAAAGCCTGGCTTCTCATTGATTTCCGTTATTTTGAACAGGCGCAGGCAAAGGTAAAAAACTGCTGTGTAATCGAAGAAAAAAATTGGTGTTCCCAGGTAAAAAGCCTCCTTGGACAGGAAGGCATCGCATCCCTCTCCCTGCATACCGGGCTGGTAACGTTAGAAGAATACAGACAGATGCAGGCGGATTTGGCAGGAATCTCCCTGGACGCGTCGGACGGCCTCGCCCTGCTCATGGATTCGCTGAGAAGGGAAGAGGACGAGGAAGAAATTGCCTGCCACAGAAAAGCCCAGCAGATTACGGATCACACCTTTTCCCATATTTGCGGCCTCATAAAACCCGGCATGACGGAAATCGACATAGCAGGAGAAATCGGTGCCACCCTGACCAGGCTGGGTTCGGATGAGAAAACCTTTAACTTTATCGTCGCCTCCGGGCCGAACAGTTCCCTGCCACACGGTTTTGCAACAAACCGGCTGATCCGGAAAGGGGACTTTATCACTATGGACTTCGGGGCCGTATATGGGGGATATCTGGCGGATATGACCCGGACGGTGGCTGTGGGCAACGTGACGGAAGAGCAGCGGAAGGTTTATGAGACAGTCCGGGAAGCACAGAAAAGGGCTTTTGATGTGATCCGCCCCGGAGCGGTATGCCGGGAGGTGGATGCCGCCGCCCGGAACTATATCTACAAAGAGGGCTACGAAGGTTGTTTTTCCCATGGGCTGGGACACAGCGTAGGTGTGGAGGTCCATGAGAACCCCCGGTTCAATGAGGTATGCGGCGACCGGCTCATCCCGGGTATTGTGATAACGGTGGAGCCGGGCATCTATCTGAAAGGGAAATTTGGAGTCAGGATAGAAGATATGATCGTGATCCGGGAAAACGGATTTGAGAATCTGACCAATAGCCCGAAGGAATTACTTATATTATAAGGCAACCCGGCTTTGCCGGAATAAGAAAGGGAACAACGATGAACGGATTTGAATTTCAATGTGCCACCAAAATGATTTTTGGCAGGGAGAAAGAGCTGTGTGTGGGAGAAGAACTGAAAAAACAGGGGGCTTCCAGGGTTCTTCTCGTTTACGGCGGCACCTCCATTAAAAAAAGCGGCCTGTATGACAAGGTGGTAAAAGCCTTGGACGAAGCCGGGCTTTCCTTTGATGAACTGCCCGGCGTGGTGCCGAACCCCCGGGTATCCCTGGTGAGAAAAGGAATCGGATTATGCCGGGAAAAAGAGGTTGATTTCCTTCTTGCCGTTGGCGGCGGAAGCGTCATTGATACCTGTAAAGCCATATCCTTCGGCGTTTTCTATGAAGGCGATGTCTGGGACCTGATATCCGGGAAGGTAAAACCCGGAGACAAAAGGATACCGGTAGCGGATATCCTCACCCTGCCTGCCGCAGGCAGCGAAGAAAGTGACAGTTGTGTCATCTCTGATGAAACCATTCCTATGAAAACCGGCTTCGGTTCGCCTCTGATGCGTCCGGTTTTCTCCATAATGAATCCGGAACTGACCTATACCCTTCCTCCTTACCAGACCGCCTGCGGCTGTATGGATATCATGGCCCATGCCATGGAACGGTACTTCAGTCCGACGGAACACGTGGAGATGACGGATCGGGTGGCGGAAGGCATTCTGGCCACCGTAATCCACAACCTGCCGATAGCCTTGGAAAACCCCCGGGATTATGCCGCAAGGGCGGAAATCATGCTGTGCGGCACCTGGGCGCAGAATGACATGACGGGCTGCGGAAGGCAGCAGGACTGGTTCAATCACGGACTGGAGCACCAGATCAGCGGCTTCTATGATATCGCCCACGGAGCGGGGCTGGCCATATCCTTTCCCGCCTGGATGGAATACCTGTGCACCAAACAGGAATGCGTCCCCAAGCTGGCCCAGATAGCGGTCCGTGTATGGAATGCCCCGATGAACTTTGAAAACCCTGCGGAAACGGCAAAAGAAGGGATAAAAAGACTGCGCGGCCTCATCCGGGAAGCCGGCCTGCCCTTAACCCTGGGCGAAGCCGGCGTAGGGTCGGAAAGGTTCCAAGAGATTGCGGATGCCATGACGGATAAAGGAAGCCATACCTGCGGGGCTTTCTATCCCATGAGCAGGGATGATATTCTTTCATTGCTTCAAAATATGGCATAATAACAGGAACAGAGGATGGGCTTTTACCGGCGCCGGTAAAAGCCCATCCCTTTGTAATTGTGCATTACATTAAATATTCTTCCACATAGTGGGAGGCGGTGGCCCCGTCGGCCGCGGCGGTTACGATTTGGCGCAGGGCTTTGGTACGTACATCGCCTACGGCAAAAACGCCGTCAATATTGGTGCGGGTGCTTTCATCCGCGATGATATACCCCTGGGGATCCAGCTCTAACTGGCCTGCGAACAACGCCGTATCGGGGACACGCCCCACGGCCACAAAAACGCCGTCAGCGGGAATTTCCCTGGTGGTACCGTCTTTTACATTCTCCACACGCACGCCGGTCACCCGCTTATCGTGCAGGATTTCCGTGATTTTGCTGTCCCAGATGAATTCCACCCCGCTTTTTTCCAGAGGCTCCATATAAATACGGGAGGCCCGCAGGCTGTCACGGCGGTGTACCAGATATACCTTACTGCATATTTTGGAGAGGAACAGGGCGTCGGCCGCGGCGCTGTTTCCGCCTCCGGCAATGACTACGGTCTTGTTCCGGTAAATCTGGCCGTCACAGGCCGCGCAATAGGCCACGCCCCTTCCCCGCAGCTGCCGTTCCTCCACAAGCCCCAGCTCCCTGGGAGAGGCTCCCGTGGCCACAATCACACTCCTGGCGGATACCGGTCCGGAAGAAGTGGTTATCTGTTTGATTTCCGGTTCCAGATCCACAGAACTCACCTCTGCATATTCGGTCTCCACACCGAAACGCTGGGCGCCGCGCTGCATCTTTTCTCCCAGCTCAAAGCCGTCTATCCCCTCATCAAAACCGGGATAATTATCCACCTGTCCCGTAGTGGCCATCTGGCCGCCTGCGGAAAGCTTCTCAAGCACAAGGACGGAGTAACCGCTTCTGGCACAATACAGCGCCGCGGAATATCCGCCCGGCCCTCCTCCGATAACTGCCACATCATAAAGGTCTTTTTTCATTCGGATTCCCTTCTTTCTATATAAAACGGAAATGGTATCACTCCACGCCGTTTTCCTTCAGCCAGTCCGTTACCTGCACCTTTGCCTGGGGCGCTACCAGGTATACGGGTTCTTTCCCCTTTTGGAATAAGAACAGAGTGGGGATGGTTTCCACATCATAGGAATCAGCCAGCTCCGGCTCTTCGTCAATATCTACTTTACGGATGGAAAGACGGCCTTCATAAGCGCTGTCAAGCTGATCGATAACCGGACTGAGCCTGCGGCAGTATCCGCACCAGGGCGCCCAGAAATCCACCAGAACGGGTATCTCGGACTGCAGTACCTCTTGTTCAAAATTTGCTTTTCCAATTGCTGTAACAGACATATGAATATCCTCCTTATCTTTTGTTGTGTTTGTATGATTTTATTCTGTAAAAATTGTGATTACAGTTTATACTGTAACTATAATGTTTACAGAAATGATTGTCAAGAGGAAATTAAAAATTTTTATAAGAATAGGGATTTTAATGCCGGCACATACTATCATGAAAAAGATCCTGAAAAACAGGTTGTCCGCCTGAAGGACAGAGGGAGAAAGATTATGAGAAGGCTTTCCTCACAGATTGATACCAACATACAGACAGCGAAGGAGATTCTGCCTATTGGAATCAGCTTCGACCTCATAACCAGGGATTTGTTCCTGGGAGATACAAGAGGCTATTGGATCGGCATTAATGGCTTCTGCAGGACGGAAATTCTGCAGCAGATTTTTTCGGATCTCCAGAATCCTCTTTATATGAAAGACTCCTGCATCGAAGATATCCGGCATTATATGAATGCCAAAATCGGCTATGCCCAGGCAACCCTAACGCAGGACTGGGAAGAAATCGTCAAAAATGTCCTCAGCGGGCCTTCCGTCCTGCTGATTGACGGCTTTGACCAGGCCATCATTATCGATGTACGTACCTATCCTGCCAGAAGCATAGGGGAGCCGGATACGGAAAAGGTTACCCGGGGGGCCAGGGATGGTTTTGTGGAAACCATGCTGTTTAATACCAATCTGATACGGCGCAGGATCCGTTCCCCGCAGCTCACCTTTGAAGTGAAAAGCGTGGGTTCGGAAAGCAAGACGGATGTGGCAATCGCATATATGAAGGATTCCGTAAATGAGGACCTCCTGGAGTCCCTGCGGGCAAAACTGGACAGCCTGCAGGTGACCGGCCTCACCATGGGCACCAAAAGCCTGGAAGAGCTTCTGGTGCGTAAAAGATGGTATAATCCCCTGCCCAGCGTGCACAGGACCGAACGGCCGGATGTGGCCTGCAGCTTTCTGATGGAAGGGCATCTGCTGCTTATTGTGGACAATTCCCCGGAGGTGCTGATCCTGCCCTGCACCATATTCCAGTTTACCCAGAGTCCGGAGGACTATTACAAAAGCCCTGTGGTGGGGAATTACTTCCGGCTGGTACGCTTCGGCTGTATTTTTATCAGCCTGCTCCTGATGCCCCTCTTTTTGCTGATAACCGCATATTATCCCCATCTTTCCGATGAATGGCAGCTGCTTTCCACCGGCAGGTGGCCGGCTCCCACCCTGATTTTCTATGTGCTTGTGGTGGAATTCGGCCTGGATCTCTTTAAAAATTCCGCTTCTCTGAGCTCCAGCCGTTTTTCCGGTTCCCTGTCCGTGGTGGGCGGACTTATTATAGGCGATATTGCGGTCAGTTTGAACTGGGCGACGGTGGAGGTATTATTTTACGGAGCCATCACCCTTCTTACCAGCCTTTCGCTTTCCAGCATGGAATTCGGGGATGCCATCCGGGTTTACCGTATATTTATTATTGTTATGACCGCTGTTTTCCATCTGTGGGGTTTTCTGGGAGGGCTGATCCTCGTACTGCTGTCCGTCATTACCACCCCCACATTCGGCGGATCCAGTTACTTCTGGCCTCTTTTCCCGTTTAACTGGGCCGCACTGAAAACCCTGCTGTTCCGTTACCCCACGTACCGTGCCCAGCCCAGCCATGTCTGGAAGCATCATTAATAGAAAGTTTGCTTTTAATACCGCTGTTTTTCTGTTACAATAGCTTTATAGATTTAACAGGCTAAATGCTTCTGATAAAACATTTGCCGGAAAGATATATGGTATGAAAGACAAAGGGATTAACTGGAAAAAAGGGATGGCACTATTCTTGCTTCCGGCACTTTTAGCGGCCGGCTGCAGCGGAAGGGGCAAAGTGGAGATCTATACGGAGAATACCGAACCCCGGGTGGAACTCACCTTCTTCGGAAATAAATATGAACCGGAAAATGTAGTGGTTATCGAGGAAATCCTGACTACCTTTATGGAAGAGAATCCGGATATACGCATTTCCTACGAAAGCCTGAAGGGAAATGATTATTATGATGCCCTTATGAAACGGATGAATACCGGAAACGGGGACGATATTTTTATGGTAAACCATGATACGGCGCTGGAGCTGGAAGAGGAAGGAAAGCTTATGGAGCTGTCCGGTCTGGAAACACTGCCGGATTTTTCCGTCCGTGTCATGGATCAGATGGATAAAGACGGGAAAATCTATTGGGTGCCCACCACAGTTTCCGCATTTGGATTATACTGCAATCAGGATCTCCTGAAGGAGCATGGACAGAAAATACCCCAAACCCTTCCGGAATGGGAACAGATATGTGATTATTTTGTGGATCAGGGAATCACACCTGTTATCGCCAACAACGATATTTCCCTGAAAACCCTGGCGATCGGCCGCAGCTTTTATTCGATGTATCAGGAAGGGACGCAGAAGGAGGTTTTCGACAGGATTAATAAAGGGGAGGAATCCCTGGGATCCTGTCTGGAGGATGGGTTTTCCATAGCGGAAGAATTTCTGGAAAAAGGATATATCAATGCAGAGGAAGCCCTGAATACGAAAAAAACTTCTGATGATCTGGCACTTTTTGCAGAAGGAAATACCCCGTTTATGCTGACAGGCGGCTGGGCCGCCGACCGTGTGAAGGCTATGGATCCCGGCTTTTCCTTTACCGTGGTCCCCTACCCTGTCCTGGAGGAGGGAGCGGTTCTGGTGATTAATGCGGATACCCGGATTGCGGTGAACCAGGACAGCCGTTATAAGGAAGAGGCGGAGCGGTTTGTGGAATTCTTCACCACACGGGAAAATATCGGAAAGTTTGCGGATAACCAATGCTCCTTCAGTCCGTTGAACGGAGGGGAGCCTGCATCCTGTGAGGAAATACAGCCGCTCATCGATACGTATCAGGAGGGGAAAACAGTAATAGGCTCCGACAGCGCTTTACAGATGCCGATATGGGATCTCACCGCAGACTGTTCCGTGAAGCTGCTATCCGGTGATGATCTTTCCGAGGTTCTGGCGTGGCTCGACGGACAGCTGGCAGCGGGAGGAGAACAACAATGAAAAAGAATGAGACGCGGGCAAGAAGATGGTTCCTTTTTGCCGCCGCCGGGGTAGGTATTTTGCTGGCAGCGCTCACATTCGCTTTTATAAATGAAGTGAGGGAACAGCTGTGGGAGCAGTCTCTGCGTGCGATTACAGAGAGCACCAGTCAGGGTGAGAACGCTCTGGAAATACAGTTAAGAGAAGATTTTGAATCGGTTTATGCGGTGAAGGATTATCTGGAGAGCCTGCCGGCTGATAAGATCGGTTCAGCCGGAGAAGTCATAGAGGCATTTTCGGTTGCCGAGCAGGGCGTCCGGCTTTATTTTCCCGACGGCACCTGTGTGCCGGAATATGACGGTGCGGACCAGAATCTGCCGGATCAGTTCAGCGGGGATACCGGCGTGATCGCTCCCCACATCAGCAGTGCAACCGGAGTCAATGTATTTAATCTGTATTTGAAAGTCCGGTTTGCCGACGGCAGTGTCAGTTATCTGGTGAAGGAATACACGGTCGCAGCCATAGCGGATGAATTCAGTCTGTCCTTTTATAATGGCGCCGGTTTTTCTTACATAGTGGATGCGGAAGGAGAAATCCTGATCCGTTCCCCTCACCCCGGCAGCAATAAAACGGTAAAGAATATATTCGATATGCTTCCCCGTGATAAAAATGACAGCGGTGCCCTGGAAGAATTCCGCCGCTCTCTTCATGACGGAAAAAGCGGCTGGGCTGTTTTTGCCTATGGGGACACCGGTATGGTTTTCTGTTATGTTCCCATGAAAGGGTTATCGGACTGGTATCTACTGTCCATGATTCCGGAAAATGTGGTAAGAGCCCAGACAAATGATATATTGCGGAGGACGTTCCTTTTTGTGGGGGCTATTTCTTTGGCCATTATCCTGCTGGCGCTTGTCTATATCCTGCAAATGAAAAAGGCACATAGAAGGCTGCGTACCCAGGCATCCTATATTGACCGCCTGTACAATGCGGTTCCCGAAGGCGTCGCCCTGGTTTCCCGGGATATTCCGCTGCGTTTCCTTCAGATAAACCAGGAAGGCCTGCGTCTGCTGAATTTTCCCCGGGAGGCCTCCCAGGAGGCCCTTACCGGGAAATATCTCAGCGAATGGATCCATCCGGAGGATTGGGAGGAGACACGGCGCTTTTTCCAGGAGGCTATGGAAACGGAACGGAAAATCACCTATGTCAGCCGTTTCAGCCGGCTGGACGGCACCTACTTCTGGGCCTCGGGCATTATAGAAAAAATGCTGGATGAAGAAGGGGAGACAATCCTCATTGCCACCTTCCACGATATCACCTCAGAAAAGCTGGCCCAGGAAGAGGAAAAGCGGGAGAAGCTTCTGGAACGCAGTACGCTGATCCGGGCCATTTCCGATACCCATGCGGTAATTCTCAGCGTAAACCTGAGTATGGATGCACAAAAAAGCATCTATGCGGCCCCCGGATTTCTGGAAGAGCTTCAGGGGTATGGCAGCTATTCCTCCCTTTTGGAGTATATGGACGGCAGGCTTCATCCGGACTATAAAGAGCGGTTCCGCGTGCGTTTCACGCCGGAACACGTCATGCAGGCGCCGGACTCCCGATCCTCCGAAGTATTCGCCCAGTGCCGGCTCCTTTTGGATGACGGACAGTATCACTGGGTGCTGGTGCAGCTCATTCATGTGGATAATCCATATACCGAGGATCGCCTTGCTATTTTCCTCGCCCGCTGTATTGATGAACAGAAGTATGAGGAGGAACAGCAGAGACAGGCACTGCAGAGCGCTCTGGATACAGCCCGGTCCGCCAATGAGGCGAAAAGTAATTTCCTGTCCAACATGAGCCATGATATCCGCACCCCAATGAATGGGATTATCGGTATGACCGACATAGCCCGGGAACATTTGGACGACAGGGCGCGTATTGAGGACTGTCTGAATAAAATCAGCCTGTCCAGCAACCACCTGCTGAGCCTGATCAATGATATTCTGGATATATCCAAAATCGAAAGCGGTAAATTTGCGCTCAAAGAAGAAGTATTCTCTTATTACCGGCTGATTAGTGAAGTGGCAGAGCTGATGCGGCCCCAGGCAGAAGAAAAACAGCTGGCGCTGGAAGTCCATATTCCTGTCCATTCCCAAGACACCGTGATGGGAGATCCCCTGCGCCTGCGTCAGATCTACGTAAACATTATAAGCAACGCCATAAAATATACGCCGCCGGGCGGCAGGGTAGAGATCGATGTATGGCAGGAGGATGCCGTGAACCGGGGGTACGCAAGCTACGGTTTCCGGTGTGCGGATACGGGAATCGGGATGACCCCGGAATTCCTGACAAGAATCTTCACCCCGTTTGAACGCTCCCGGGAGAATGACGTGGAACAAATAACAGGTACCGGGCTGGGAATGGCTATAACCAAAAATATCATTGACATGATGAACGGAGATATCCAGATTGAAAGCACGCCCGGAAACGGCTCTGTCTTTACCGTTACCGTAGCCCTCCTCCGGAACGAAGCGCTTCCGGCACAGGATACGGATACCCGCTCCCTGCCGGATTCCTCCGGCCTGGGAAAAGACAGGACGTCCTGTTCCTTTAAGGGAAAACGGCTGCTGTTGGCCGAAGATAATGAACTGAACCGCGAGATAGCCCTGGAAATGCTGAAGCCCACCCAAATAGAGCCTGAGACCGCATGCAATGGGGAAGAGGCCCTTCAAATGGTGGCAGACTCCCCTGAAGGTTACTATAACATCATCCTGATGGATATCCAGATGCCCCGGATGGATGGATACGAAGCGACACGGGAAATAAGGAAGCTTGATCGCTCCGACGTCTCCGCCCTGCCCATCGTGGCAATGACTGCAAACGCGTTTGCCGAAGATGTGCGTGACGCGCTGCGCGCGGGCATGAACGCCCACATTTCCAAACCGATTGAACGGAAGAAACTGCTTGATACCATAGGCAGCCTGTTATAGATGCCTTAAAAAGGAGGAGCGAACCGCGGCTGGCCGGATAGTTGGAGCAAACGGTATTTATCAGATCACGATTTCTATCAGTGCAGAAGCCGCCGCGGAACCGGACGAAGTACAAGCATACCTGAAGGAAGGAGATAAAACAGGAGCCAATAGCAGCACGGCCTTCTTAAAGCGGATGCTTAATGCAGTGGGAAATTACCTCCTCGCCCCGTCCGGGCCGACTTCATAGCCGTCCACTTTCGTATTCACAGCCATGATGCCGCTCTCGTCAAAGTAGTACCGCTTTCCGCTGATTTCCCTCCAGCCGGTGACGGCCTTACCGCCCTGGTAGTAGAGCAAATGGCCGGAATCGTTCTTTGTCCAGCCGGCAGCCGCGGCCGGGTCAATTATAACTTCTATAAACCGGCGCAGCACCGCCGAACCTTCCGCGCGGGTGGCGTTTCCCTGCGGGTCGAAGCGGTTCCCGTCTTTGCCTCTCACGATCCCGGCCCGCTGCATGGCGGCGACTTCCTTTGCCGCCCACGCGCTGATCTGATTACTGTCCGCGAAGGTGACGGACGCAAGCGGGGTGGGAATGGAGTAGCCCATCTGTCCGGCGTAGTTCACCATCATCACCGCCATCTGTTCCCGCGTCACCGGCGCGTCGGGGCTGAACAGCTTATCGCCGGTTCCCTTGACGATGTTTTTCTGCGCCGCCCACTCCACATAGGCCGCATAATAGGCGTCGGACTTTACGTCGGTGAAGCTGCGGGTTTTGTAGCTGTCCGGGTTAATGCCAGCCA